>NZ_CP108356.1:1800000-2100000 GCF_036237315.1 Streptomyces sp. NBC_01351 | reverse complement strand
GCGCCGCGGCCTCCTCGACGCGGAGCTTCGGGATGCCCGCGTCGATGGCCTGCGCCATGCCGCCGGCCGCCTCGACCTCCTGGATGTGCTGCCAGGCGCGGCGTGCGAGGTCGTAGGTGAGCTTCTCGACGTAGGCGCTGCCGCCCCAGGGGTCGATGGACCGGCAGGTGCCCGACTCCTGCTGGAGGAGCAGCTGGGTGTTGCGGGCGATGCGGGCCGAGAAGTCGGTGGGCAGCGCGAGGGCCTCGTCGAGGGCGTTGGTGTGCAGCGACTGGGTGTGGCCCTGGGTCGCCGCCATCGCCTCGATGCACGTACGCGTGACGTTGTTGAAGACGTCCTGCGCGGTCAGGGACCAGCCCGATGTCTGCGAATGGGTGCGCAGCGAAAGGGACTTGGCGTTCTTCGGGTCGAACTGCTTGACCAGGCGCGCCCACAGCAGGCGGGCGGCGCGCAGCTTCGCGACCTCCATGAAGAAGTTCATGCCGATCGCCCAGAAGAACGACAGGCGGGGCGCGAACGCGTCCACGTCCATCCCGGCGCCCAGACCGGCCCGCAGGTACTCCACGCCGTCGGCGAGGGTGTAGGCCAGCTCCAGGTCGGCCGTGGCCCCGGCCTCCTGGATGTGGTAGCCGGAGATGGAGATCGAGTTGTACCGGGGCATCTTCTGCGAGGTGAACGAGAAGATGTCGGAGATGATCCGCATCGAGGGCTTGGGCGGGTAGATGTAGGTGTTGCGGACCATGAACTCTTTGAGGATGTCGTTCTGGATGGTCCCCGCGAGCTTGTCCGGCGAGACGCCCTGTTCCTCGGCCGCCACGATGTAGAGCGCGAGGACGGGCAGGACCGCGCCGTTCATCGTCATCGACACGGACATCTTGTCGAGGGGGATCCCGTCGAACAGCTGCCGCATGTCGTAGATCGAGTCGATCGCCACGCCCGCCATGCCGACGTCACCGGTGACGCGCGGGTGGTCGCTGTCGTAGCCGCGGTGCGTGGGCAGGTCGAAGGCGACGGAGAGGCCCTTCTGGCCGGAGGCCAGGTTGCGGCGATAGAAGGCGTTCGACTCCTCGGCCGTGGAGAAGCCGGCGTACTGCCGGATCGTCCAGGGCTGGTTGACGTACATCGTCGGGTACGGGCCGCGCAGGTACGGGGCCACGCCCGGGTACGTGTGCAGGAAGTCCAGGCCCTCCAGGTCCCGCCCGGTGTACAGCGGCTTGACGCCGATGCCCTCGGGGGTCTCCCACAGCAGGTCGCCGGGGGCCTGGCCGGTGGACTCCTTGACCGCGGCGCGCCACTGGTCCTCGGAGGCGGCGGTGGCGTGGCCGCCGAGCGCGAGCTCGGAGAAATCGGGGATTCCGGTGCCGCTCATGCCGCTCATTCCGCGACTCCCATTCGGTCGAGTACGGAGGACAGCACGGCGACCGCGTCGCAGCCGGCGAAGACGTACGCGTCCACGGCCGACTCGGCGGTACCGGGCCTGCCCGCGAGGTACACGGTCGTGGCGCCCGCCGAGCGCAGGGCCGCGGCCACCGCCTCGGCCTGCTCCTCGTACAGCGCGTCGCTGGAGCAGAGCACGGCGATGCCGTCCGCGCCGCTCGCGGCGTACGCCTCGGCGGCGGTGGCCGGGTCGACGGACACCGGGTCGTGCACCGGCTCGACGCCGCCCGCCTGGAACAGGTTCGAGGCGAAGGTGGCGCGGGCGGTGTGCGCGGCCGCCGGGCCGAGCGCGGCGAGGAAGATCCTCGGCCGGGCGCCGGTCGCGGCCAGGTGTGCGTCGCTGCGGGCGCGCAGGGCCTCGTAGGTCTCGTCGCGCCGTACGCGGGGCAGCCCGCCGGTGGGTCCGGCGGGCGCGGGCTCGCGTACGACGGGCTTCTCGGAGAGCAGCGGGAACTCGCTGACCCCGGTGATCGGTTCGCGGCGCTTGGCCAGCTGCTTGGAACGTTCGGCCCAGGTGGCGGCGATGCGGTCGGCGACGAGGCCGGAGCGCAGGGCGGCGGCCTGGCCGCCGGCCTTCTCGACGGTCTGGAAGAACGACCAGGCCGCGTGGGCGAGTTCGTCGGTGAGGCGTTCCACGTAGTACGAGCCGCCGGCCGGGTCGATGACCCGGGCCAGGTGCGATTCCTCCAGGAGGATGGTGGAGGTGTTGCGGGCGATGCGGCGCGCGAAGGCGTCGGGCAGGCCCAGCTCGTGGTCGAAGGGGAGCACGGTGACCGAGTCCGCCCCGCCCACGCCCGCGGCCATGCAGGCCACGGTGGTGCGGAGCATGTTCACCCACGGGTCGCGGCGGGTCATCATCACCGGCGAGGTCACCACGTGCTGGCGCTGCGCGCCCGCGGCCGGGGCCCCCGAGGCCTCGGCGACACGGGCCCACAGGCGGCGGGCCGCGCGGAGCTTGCAGATGGTGAGGAACTGGTCGGCGGTGGCGGCGTAGCGGAACTCCAGCTGCCCGAGGGCCGCTTCGACGCTGAGCCCGCCGTCGGTGAGGGCGCGCAGGTAGGCGACGCCGGTGGCGAGGGAGAGGCCGAGCTCTTCGGCGGCGCTGGCACCGGCCTCGTGGTAGGGCAGGGCGTCCACGGTCAGGGCGCGGACGTGGGGGTAGCCGGCTGCGGCCTTGGCCGGCTCGACGACGGCGGAGACGTCGAGCGCCTCGCCGGTACGGGCCTCGTGGCCCAGGGGGTCGGCGCCGAGGCTGGCCCGGACGTCCTCGGGCTTGATCCCGCGCTCGGCGCACAGGGCGAGGAACGCCCGTGCCGCGTCGGCGAACTCGGCTCCGGGGTCCAGGGAGACCGGCGCGAGGTCCAGGTAGACCCCGTCCAGGGCGCGGGCGAGGCCGTCCACCGGGATGCCGCCCTGGCCGACGGTCAGCCAGAGGGAGGTGACCCCGTTCTCCAGGTCGGCGAGGACCGCCTCGTTGACCCGTACCGGATCGGTGCCGAGGTGGCGCTGGCGCACGTCCCAGCCGCTCGCGGCGTTCCCCTCGGCCGTACCTCCGCGGACGAAGGGGGCGAACCCGGGGAACCCGTCGGCGCCGGTGGCGCCCGTGGCTCCGGGTTCGGGCGCTGTGTACAGCGGGCGGGTGGTGAGCCCGTCCTGGAGCTTCGTGGACAACGCATCTTCTGCGGCCTCGCCGGATACTTCCTTGCCCGACTTGCGCAGCACGCCTTCTACCAGGCGCTGCCACTGCTCATGCGTCGCGTCAGGGAACTCGGCGGCCAAGGAGAGCCCGTCGTCAGGCAGGACCGTCATGGCTCGAATGCTAGGGGGGCGTCTGTGAACGACCAATAACAACAGGGTGTGATCTCCCCCTCTCAATTGAGATGGGAGGGGTCACGAAAGAGCGGCCCGAGCAGGACGGTCGCCGCCGCCCCTGGGAGTACGGCGGGCCCCGCGTGCGGGCTCACGATGCGGCCGGGGGCGCTCCCGGTCCGCGAGATCGCGGCCGCGGCGTCGCGAATCTCCTCCAGGTAGCCGTCGTGCAGCACGCTCGACAGTTCGGTGACCACCATGACGGCCGGGTTGAAGACGTCCAGGAGGACGGCCGCCGCTCCGCCGACGGCGCGGGCCCGCTCACGCAGCAGCCGGTCCGCGCGGGGGTCGCCGGTCGCCGCCGCGTCCACCAGCAGGTTGACGGACGGCTCCGGGACGATGCCGCGACGGACGGCTTCGGCGCCGAGCACGGAGTCGGAGGCGGTGGCCTGGAGGCAGCCGGTGCGTCCGCAGGGGCAGGTCTTCCGGGACCCGGGCACCGGGAGGTGGGCCACGTCACCGGCTGCCGCGCCCGGGCCCTGGTGGACGGTGCCCTCGATGCCGAACGCGGCGTCGACGACATTGCCGATGAAGAGGTGGACGAGGCTGCGGCGGGCCTCGGGCCGGCCGAAGAGGATCTCGGCGTGGGCGACGGCGCGGGCGTGGTTGTCGACGGAGACGGGCAGACGGAGCCGCTCGGCGAGCTCGGCGCCGAGGGGGCGGTCCCGCCAGCCGAGCGCGTCGTGGCGGACGACGGTCCCGTCGCCGGGGCGGACCCAGCCGCCGAGGGCGACGCCGACGCCGAGGAGGGGGCGGCCGGTGTCGAACTCGCGGAGGAAGGCGGCGAGTCGGTCGGCGATGTCGCCGATGCCGGCGGGGCCGGGGCCGGGGCCGGGGGCGTGGTGGGGTGAGGTGCGGCGGGCGAGGAGTGTGCCGCGGAGGTCGACGAGGCTGAAGGTGGCGGCGGGCACGCCGATGTGCAGCCCGGCGGCGACGGGTCCGCCGACGGGGCCGGTGTGCAGGTCGAGCGGGATCCGCGGCCGTCCCGCGCCGGAGGCCGCCGGCCCGGGGAGCTCGCGCAGCAGCCCGCTGCGGAGCAGGCCGGTGGCCTGCCGGGACACGGCGGCGGGGCTGAGCCCGCACAGCGGGGCGATGGCGCTGCGCGCGACGGGGCCGTGCGCGAGGACCGTGCGCAGCACGGTGGCGGCATTCGCGGCGGCCCGGCTGTCGCCGGCCATGGGGGTCACGGGGGCTCCTTGGGGGTGGGGGCGTCCCCCGATCATGCCGGTTCCCGTGCCGGGGGCTTGGCGGGTGGGGTGGTGACCGGGCGCGGGGGCAGCGTGTGGGGGCCGGTGCCGGGGTGGGGTGTTGTCCGGGACTCATGATTTATGGCGCCTGGGCGGGTCTTTGATGGTGACGGGTGGGTGCCGCGCCACACATCACGTTTTACGTCCCGGACAACACCCCACCCCGTCCCCGTCCTGGGCGCGTGAAATCCAGCCCCTCCGGCGTTTGAGGAGTGGGGGTCCCCCCGGACGGAGTCTGGGGGGAGAGTACGGGGCGGAGCCCCGGATCTTTGAGCCGCGCCGGCGATTGAGGCGCGGGCCCGGGCGGCGCTCGGGGAACGAAGGAAGGGCGGGGCGGGGAGTGGCTCCGTGCAGCGGGGGGCCGGGCGCGTGGCGGTGGCGTTGCGGGACCGTGAAATCCGGCCACGCTTTTCGGCCGCCGCAGGCAGCAGCGGGAACCGGGAAAGTCCAGGTCAGCCCGGGTGTGCCGGGGTGCGGCGGGGCCGCAGGGGCGGGTCTCGTCGGGGGTTGACCGGGGGTGGGGGTGCTGACACGCTCCGGGACATGTCCGCGAACGAACTCCTCGTCCCGCGGCTCCACACCCCCGGCCCCTGTACCGCGCCGGGCGCGTGTCCGGGCCGCTGTCCGGCCTGATCCCGGCCGCCTGACGGGCCGCCGAGCCCGCAGCCGCCCGTCGGCCCGCCGCCCCGGTGCGCCCGCAGTCGCGTGACGCCGCAGCATCCCGCTGAACCGAGCGGCTCCGGGGCCCGAGCCCCGTTCCGTACCGCCTTCCCCCGCACCGCGCAGCAGGCCGTATCACCCGTGGCCCTATTTCTTCCGCTGCGGAAATAAATACCGCAGCCCTCCCCGGGGAGCACCCATGACCACTGCCACCACCCACACCACCGTCACCAGGATCGGCGGCCGCATCGGCGCCGAGATCGGCGGCGTCCGCCTCGGCGGCGACCTCCCCGCGGAGACCGTCGCCGAGGTCCGGGCCGCGCTGCTCGCCCACAAGGTCGTCTTCTTCCGCGATCAGGACCACCTCGACGAGGCCGGCCACGAGGCCTTCGCCCAACTGCTCGGCGCGCCCGTCGCACACCCCACCGTCCCCTCCGCGGACGGGCGTTACGCCCTCGGCATCGACTCCCACCACGGCGCCCGCGCCAACCAGTGGCACACCGACGTCACCTTCGTCCCCGCCTACCCCGCCTTCTCCATCCTCCGCGCCGTCACCGTGCCCCCGTACGGCGGCAACACCCTCTGGGCCAACACGGCTACCGCCTACGCCGGCCTTCCCGAGCCCCTCCGGGTGCTCGCCGACAGCCTGCGCGCCCTTCACTCCAACGAGTACGACTACGCGGCCCTCAAGCCCGACGCGCTGCCCGAGGCCCTGGCGCAGTACCGCGAGGTGTTCACCTCCACCAAGTTCCTCACCGAGCACCCGGTGGTCCGTGTCCACCCCGAGACCGGCGAACGCACCCTGCTGCTCGGCAACTTCGTCCAGCGCATCGACGGGCTGGGCGGCCGTGACTCACGCGCCCTGCTGGACCTCTTCCAGTCCCACATCGAGAGCCCCGAAAACACGGTGCGCTGGCAGTGGCGGGCCGGTGACGTCGCGATCTGGGACAACCGCGCCACCCAGCACTACGGCGTGGACGACTCCGACGACCACGAGCGCACCCTGCGCCGCGTGACGGTCGACGGGGACGTTCCGGTCGGGCCCGACGGGGTGCCGTCCCGCCTGATCAGCCCCGAGACCGTCCCGGACCCCGGCTTCGGCATCGCCTCCGGCGCCTCGACCGCCGCCTGACCGTCCCGCAAGGAGCTTTCGTGCCCAGCCTGCTCGCCATCACCGGCAGCCCCTCCGCCCACTCCCGTACCGCCGTCGTCTCCAACCACGTGCTGCGCCGCCTGGCGCACTCCGGACACGAGACCGCGCACCTCTCCGTACGCGACCTGCCCGCCGCCGACCTGCTCGCCGCCCGTCGCGGCGAGCCGGAGATCCGCCGGGCGCTCGAAGCCGTTGCCGAGGCCGACGGCCTGGTCATCGCGACCCCGGTCTACAAGGCCTCGTACACCGGCCTGCTCAAGGCCTTCCTCGACCTGCTCCCGCAGGACGGGCTGGCCGGCAAAACGATCCTGCCGCTGGCCACCGGCGGCAGCCTCGCCCACGTCCTGACCATCGACTACGCCCTGCGGCCCGTGCTCTCCGCCCTCGGCGCCCGGCACGTCACCGCCGGCCGGTTCGTCCTCGACTCCTCCGTCGAGCGCGGCAGCGGCCCCGACCGGCTGCGGCCCGAGGCGGAGCTGGACCTCTACCAGGCCGTCGACGAGTTCGCCGACGCCCTGCGCTCGGCCCCCGTCGCCGCGCTCACCACCACCCCGTAACCCCGTACCGACAAGGAACCGTCATGGCCGCAGCCTTCACCTCGACCACCACCTCCCGTCGCCAGTTCCTCACCCTGCTCGGCATCTCGGCGGCCGCGGTGAGCTGCGGCACGGCCACCGCCAACGGCGGCGGCTCGGGCTCCGGATCCGGATCGCAGATCAAGACCCTGAAGTACCAGGGAGCCGTCGGGCACGTCTCCCTTCCCGAACTCGCCGCGGACCTGGGCTACTTCGAGGACGTCAAGCTCGAATGGGTCGGCAACACCATCAGCGGCCCGCAGGACATCCAGTCCGCCGCCACCGGCCAGACCCACTTCGGCAGCGCCTTCAACGGCGCGGTCATCAAGCTCGCCTCCGGCAACGCACCGATCAAGGCCGTCATCTCCTCCTACGGCTCCGACCAGTACTCCTACGGCGGCTACTACGTCCTGGAGGACAGCCCGATCCGCTCCGCCCGCGACCTCATCGGCAAGAAGGTCGGCATGAACACCCTGGGCGCGCACTACCAGGCCATCCTCGACATCTACCTGAGCCGCGGCGGCCTCTCCAAGGCGGACGCGGCCAAGGTCGAACCCCTCGTCGTGCCGCCCGTCAACACCGAACAGGCGCTGCGCCAGAAGCAGATCGAGGTCGGCGTGCTCAGCGGCGTCCTGCGCGACAAGGCCCTCGCCACCGGCGGCATCCGCCCGCTGTTCAGCGACACCGACCTGCTCGGCTCGTTCAGCGCGGGCACCTACATCATGACCGAGCGCTTCATCAAGCAGAACCCGGACACGGTACGGACGTTCACCACCGGTGTCGCCAAGGCAATCGAATACTCCCGCACCACCCCGCGCGACGAGGTCGTCGCGCGGATGACGGAGATCGTCAAGAAGCGCGGCCGCAACGAGGACGCCGCCACCCTCCAGTACTGGCGCTCCTACGGCGTCGCCGAGACGGGCGGCCGGATCGCCGACAAGGAGTTCCAGCTCTGGCTGGACTGGCTCGGCGAACGCGGCGAGATCAAGAAGGGGCAGCTGAAGCCCTCCGACCTCTACACCAACGAGTTCAACGGCTACGGGAAGGGCTGACCCGCCATGGCGAAGATCGTGTTCGAGGCGGTGACCAAGACCTTCCCGGCCAAGGGGAGGAAGAACAAAGAGGAGTTCACCGCCCTCGACAGCATCGACCTGGAGATCGAGGCGGGGGAGTTCGTGGTCGTCGTGGGCCCCAGCGGCTGCGGCAAGTCCACGCTGCTGGACCTCCTCGGGGGTCTTTCCCGGCCGACGTCCGGCCGGATCCTGCTCGACGGCAAGCCGGTGACCGGGCCGGGACTGGACCGGGGCATCGTCTTCCAGCAGTACGCCCTGCTGCCCTGGCGGACGGCGCTCGGGAACGTCGAATTCGGACTGGAGGCGACGGGCGTACCGCGACGTCAACGGCCTGACCGGGCACGGGAGTTCCTGGACCTGGTCGGACTCACCGGATTCGAGGACCGGCACCCGCACGAGCTCTCCGGAGGCATGCGCCAGCGCGTCGCGATCGCCCGATCACTGGCGTACGACCCGGACGTGCTGCTGATGGACGAGCCGTTCGCCGCGCTCGACGCGCAGACCCGGGAGTCCCTCCAGGACGAGCTGCGCCGCATCTGGCAGCGGACGGGGAAGACGGTCGTCTTCATCACGCACGGCATCGAGGAGGCGGTCTACCTCGGTCAGAAGGTGGCCGTCATGACCTCCCGCCCGGGGCGCGTCAAGGAAGTCGTCCCCATCACCTTCGGCGAGGCCCGCACCTCCGGACTCCAGGGCGAGGACCTGCGATCGAGCCCGGAGTTCGCCCGCTACCGCCACGAGATATGGACCCTGCTCCACGACGAGGTGGCGCGCGCGCAGCAACTGGAGAAGGAGGAGGCCACCGTATGAGCACCGACACCACCACCGCCGAAGTCCTGGCGGGGCCCGAGGGCGAGGTGCGCCCGCCCGAGCCCGGGAAGGTCGTACGGACCCCGGCTCCCGAGGGGGCGGGATCGCGGGGGGCCCCGGCCGCCGGCCGCGACCCCGAGCCCGCTGATCACGCGGTCGAGGCCGCGGGCCCGGCGCGCGCAGAGGGAGACGTACGGGGCTCCGCCCCCCCGCCCGTCGGCCAGGCAGACGGGGCCACGGCCACGGGCCCGGCGCCGGCCGGAGGAGCGGTACGCGGCTCCGGCCCAGCGGAGGCCCCCGCGGCCGGCCGTACCGGGGCCGGGTCACCGGCGTCCCGAACCGCCCGCCACCCCGGCAGGGCCATCGCGCGGGGGCTGAAGGCCGTCGGACTGCGGTCGGCCGCGCTGCTCGCGCTGCTCGCCGTATGGGAGACCGCACCCCGGCTCGGCTTGGTCGACGCCACCTTCCTGCCGCCCGTCAGCGTGGTCGGCCAGGCCTGGTGGGAGCTGCTGGGCAACGGCCAGCTCGCCCAGCACACCTCGGCCAGCCTCACCCGCTCCTTCGGCGGCTTCGCGATCGCCGTGGCCGTCGCCGTGCCGCTCGGCCTGCTCATCGGCTGGTACCGGCCCGTCGCCGCGCTCCTCGGGCCGCTGCTGGAGGTGTTCCGCAACACCGCCGCCCTCGCCCTGCTGCCGGTCTTCGTCCTGCTGCTCGGCATCGGGGAGACGTCGAAGGTGTCCATCGTCGTCTACGCCTGCCTGTGGCCGATCCTGCTGAACACCATCAGCGCCGTCGGCAACGCCGACCCCACCCTCGTCAGACTGGCCCGCTCGATGGACCTGTCCACCCCGAGGCTCTTCCAGAAGGTGATCCTTCCGGCCTCCGTACCGGCCATCTTCACCGGCATCCGGCTCGCCGGGGCCGTCTCCATCCTGGTCCTCGTGGCCGCGGAGATGATCGGCGCCAAGGCGGGCCTCGGCTACCTGATCAACGCCTCGCAGTTCAACTTCGCCATCCCGCAGATGTACGCGGGCATCATCACCATCTCCGCCATCGGCGTGGCCTTCAACCAGCTGCTGGTCACGATCGAACGCCGGCTCAGCCTCTGGCGCGTCCCCGCCTGACGCCGCCCGCCTCCCGGCGCGGGTGGCGGTCGACAGCGCGGCCCGCAGCCCCGGCCTCCCGCTCCGAGTCCGCGGCCGGCTCACCGCCGCCGCTCACCGCCACGGCCCACCGCTCACCGCCGGTCACACGCTCCCCGCGAAGTCACCGCCCCCAAGTCACCGCCCCGCCGCCGAAACCCCAGGACCAGCCATGACCACACCCCGCACCCTGCACCTCAACGCGTTCCTCATGAACGCAGGGCACCACGACGCCGCCTGGCGCCACCCCGACAGCAGTCCCGAACGCGCCACCGACCTGCGCTACTTCCAGGAGCTGGCCCGCACCGCCGAGCGCGGCAAGCTCGACTCGATCTTCTTCGCCGACGGGGTCGCCCTCTGGGGCAAGGCCCGCCACAACGCCCTCGGCGGCTTCGAACCGCTCACCCTGCTCTCCGCGATCGCCGCCGTCACCGAGCACATCGGGCTCATCGCCACCGTCTCCACCACCTTCAACGAGCCCTACAACCTGGCCCGGAAGTTCGCCTCCCTCGACCACATCAGCGGCGGCCGCGCCGGCTGGAACATCGTCACCTCCGGCACGCTCGACGAGGCCCGCAACTTCAACCGGGAGGAGCACCTGGAGCACGGCCTGCGCTACGACCGCGCCCGCGAGTTCCTCGACGTCGCCACCAAGCTCTGGGACAGCTGGGAGGACGACGCGATCGTCCTCGACAAGGAGCGCGGCATCTACGCCGACACCGACAAGCTCCACCCCGCCGCCCACCGCGGCGAGTACTTCGGGGTCGCCGGACCGCTCAACGTGCCGCGCTCCCCGCAGGGCTACCCGCTGCTCGTGCAGGCCGGCTCCTCCGAGGCAGGCAAGGAGTTCGCCGCCCAGTACGCGGAGGCCGTGTTCACCGCCCAGCAGACCCTCGCCGACGGCCAGACCTTCTACAAGGACCTGAAGTCGCGGCTCGCCCGCCACGGCCGGGCCGAGAGCGACCTGCTCGTCCTGCCCGGCATCGCCCCCGTCATCGGCTCCACCGAGGCCGAGGCGAAGGCCCTCGAACAGCAGCTCACCGACCTCCAGGTCCCGGAGTACGGCCTCGCCCAGCTCTCCGGCATGCTGAACGTGGACCTCACCGGCCTGCCCCTCGACGGCCCGCTGCCCGACCTCCCCGAGGAGCGGGACGTCAACGGCAACAAGAGCCGCTTCACCCTCGTCGCCGAGCTCGCCCGCCGCGACGGGCTCACCCTGCGCGAGCTGATCGCCCGCCTCGGCGCCGGCCGCGGCCACCGCACCTTCGCCGGCACCCCCGAGCAGATCGCGGACCAGCTGGAGGAGTGGTTCACGCAGGGGGCGGCCGACGGCTTCAACATCATGGCCCCCGTGCTGCCGACCGGCCTGACCGACTTCGTCGACCAGGTCGTGCCGATCCTCCAGCGCCGCGGCCTCTTCCGCACCGAGTACACCGGCCGCACCCTCCGCGAGAACTACGGCCTGCCGCGCCCGGCCAACCGCTACGCGAGAGAGGCCGTATGACAGGGCACGAGCACGTCACCGACGTCCTCGTCGTCGGCGGCGGCCCGGCCGCCACCTGGGCCGCCCTCAAGGCGGCCCGGGCCGGCGCCTCGGTGGTCCTCGCCGACAAGGGCTACTGCGGTACGAGCGGCTCCACGGCCGCCGGCGGCACCGGCGTCTGGTACGTCCCGCCCGAGCCCGCCGCCCGGGAGGCCGCCATGGCCTCCCGGGAGGGACTCGGCGGCTACCTCGCCGACCGCCGCTGGATGACCCGGGTCCTCGACGAGACGTACGGAGCAATCAACGAGCTGGCCACGGAAGGGCGTTACCCCTTCCCCACCGGCCCGGACGGGCGACCGCTGCGCAACGGCCTCCAGGGGCCCGAGTACATGCGGCGGATGCGCATCCGGGTCCGCCGGGCCGGGGTCCGGGTCCTGGACCACAGCCCGGTCACCGAGCTGCTCACCGACGCGGACGGCGCCGTCGCCGGCGCCGCCGGATACCGGCGCCAGGCCCGCGAGCACTACCGGGTCCGGGCCGGCGCCGTGGTCCTCGCCACTGGGGGCTGCGCCTTCCTCAGCGGGGCGCTCGGCACCAACACCAACACCGGTGACGGGGCGCTCTTCGCGGCCGAGGCGGGGGCGGAGCTGTCGGGGATGGAGTTCTCCAACGCCTACGGGATCGCCCCCGAGGGCACCTCCGTCACGAAGACCGCCTTCTACTCCTTCGCCACCTTCTACCGGGAGGACGGCGAGGTCCTGGAGGGCGCCGCGAGCCAGGGCGGCCGCTCGGCCATCGCCCGCGAACTGCTCACCGGGGCCAAGGTGTACGCCCGCCTGGACCGGGCGGACCCCACCGCGCAGGCCGCGATGCGCCTGGCACAGCCCAACTTCTTCCTCACCTTCGACCGCCTCGGCATCGACCCCTTCACCGAGCGCTTCGCCGTCACCCTGCTGGCCGAGGGCACGGTCCGCGGCACCGGCGGCATCCGGATCACCGGCGACGACTGCGCCACCGCGGTGCCCGGCCTGTACGCCGCCGGGGACGCGGCCACCCGCGAGGATATCTGCGGGGGTTTCACCGGAGGCGGCAGTCACAACGCGGCCTGGGCCATCTCCTCGGGCAGCTGGGCCGGCCGGGGCGCCGCCGCGCACGCCCTCTCCCTCGGCTCCGGGCGGGCCGCCCACCGCCCCGTGACCGGCGCCGGGGGAGCGGGCCTGCGCCCGACGGGGGCTCCCGGCCCGGCCGGGGGACACCGGGAGGCCGTGGAACTCGTACAGGCGCACGTGCTCCCGTACGACAAGAACTACCTGCGCCGCGGAGACGTGCTCGGCGACTCCCTGCGCACCCTCGACGGCGCCTGGGACGAACTGCGCGGCTCCCTGCACGGGGAGGGCGCCGACCTGGTCAAGGCCCGGCAGGCGGCGGCGATGACGGCCCACGCGCGGTGGATGTACGCCGCCGCGCTCGCCCGGCCCGAATCCCGCGGCATGGCCAGGCGACTGGACCACCCGGAGCAGGACCCGGGGCTCCACCACCGGATCACGGTGGGCGGGCTGGACCGGGTGTGGACGAGAGCGGAGGCGGCGGCGTGATCGAACTGGTCTCGGCGGATCGCTGCATCACCTGCGACAAGTGCATCGAGGTGTGCCCGACGGACGTCTTCGAGCGGGGGCCCGCGGGGATCCCGCTGCTCGCCCGGCAGGAGGACTGCCAGACCTGCTTCCTCTGCGAGGCCAACTGCCCGGTGGACGCGCTGTACGTGTCCCCGCTGACCCGGCCGGTCCCCGAGGATCCCGCCGTACGGGACGAGGCGGGGCTGGCCGGCCGGGGGCTGCTCGGCAGCTACCGGCGGGAGATCGGCTGGGGCGAGGGGCGCACGCCGGGGGCGCTTCGGGCGATCGGGCCGCCGCTGGGGCAGGCGGCGCAGCCCATCACCTCCTGAGCGCGCGAAGGGGCGGCCCGCCGGCGGGCCGCCCCTTCGCCGTGCCGTCGGATCGGCAGACCGGCAGAGCGTCGGACGTCGAACGTCGGACGTCAGACCACCGGAGCGTCAGACCGTCAGGACGATCTTGCCGCGGGTGCGGCCCGCGGCGCTCAACTCCCAAGCCTTGGCGGCCTCGGCGAGCGGCAGCGCGTGCTCCACGTTGACCGTGAGTCTGCCGGCGTCGGCCAGCTCGGCCAGGAAGGTCAGGTCGGCGGTGTCGGGGCGCACCCACAGCTGGTGCGCACCCTTGGCGGCGGCCTCGTAGTCGGCGATGGAGACCACCCGCCCGCGCTCCTTGACCAGCGACTGGAGGATGTCGACGGCGCCGTCCCCGTAGAAGTCCAGCCCCGCGTCGATGCCCTCGGGTGCCAGCTCGCGGATCCGGTCCGCCAGCCCCTCCCCGTACAGGACGGGCTCGGCACCGAGCGAGCGCAGGTAGTCGTGGTTGTGCGCGCCGGCCGTGCCGATGACCCGCAGGCCGAGCGCGACGGCGATCTGCACGCCGAGGGAGCCGGTGCCGCCGGCCGCGGAGTGGATCACGACCGTCTCGCCCGCCTTGAGGCCCACGCGGGTGAGGGACTGGTAGGCGGTCAGGCCGGCCAGCGGAATGCCGGCGGCCTGCTCGAAGGTCAGCTCGCGGGGCTTGCGCGCGAGCGTGCGGACCGGGGCGCTGACCAGTTCGGCGTAGGTGCCGAGCTCCACCCACTCCTTGCGGACGTAGCCGAACACCTCGTCGCCGACGGCGTAGTCGAAGGTGTCGGGGCCGATCGCCTCGACGACTCCGGCGACGTCCCAGCCGGGTATCACGGGGTAGCGGACTTCGAGGATCGGGTCGAGGTATCCGGCGGCGAGCTTCCAGTCCACCGGGTTGACGCCGGCCGCCTTGACGCGGATCAGCACCTCACCCGGCCCCACCTTGGGCTGCGGTACGTCAACGAGCGTGAGGGAGCCGGGAGTTCCGTAAGCGTCGTACGTGATTGCCTTCATGATCAGCCCAACGGGAGGCCCCGCGCGCCTATTCCTCTTCTTCGCCTTCCGCTCCCTCAGGCCGGCAGCGTGTTGCGGTGCGAGCGCCGGCGCGCCGCGCTGAAGAGCGCCTGGATCTGTGCGCCGGACTGGTCGACGTGGTCGAGGGGGGAGGGGAAGGGCAGCCGCACGTCGCGGTGGCCCCGCTGCTCCTCCAGTCGCAGGGTGATCCCGTACCGGTCCATGGCCACCGGCAGCGCGCGGGCGACGGCGGCGGTGGGCATGGGCCGGACCAGGCGCAGCAGCAGGGTGACCAGGTCGGCGTGGTCGTCGAGGAGGTGCGTGAGCATGCCCGCCTCGTACGGGGCGAGCGGGTCGGGGGCGGCGGCGTCCAGCTCGTCGAGGCCGATGTACGAGATTCCGCGCGCGGTCTGCAGGACGGCCCGGCCGAACTCCATGCAGGTGGAGTCGGCGGACTCGTCGGAGTAGGGGGTGAGCAGCCGGCCCAGCAGGGTGACGCGGGCGCGCACCCGGTCCCGTACGGGGGTGGGGGCGATGTCGGTGAACTCCAGCCGGATCGCGGGCCGGTGCTCGTGGTCGCCGCCGGGTTCGGCGGGGTGCAGGTGGAGGCGGCCCATCGGGTCGCCGCCGTCGAGGTGGCGGACCTCGCTGTGCAGCCCGTCGGTGACCACGGTCATGGAGTGGGCTGCGGCCAGGACGGAGCGGACCAGCTCGGCGTCGGTGGGGGCGGAACGGGCGCCGGACATGCGCATCGGCTCTCTCCATCATCCATGGAAGTAAGGTATGCCTAACCTAACTCATTCGTCTCCGTCTGAGTAGCCGGGGTGGCTCGTGTCGGTGTTGGGCTGAACGGGTGAAACGCGAGAGGATGGGGGGATGCACAAGAAGCGCACGGCCGAGGCGGCCCGGTGAGCAGGTACGACGTCACCGACGAACAGTGGGAGGGGCTCGCGCAGGTGGTCCCCCTGCGCAGCCGCAACGAATGGCCCTCGCGGGTCGATCACCGCACGGTCCCCACGGCGCCCGGGGCGTCCGCGGCGGAGCAGCGGCGCTTCGTGGTGATCCGGGTTCAGATCTTCGCGGACGCCCGGGAGGTGGCGGAGTACCTGATCGCGCAGATCCCGGTGCTGCTCGACCTCACCGGCGCGGACAGCGAAGTGGCCAAGAGGATCCTGGACTTCAGCAGCGGCGTCGTCTTCGGGCTGGGCAGCGGAATGCACCGGGTCGACCGGAACGTCTTCCTGCTGGCGCCGGTTGGCACCGAGGTCGAGGGGATCGCGGCCGCGGCCGTCCCCCGATCGTAGGAAGGTCCGCGCGAGGTAACGGTTCGCCGGGCCCACGGGGTGCCCGGCGGCCCGTACCGTCCGCCGCATGGACGCCACCTTGCCTGCGGCAACGCCCCGCCCCGCCCCTGTCGCCGCGTTAGCCGATGCCCTCCCGCGCCCGGCCGGAGCGCAGCCCGCGGTCCGGCTGACCGCGCCGCCTTCCCCGGCGGACCCATCCGCCCCGGCTGCGCCGGGCGCACTTCCGGCCGCGGCCGAGGGAGCCGCGCAAGCGCGGGTCGGCGCCGGCGGCTCCGTGGAATTTGCTGAGCCCGGGGTCTCCGCGCAGGCCGGGTCCGGGGTCTCCGTGCAGGCCGAGCGCGGGGTCTCCGTGCAGGCCGAGCCTGGGGTCCCTGCCCAGGCCGGGGCCGGGGTCTCCGTGCAGCCCGAGTCCGGCGTCTCCGTGCAGCCCGAGTCCGGGGTCCCCGTGCAGGCCGAGTCCGGGGTCTCCGTGCAGGCCGGGTCAGGGGCCCCTGCTCAGGCCGGGTCCGGGGTCCCTGCCCAAGCCGAGTCCGGGGTCCCCGCGCAGGCCGGGCCCGGCGGGGCCTCGGCCGCAGCCGGGCGGGTCCGCCGCGCCGGCGTCGCCGATCCGGCCGGGCCCGCGCAGCGGTATCCGCGGGCCGTGATCACCGAGGTGCGGCTCTCCGCCTTCGGGTCGCACCGGGCCGCGGTGTTCCCGATCGGGCCCGTCACCCTCTTCGCCGGGCCCAGCGGCAGCGGGAAGTCCCAGGTCCTGGACGCCTACGAGGCCCTGGCCGCGCTGGGTTCCGGGGCCACGCTGGAGGAGGCCTTCCCCGACGCGCGCGCCCGCATCCCCGACCGGGCCGTCCCCGACGCGGAGCGCCGCCGCGGCTTCCGCCTCGGCTGTACGGTCGACGGCCCCGCCGGGCCGGTCCGGCTCGACCTCGCCGTGCAGGCCGAGCCCACGCTCCGGATCGTCGGCGAACGGCTCTCGCAGGGCGGGCAGATCCTGCTCGCCACCGCCCTGCGCGACCCCGGCCGCCGCTCGGTGCAGGCCGCCTGGCTGACCGGCGGCTCCGTCGGGGTGACCAGGGCCCCGCTGCCCGACGACCGGCTCGGCACCGCCCTGCTCCCGCTGCGCGTCGCGGGATCCACCGCCGGGCAGCGGCAGGTGCTGGCCGCGGCCGAGCAAGTGGTGGTGGCGCTGCGCTCGGTGTTCCCCTGCGACCCCCGCCCCGACGGGATGCGCGCCCCCGTCCCGCCAGGGGAGGGCCGCCTGCTGCGGGACTGCGCCAACCTGGCCGACGTACTGCGCCGGACCCGCCACGAGTGCGGCACCCGCCACGCGCTGCTGACCGAGGCGGCCCGGACCGGCTGCGCGGGCACCGTCGCGGGGCTGGACGTACGGCTTCCCGCCGACGGCGACCCCCGTGCCCCCGTCACCGCCGTACTGGACCGAGGCCCCGGCCGGCCCGCCACCGAACTGGCCCGCCTCGGCGCCGGCGAGCTGCGCTTCCTCGCGCTGGCACTCGTCCTGCTGACCGGACCGGGCGTGCTCGCGATGGACCCGGCCGCCGAACTGCCCGCCGCGCGACAGGTGCTGACCGTCCTGGCCGACGGCTTCGACCGCGGCCTCGACCGCCACCAGAGCGCGGAGCTGCTGCGCCTGGCCCTGCTCTCCTGCGGCCGCGGGCACATCCGGCTGGCGGCGGCGGTCGGGGAGGCGACGGCCGACACCGCCCGCCGCCTCCCCGGCGTCACGGTGGTAGACCTGACCGCATGAACGAGACGCAGGGGCCCGCCGAGCGGCGGCCCGACCAACGGCTGGCCCTGCTCCAGCGCCGGCTCGCGGAGTTCGCGGCCGCGCGCGGCTGGGAGCCGTACCACACGCCCAAGAACCTGGCGGTGGCGCTGAGCGTGGAGGCGGCCGAACTGGTCGAGATCTTCCAGTGGCTGACACCGGAACAGTCCGCGAAGGTCATGGAGAAACCGGAATCCGCCCACCGCGTGGCCGATGAGGTGGCCGACGTGCTCGCGTACCTGCTGCAGTTCTGTGAGGTCCTGGGGGTGGACGTGCTGGATGCGCTCGCCGCGAAGATCGAGAGGAACGAGCTCCGCTTCCCCGTGGCGGGTCCTCCGACACCGAATCGTCACTCTTCGGAGTGATGGGCTCATCCACAATCACGATTCTGTCCACATTTTCCGAATACCCCTGGCTTTACTGACCAGTTGCCCTCACTCTGGGTAGTGGTGAGGACGGCGGGATGTCGTGCGGACGGGGGACGGCATATGGATGCGGTACGGCTCATCGCGGCCGGCCGGCACGCGCTGGCACAGAGCGGGGCTGCGTGGGACATCGTGGGCGAGGCCTGGCAGGCCCAGGCGCTCGCTCAGGGCATCGGAGGCTACCTGGCGGTCACCGGGCCGCAGGAGCTGAGATCGGAGGCGCGGGGGCTGGGGGAGGCGGGAAGCAGGGGGTGCGGGGTGCTCGACAGGGCGGCCCTGCGCGGAGAGGGCAGAGCGCCCGAACGCCCGCCGAGAGCGGCGCAGTTGAGCGAGGTGTCGGATGTCCGGCAGGCGCTGCTCGGGCTCCAGGCGCTGCTCGGCGAGGTGGGCATAGCCCTGGTCGGAGTGGCCTGCGGGACGGACGACGAGACCTTGTACTGGCAGTGCATAGAGTCGATCGACGCGGCTGACGAGTCGAGCGACCGGGTACGGGCGCTGCTGCGGCGCATGGCGGTCCGCGAGCGGGGATCAGCCTCGGGCGTGGCCTGACGGGGCGTCCACGGGTCCCGCCGCGCGCGACGGGACCCGCACGGTCAGTACGACCGGTGGGACGGGCGCTCGCTCTCGGAGCCGGCGGCCGGCGCGCGCTCCGTGGAGGACTGAAGTTCGGCGTCGAGCTGCGAGAGGTCGGCGTTCAGTGCCGCCATCAGCTCTTCCATCTGCTGGAGCAGACCCTTCGGCGCACCGCCCTGGGCGGGTACCGCGGACTCCTGGCGTACCCGGTCGTGCGCTGCCTGTCCGGTCTGTGCGGTCTCGCCGGTGTGTCGATCCGGCTCCGGCACGGACTCGTGGGACATGGCGGCCTCCTCGGCCCTGGCCCTCCCGAGGCGGAAGGGTGCGGTGGACGCACCGACGCAAGGGCCGCCGGCGCGCGGGCCGGGCGGTCCGGCTCCGTCCGAGAAACGATCCCCGTCCGGGCTGGTCACTGGCGGGGCCGACGGTGGACACATCCGGTTGACGAAGATTCACTCGGCCGGGGTGGTCGGGGCGGGAGACGTTTCGACGCCTCCCCTGAATCGGTAGCGTGTCCAGCAGGTTGGCCCGGCCGGGTGCGCGTGGAGCACCGGGCTCGAACGCGGAATGAGGTAGCCCCGGTGCCACGCGCGTCCGGCCCGCTCTCCGAAGCCCTGGGCCGCAGGGTCGTCCTTCTCGACGGAGGGCTGAGCAACCAGCTCACCGCCCAGGGCTGCGACCTGTCCGGCGGCCTCTGGTCGGGCCGGGTGCTCATCGAGCGGCCGGAGCAGGTACTGGCCGCGCACACCGCGTACGTAGGGGCCGGGGCCGAGGTGCTGATCACCGCGAGCTACCAGGTCGGGTACGAGGCCCTCGCCGCCCGCGGCCACGACCGCGCGGAGACCTCCGCGCTGCTGCGCCGCAGCGTCGACCTGGCGGCCCGCGCCGCCGAGGCCGCCGGGCACGAGGTCTGGGTGGCCGCCTCGGTGGGCCCGTACGGGGCGGTGCTCGCGGACGGTTCCGAGTACCGCGGCCGGTACGGGCTGAGCGTGCGCGAGCTCGTCGCCTTCCACCAGCCCCGCATCGAGGCCCTGCTCGACGCGGGCCCGGACGTGCTCGCCCTGGAGACCATCCCCGACCCGGACGAGGCCGAGGCCCTGCTGACCGTCCTGGCCCGCACGGGGGCGCAGGCCTGGCTCGGCTACACGGTCGCCGGCGGCCGCACCCGGTCCGGCGCCCCGCTCGCCGAGGCCTTCGCCCTCGCCGCGCAGTCCCCGCAGGTCATCGCCCTCGGCGTCAACTGCTGCGACCCACAGGAGGTCCTGCCCGCCCTCGACGCCGCGGCCGCCACCACCGCCAAGCCGCTCCTGGCCTACCCGAACGACGGCTCGGTCTGGGACTCCGCCGCCGGCACCTGGCACGCGCCCGCCACCGAGGCGCCCTGGCCCACCGGCGCCTGGCGCCGCGCCGGGGCCCGCCTCATCGGCGGCTGCTGCCGCATCGGCCCCGCCCGCATCGCGGAGTTGGGCGCGGACGTCCTCGGCTAACGACTCCAGTCGGAGACTGCAACCCGGCCATCGGCGCCATGCCCGGGTCCCCGCCTGGCCCCGCTGACCCCGCTAGCGTTCGCAGGCGATGCCGTCGCCGTCGCGGTCGAGGTGCTGGCCATAGCCCGGGTCGCCGCGGCGGATGGGGGCTTTGCCAGCGGCCTTCACCGCACTGCAATTGCGGTAGGAGACGCTGCCTCCGCCGCCGCTGCCCGAGTCGTCCTCGTCCACCGTCGGCTTGGGGGTGGGCGTGGGGGTGGGCTTGGGCGTGGACTTCGGGCGCAGGTTCGTGCCCTTCTCGGCCGGGCACTTCGTACCGGCCGCGACGAGGTGGACGCTCGCCGGGACGGACTTCGACGCGAGCGGAGCGCCCGCCGCGGGCTCCTGGAAGCACACGACCGACTTCGTGTGGTCGGCCGGCAGCGTCACGTCCTCGTAGGCGCTCAGGGCGGTCAACTCGGTGTCGAGCAGGGCCTCCACGGCCTTCTCGGCCCCGGCGAAGGGAGTGCCGACGACCGAGGGCATCACGGCGGCGGGGGCCGGCGGCGGAGCCGCGGCCGCCGGAGCCGAGGACTGGGGCGTGGCCGTCGCCGTGGCGGCGGTCGGGGACTTGGCGTCGTCGCCCGTCTTCTTCGACGAATCCGGGGACAGGAAGATCACGAGGAACCAGAGGCCCGACAGGACCGTCGCGATGATCTTCTTCTTCTGGTCCCAGCGGCTCATCCAGGCCAGTGCGATCCCCGCCGGGGGGAGAAGGATGAGAGAGGTGATGATCAACGCCGGGTGCTGCCACCAGGGGCGTATCGGCTGCCAGGGCGTGTGGGCGTGAGGCGGAGGGTACACGGAGCTCCAGGATGCACGGGAACACCATCGGTGTTCGGTGTCCAAACCAGAGCAGAGTGTCAAAGTGTGACAGCTCTTGTATGGAAAACGTGAAGGTTCACCTTTGTCGCCCATCGGGCGCCGGCCGCCGGTCCGTCGCCGCACCGGCGAAAACGCGGTGGTCCGGAAGGCCGCCCCGACCCATACTCGGTCGTGTGTTCCTGACGATCTCCACCACCGGCTCCCCTGAACGACCCGCGACCGACCTGGGCTTTCTGCTGCACAAGCATCCCGACAAGACGCAGGCGTTCTCCACCTCCCACGGCACCGCCCACGTGTTCTACCCCGAGGCCTCGGCCGAGCGGTGCACGGCGGCCCTGATGCTGGAGGTGGATCCCGTCGCACTCGTGCGGCGTGGTCAGGGCAAGGGCCGGGGCGGGGCTCCCGATGCCGCGCTCGCCCAGTACGTCAACGACCGGCCGTATGCCGCTTCCTCCCTGCTCGCCGTCGCGCTCAGCGGGGTGTTCCGCAGCGCGCTGAAGGGTCAGTGCGTCGCACGGCCGGAGCTGCCCGAGGAGGCGCGTCCGCTGCGCGTCGAGATTCCCGCGCTGCCCGCACGCGGCGGGGTGGAGCTCGTACACCGGCTGTTCGACCCGCTGGGCTGGGCGCTCGTGGACGTGGAGCCCGTACCGCTCGACGAGCGGTTCCCCGAGTGGGGGGACTCCCGGTACGTGCGCCTGGTGCTGGAGGGCGAGCTGCGGCTCGCCGACGCACTGCGACAGTTGTACGTGCTGCTGCCCGTCCTCGACGACGCCAAGCACTACTGGGTCGCCCCCGACGAGGTCGACAAGCTGCTGCGCGCCGGAGACGGCTGGCTCGCCTCCCACCCCGAGAACGGGCTGATCAGCTCCCGTTACCTGGCCCGCCACAAGCGGCTGACCCAGGACGCCCTGGAGCGTCTGGAGCTGGTCCGCCTCGCCGAGGCCGACGGCAGCGAGGTCGAGGAGCTGGACAACGCCGTGGACGAGGACCGCGATACCGAGGAGCGGCCCGTGCCGCTCGCGGTGCAGCGGCGCGAGGCCATCCTCGCCGCCCTGCGCGCCGCCGGCGCCGCACGCGTGCTCGACCTCGGCTGCGGGCAGGGACAGTTGGTGCAGGCCCTCCTCAAGGAGGTGTCCTTCACCGAGATCGTCGGCATGGACGTGTCCATGCGGGCCCTGAACCTGGCGGCCAAGCGGCTGCGCCTGGAGCGGATGGGAGAGCGGCAGAGCTCCCGCGTCACGCTCCTGCAGGGTTCGCTCGCCTACACCGACAAGCGGCTGGCCGGCTACGACGCGGCCGTGCTCAGCGAGGTCATCGAGCACCTGGACGTGGAGCGGCTGCCCGCCCTGGAGTACGCGGTGTTCGGTTCGGCCCGCCCCCGTACGGTCCTCGTCACCACCCCGAACGTCGAGTACAACGTCCGCTGGGAGACCCTGCCCGCCGGGCACGTCCGCCACGGCGACCACCGCTTCGAGTGGACCCGCGAGGAGTTCCGCGCCTGGGCCGACGGCGTCGCGAACCGGCACGGCTACGCCGTCGAGTTCGTCGCCGTGGGAGACGACGACCCCGAGGTGGGGCCGCCGACCCAGATGGCCGTCTTCATCCAGACCGAGAGCACCACCGACACCCCGAAGGAGGGCGAGGCAGCATGACCAGCGAGACCAAGACCGAGACCGAGACCGAGATCACGGCCGAGATCACGACCGAGATCACGACCGAGACCGAGAAGCACCGTGTACTTCCCGTCACCGACCTGTCCCTCGTCGTCCTGATCGGGGCCACCGGATCCGGCAAGTCCACGTTCGCCCGCAAGCACTTCAAGGCGACCGAGGTCCTCTCCTCCGACTACTGCCGAGGCCTCGTCTCCGACGACGAGAACGACCAGAGCGTCAGCCGGGACGCCTTCGAAGTGCTGCACTTCATCGCCGGCAAGAGACTGGCCGCGGGCCGGCTCACCGTCGTCGACGCGACCAGCGTCCAGGCCGACGCCCGCCGGGGCCTGATCCAGCTCGCCCGCGAGCACGACGTCCTGCCCATCGCCATCGTGCTCGACATGCCCGAAGAGGTCTGCGCCGAGCGCAACGCGGCCCGCCCCGACCGGGCCAAACTGCCGCGTGCCGTCATCCAGCGCCACCGCCGCGACCTGCGGCGTTCCCTGCGCGGGCTGGAGCGCGAGGGCTTCCGCAAGGTGCACGTGCTGCGCTCCGTCGAGGAGGCAGAGCGCGCCGAGGTGGTCCTGGAGAAGCGCTTCAACGACCTCACCCACCTCACCGGCCCCTTCGACATCGTCGGTGACATCCACGGCTGCTCCTCCGAACTGGAGGCCCTGCTCGCCAAGCTCGGCTACGAGGACGGCGTCCACCCCGACGGCCGCACCGCCGTCTTCGTCGGCGACCTCGTCGACCGCGGCCCCGACAGCCCGGGCGTCCTGCGCCGCGTCATGGGCATGGTGAAGTCCGGCAACGCCCTGTGCGTGCCCGGGAACCACGAGAACAAGCTCGGCCGTTACCTCAAGGGCTCCAAGGTCCAGCGGACCCACGGCCTCGCCGAGACCATCGAGCAGCTGGAAGGCGAGCCGGAGGAGTTCGTCCGGGAGGTACGGGAGTTCATCCGCGGGCTCGTCAGCCACTACGTGCTCGACGGCGGCAAGCTGGTGGTCTGCCACGCCGGCCTGCCCGAGAAGTACCACGGCCGCACCTCCGGCCGGGTCCGCTCGCACGCCCTGTACGGGGACACCACCGGCGAGACGGACGAGTTCGGCCTGCCCGTGCGCTACCCGTGGGCCGAGGACTACCGCGGCAAGGCCGTCGTGGTCTACGGCCACACCCCGGTGCCGAACACCGCGTGGATCAACAACACCATCTGCCTGGACACCGGAGCCGTCTTCGGCGGGAAGATGACCGCCCTGCGCTGGCCCGAGCGTGAACTGGTCGACGTACCGGCCGAGAAGGTCTGGTACGAGCCCACGCGCCCGCTCGCCGCCGAGGCGCCGGGCGGTCACGATGGACGCCCGCTCGACCTGGCCGACGTGCACGGGCGCCGGATCGTCGAGACCCGGCACCTGGGCAACGTCAACGTCCGCGAGGAGAACGCGGCCGCCGCCCTGGAGGTCATGAGCCGCTTCGCGGTGGACCCGCGGCTGGTTCCTTACCTGCCGCCGACCATGGCGCCGACCGCCACCTCCACCGAGGACGCCCGCGGCGGAGCCGCTGATGAGGGCTACCTGGAGCACCCGGCCGAGGCCTTCGCCCAGTACCGCAAGGACGGCATCGCCCAGGTCGTGTGCGAGGAGAAGCACATGGGCTCCCGCGCCACCGTCCTGGTCTGCAAGGACGCCGACGCGGCCCGCGAGCGGTTCGGCGTCGACGGGCCCACCGGCTCCGTCTACACCCGCACCGGGCGGCCCTTCTTCAAGGACCCCGAGGTCACCGAGGAGGTCCTGACCCGGCTCCGCTCGGCGGTCACCGACGCCGGGCTGTGGGAGGAGCTCGGCACGGACTGGCTGCTGATCGACGGGGAACTGCTGCCCTGGTCGCTGAAGTCCACCGGCCTGCTGCGCAACCAGTACGCCGCAGTGGGCGCGGCCTCCGGCGCCGTCTTCCCGGATGCCATCGCCGCCCTGGAGGCGGCCGCAGCCCGGGGCATCGACACAGGCGAGCTGCTGGAACGCCAGAAGGGCCGGGCCACCGACGCGGCCGCGTTCACCGAGGCGTACCGGCGCTACTGCTGGACCACCGACGGGCTGGACGGCGTACGGTTCGCGCCGTTCCAGCTGCTGGCGGCGGCCGGGCGGTCGCTGGCCGCCGTACCCCACGACGAGCAGCTGTTCTGGCTGGACCGACTGGTCGCGGCCGACGAGGCGGCGGGCACCGGGCTGCTGCGCCGCACCGGCCGGATCCTCGTGGACCCCGCCGACGAGGACTCCGTACGGGCCGGGACCGACTGGTGGCTGGAACTGACGGCCGCCGGCGGCGAGGGCATGGTCGTCAAGCCGCTCCAGGCGTACGCCCGGGACGGCAAGGGCCGGCTGGTCCAGCCCGGGGTCAAGGTGCGCGGGCGCGAGTACCTGCGGATCATCTACGGCCCGGAGTACACGCGTCCGGACCACCTGGAGCGGCTGCGCCAGCGCTTCCTCGGGCACAAGCGCTCCCTCGCCCTGCGCGAGTACGCGCTCGGACTGGAGGCGCTGGACCGGCTGGCCGCGGAGGAGCCGCTGTGGCGGGTCCACGAGGCGGTCTTCGCGGTGCTCGCCCTGGAGTCGGAGCCGGTCGACCCCCGGCTCTGAGGGTCCACCCGCGTACGAAGAGAGCCGCCCGGGGCGTCAAGCCGCCGACCCCGGGCGGCCGCTCTTTAGGTCGTATGGGGGAACTTTCGTCGAGAACGCCGGGAAACGACCAGGCGGGATCGTTCATCCAGGGCAGCGGAATGTCCGCGACCCCTGGAAGGACGGAACGTCACCTATGAAGATGACCGCGCGCGGAAGCATTGCGGCGCTCATGACCTGTATGGCCGCGGCCGGCGCGGCCACCCCGGCCGTGGCCGACGCGGTGCCGGTCGGTGTCCCCCTCGACGCAGTGAAGACCACGCTGGGCGTGGACACCCCGCGCGTGGCCACCGGCGTGCCGGTGCCGGTCGTCGGAGCGCCCGAGGCGCCCCGCTTCCACAAGGGGGACATGCTCCCGACCCCGCTGCTCCCGACGGTCCCGGTGAGCACCGAGCTCGGCAACACGCTCGTCTCCTCGCCGCTGCCGAACCTGCTGGGCGAGCCGGCGACGGACGGCGAGGGCTCCCTGACCTCGCCCGCCACGACGATGCTCGCCGGTACCCCCGGTGCGGTCCTCGGCTCCCCGCTGACGATGCCGAACGCCGCCAACTACGGTCTGCCGGACGTCACCCTCCCCGCGGCGGGTGTGGTCCTGCCGAAGGTCGTCGGCACGCCGACGGCGATTCTCGGCCTCGCCCCGCTCCACTGAGCCGACGCCAGGTCAAAAAGCCGCCCGGTCTGGGAACGTGTACGGCATGGGATTCCATGTCGACTCCGAGACCGGGCGGCTCCGCCGCGTCATCCTCCACCGGCCCGACCTGGAGCTGAAGCGGCTCACACCGAGCAACAAGGACGCGCTCCTCTTCGACGACGTCCTGTGGGTGCGCCGGGCCCGCCAGGAGCACGACGGCTTCGCGGACGTGCTGCGCGACCGGGGCGTGGAGGTCCACCTCTTCGGCGACCTGCTCTGCGAGGCGCTCGACATCCCGGAGGCGAGACACCTCGTACTGGACCGGGTCTTCGACGAGAAGGAGTACGGGCCGCTCGCCACCGACCACCTGCGTTCGGTGTTCGACGGGCTGCCCTCGGCCGAGCTGGCGGAGGCGCTGGTCGGCGGGATGACCAAGCGCGAGTACCTGGAGCGGCACGCCGAACCGGTGTCGGTGCGGTTCCACGCCCTGGAGCTGGACGGCTTCCTGCTGGGGCCGCTGCCCAACCACCTCTTCACCCGGGACACCTCCGCCTGGATCTACGACGGGGTGTCGATCAACGCGATGCGCTGGCCGGCCCGGCAGCGCGAGACCGTCCACTTCGAGGCGATCTACAAGCACCACCCGCTCTTCACCTCCTCCGGGGCCTTCCACTACTGGTCGCAGGGGCAGGTGGACTACCCCTCGACCATCGAGGGCGGCGACGTGCTCGTCATCGGCAACGGCGCGGTGCTGATCGGGATGAGCGAGCGGACCACCCCGCAGGCGGTGGAGATGCTGGCGCGGGGCCTGTTCGCCGCCGGGTCGGCGAGCAGCATCGTGGCCCTCGACATGCCGAAGCGGCGGGCCTTCATGCACCTGGACACCGTGATGACGATGGTCGACGGGGACACCTTCACCCAGTACGCGGGGCTCGGCATGCTCCGCTCCTACACGATCGAGCCGGGCGACGGGGCCTCCGAGCTGAAGGTGACCGACCATCCGCCGGAGCACATGCACCGGGCGATCTCGGCGGCGCTCGGCCTGGACTCGATCCGGGTGCTCACCGCGACGCAGGACGTGCACTCGGCGGAGCGCGAGCAGTGGGACGACGGGTGCAACGTGCTGGCCGTGGAGCCGGGGGTGGTGGTCGCGTACGAACGGAACGTGACGACCAACACCCACCTGCGCAAGGAGGGCATCGAGGTCATCGAGATCCCGGGCAGCGAGCTGGGCCGGGGCCGCGGCGGGCCGCGCTGCATGAGCTGTCCGGTCGAGCGCGACGCCGTGGCCTGAGCGGGGCCGGTGCGCGGGGCGGTCACCGTTCCGTATATCAATGCAGAGGATCGTATAGACTTCCATCATCCCCTGTCACCGTGACGCTGGAGCGACCCCATGGCCACCGACCTCACAGGCCGCAGTTTCCTCAAGGAGCTCGACTTCACCGCCGCCGAGTTCCGCGGCCTGATCGAGCTCGCCGCCGACCTGAAGGCGGCCAAGAAGGCCGGGATCGAGCAGCGCCAGCTCCAGGGCAGGAACATCGCCCTGATCTTCGAGAAGACCTCGACGCGCACCCGCTGCGCCTTCGAGGTCGCCGCCGCGGACCAGGGTGCGCACACCACCTATCTCGACCCCTCCGGCTCGCAGATGGGCCACAAGGAGTCGGTCAAGGACACCGCCCGGGTGCTCGGCCGGATGTTCGACGGGATCGAGTACCGCGGCGACAGCCAGGAGACCGTGGAGGGGCTCGCCGCCTTCGCCGGCGTACCCGTCTTCAACGGCCTCACCGACGACTGGCACCCCACCCAGATGCTGGCCGACGTCCTCACCATGACCGAGCACAGCGCCAAGCCGCTGGAGCGGATCGCCTTCGCGTACCTCGGCGACGCCCGCTTCAACATGGGCAACTCGTACCTGGTGACGGGCGCGCTGCTGGGCATGGACGTACGCATCGTCGCGCCCCGGGCCTACTGGCCGGCCGAGCCGGTGGTGGCCGCGGCGCGCAGGCTCGCGGCGGAGAGCGGTGCGCGGATCACGCTGACCGAGGAGATCGCGGAGGGCGTCGCGCAGGCCGACTTCGTCGTGACGGACATCTGGGTGTCGATGGGCGAGCCCAAGGAGGTCTGGGACGAGCGGATCGCGGCCCTGTCCCCGTACGCCGTCACCATGGACGTGCTGCGGGCCACCGGCAACCCGGACGTGAAGTTCATGCACTGCCTGCCGGCCTTCCACGACCTCGGCACCAAGGTGGGCCGCGAGATCCACGAGAGCCACGGGCTGGAATCGCTCGAAGTGGCGGACGAGGTCTTCGAGTCGGAGTACTCCATCGTCTTCGACGAGGCGGAGAACCGGCTGCACACCATCAAGGCCGTGCTCGTCGCGACGCTGGCACGACCTGTCGCATAGTCATACGCGCGGAGCGCGCGCGGAGTCATGCGCGCGCGGGCAGGGTGAACCACACCGCCTTGCCGTGCGCGGTGGGGCGGTGTCCGCAGGCGGAGCTGAGGGCGCGGATCAGCAGCAGGCCGCGGCCGTGCTCCTGCCAGGGGTCGGGGTGGGCGTCGTCCCGGCACGCCGTCAGGTCGCCGGGCGGCTGCGGATCCCCGTCGTGGACCTCGACCTGGCAGCCGTTCGCCAGGAGCTCCACGACCAGCTCGATCGGGGCGTCGCCGGGGGTGTGCTCCACGGCGTTGGCGACCAGTTCCGCGGTCAGCAGCTCCGCCGTGTCGCTGTCGGCGGGCGTTTCGATCTCGGCCAGCGCGGTACGGACGAGGGCGCGGGCCATGGGTACGGCGGCCGCCGTGTGGGGCAGGGCGATCCGCCAGGCGGAGGCGTCGGGCAAGGCAGGACCGTCCGTTCCGTGGTGGTGGGGGTGGTGGTGCTGGGGGTGCTCGTGGTGCTGAGGGTGCGTCGTGACGTAGGGCCCGTATCGGGAAATCCTGGATTCAACGATACGAAGTCGAAATACCTTCCTGTAGGGCACCCCGACGGAACCGCAAGGGACCATGGGCGGCAAGAGGTCTGGACCATTGGCGGGTGTGGCGTCCGGTCGGGCGAAGTTGTTGCGGTTCTGTGACGGCGGTCAGGATCCGGTGATACCGTCGATGGTGTGAGCCCCTTCACCGGTTCCACAGCAGCGACCGAACGGTGGCACCACCTCCGGCTGACCCGGCAGGACGGCGTCGCCACCGTCACCTTCGACCGCCCCGAGAAGCTGAACGCGCTCACCTTCGGCGCCTACGCCGACCTGCGCGATCTGCTCGCCGAACTCTCCCGCGACCGTTCCGTACGGGCCCTCGTGCTCGGCGGCGAGGGCCGCGGCTTCTGCTCCGGCGGAGACGTGGACGAGATCATCGGCGCCACCCTCGCCATGGACACCGCCCAGCTCCTCGACTTCAACCGGATGACCGGCCAGGTCGTGCGCGCCATCCGCGAATGCCCCTTCCCGGTGATCGCCGCCGTCCACGGGGTCGCCGCCGGGGCCGGAGCCGTCCTCGCGCTCGCCGCCGACTTCCGCATCGCCGACCCCACCGCCCGCTTCGCCTTCCTCTTCACCCGCGTCGGCCTCTCCGGCGGGGACATGGGCGCCGCCTACCTGCTGCCCCGGGTCGTCGGCCTCGGCCACGCCACCCGGCTGCTGATGCTCGGAGAGCCCGTACGCGCGGCCGAGGCCGAGCGGATCGGCCTGCTCAGCGAGCTCACGGAGGAGGGCAAGTCGCTCGTCCGGGCCACCGAGCTCGCCGCGCACCTGGCCGCCGGGCCCGTGCTCGCGTACGCGCAGACCAAGGCCCTGCTCACCGCCGAGCTCGACATGCCGCTGGCCGCCTCCGTGGAGCTGGACGCCGCCACCCAGGCCCTGCTGATGAACGGCCAGGACTACCGCGAGTTCCACGCCGCATTCACCGGGAAGCGACCGCCGGAATGGAAGGGCAGGTAGTCCGATGTCTGCGGGCCGGATGTCTGCGGGAGCCATGCGGGTGGCCGTCGTCGGCGGGGGACCGGGCGGCCTGTACACCGCCGCGCTGCTGGCCCGGCAGGGGCACGCCGTCGAGGTCTGGGAACGGGGCGCCCCCGACGACACCTTCGGCTTCGGCGTGGTGCTCTCCGACGAGACCCTCGGCGGCATCGAACGGGCGGACACCGTCGTCCACACCGCCCTCGGGGCGGAGTTCGTCCGCTGGGACGACGTGGACGTCGTGCACCGCGGCCGGCTGCTGACCTCCGGCGGCCACGGCTTCGCCGCCATCGGCCGGCGCCGGCTGCTGGAGATCCTGCACGAGCGCTGCGCGGGCCTGGGCGTCCGGCTCCGGTTCCGCTCGGAGGCCCCCGACCCGCGGGCGCTCTCCGCCTCGTACGACCTGGTCGTCGCGGCCGACGGGGTGCACAGCACCATCCGCGAGGCCGGCGCCGAGCACTACCGGCCGACCGTGACGCCCGGGCGCTGCCGGTACATCTGGCTCGCCGCCGACTTCGCCTTCGAGGCCTTCCGCTTCGAGATCGCCGAGACCGAGCACGGGGTCGTGCAGCTGCACGCCTACCCCTACGCGGCGGACGCCTCCACGGTGATCGTCGAGATGCGCGAAGAGGTGTGGCGGGCGGCCGGCTTCGACCTGTGCGACGAGACCGAGTCCGCCGCCCGCTGCGCCAAGACCTTCAGCGAGGCCCTGCGCGGACGGCCGCTGCGCGGGAACCGCTCCGCGTGGACGCAGTTCCGTACCGTCGTCAACGAACGCTGGTCGCACGGCAACGTGGTCCTCATCGGCGACGCCGCCCACACCGCGCACTTCTCCATCGGCTCCGGCACCAAACTCGCCGTGGAGGACGCCCTCGCCCTCGCCGAAGCGGTGGGCGGCGCGGACGGCGACGTACCGGCCGCCCTCGCCGCCTACGAGGCCGCGCGGCGCCCGGCCGTCGCCAGCACCCAGCGGGCGGCCGCCGCGAGCATGCGCTGGTTCGAGGAGATCGAGGGGTACCTCGAGCAGCCGGCCCGGCAGTTCGCCTTCAACCTCCTCACCCGCAGCCGCCGGGTCACCCACGACAACCTGCGGCTGCGCGACGAGCGGTTCACGCGGGCGGTGGAGCGGGACTTCGGCTGCCCGGACGGGGCCACCCCGCCGATGTTCACCCCCTTCACCCTGCGCGGCCTGACCCTGCGCAACCGGGTCGTCGTCTCCCCGATGGACATGTACTCGGCCGAGGAGGGCGTGCCCGGGGACTTCCACCTCGTCCACCTCGGCGCGCGGGCGCTCGGCGGGGCGGGGCTGGTGATGACCGAGATGGTCTGCGTCAGCGAGGAGGGCCGGATCACCCCCGGCTGCGCCGGCCTCTACACCCGGGAACAGGCCGCCGCCTGGAAGCGCATCGCCGACTTCGTCCACACCTCCGCCCCCGGCACCGCGCTGGGCGTCCAGCTCGGACACGCGGGCCGCAAGGGCTCCACCCGGGTGATGTGGGAGGGCATGGACGACCCCCTCCCCGAGGGCAACTGGCCGCTGGTCGCCGCCTCCGCGCTGCCCTACCGGCCGGGCGTCTCGGCCGTCCCGCGCGCCCTCGAACGGGAGGATCTGGCCGCGCTGCGCTCCGAGTTCGCGGCCGCCGCCGTCCGCGCCGCCGACAGCGGATTCGACCTGCTGGAACTGCACTGCGCGCACGGCTACCTGCTCTCCGGCTTCCTCTCCCCGCTGACCAACCAGCGCGACGACGCCTACGGCGGCCCGCTGGAGAACCGCCTGCGCTTCCCGCTGGAGGTCTTCGACGCGGTCCGCGCCGTCTGGCCCGAGGACCGCCCGATGACGGTCCGGCTCTCCGCCACCGACTGGGCGCCCGGCGGCACCACGCCCGAGGAGTCGGTGCGGATCGCGGCCGCCTTCGCGGAACACGGCGCCGACGCCATCGACGTCTCCACCGGCCAGGTCGTCGCGGACGAGGCCCCCGAGTACGGGCGTTCGTACCAGACCCCGTACGCCGACCGGATCCGGGGCGCCCTCGGCGTCCCCGTCATCGCCGTCGGCGCCATCTCCTCCTGGGACGACGTCAACTCCCTGCTCCTGGCGGGCCGCGCCGACCTGTGCGCCGTCGGCCGCCCCCACCTCTACGACCCGCACTGGACCCTGCACGCGGCCGCCGAGCAGTCCTACGAGGGCCCGGCCGCGCCCTGGCCCGCCCCGTACCGCGCGGGGAGCCGGCCGCCGCCTACCGGTCGGGGTTGAGGCACTCGTGGCACAGGCAGGGCTCCGGGTGCGGCCGGCTAGGCCAGGCCCCGGAGCGGTACTCCCGGGCGTACCGCTCCAGTTCGGCCGCCACGGCCGCCGCGTGCGCCCGGTCCTCGAAGGGCGAGGCCGAGACGAGCGGGACCAGGGCCGGCCCGTGCACCAGGCGCGGCCGGAAGCCGTGCAGGTCGCGGGTGGCCACGTACGCCTCGGCGTAGCGGGAGGTCCCGCGGGGCCGCCCGGCGACCGTGCAGCGGGTGCGCTCGCCGGTCCACGAGCAGACGTACACCTTGGCGCCGCCCTTGAAGCGCCTGGTCCCCGGGCGCAGGGCTTGGCCGCCCTCGCCGTGGCGGCGCCACAGGACCACGTTCGCGGCGATCGACCAGACGGGCTCCGGTGTTTTCCCCGGCGCGGTCATACGGCGACGACCTCCGCACGGTCCTCGACGGGGACGTAGCCCAGGCGCAGGTAGACGCCGTTGCTGGTGTCGTTGGCCAGGTCCGTGAAGAGGAGCACCTCCGAGGCGCCGGCCGCGTACGCCGCTTCGCTCGCCGCGTGCGTGACCCCGGCGGCGTACCCGCGGCGGCGGGACGCGGGCGGGGTGTAGACGGGGCCGACGCGGGCGGCCGAGCCGATGGTGCGCGAGCAGGAGGCGAGCGCGACGGGCACCCCGGCATCCTCCCAGAGCAGGATCCCGCCGTACGAGATCCGGTCGCGCAGCAGGTCCTCGGAGACCGGACCCGGGACGCCCGCCTCCAGGTGGAAGGCCGCGATCCATTCCAGCAGCAGCGGCAGGTCCGCCTCGGTGGCGAGCCGGGCCCGCCCGGCCGGGGCGGGATCCGGGGCGACCAGTCCGGCCAGCCGGTAGAGCCGGATCTCCTCGGCGAACCGGGTGGGCCTGCCCCAGGCCTTCGCCAGCGCCTCCGCGTCGGGGCGGCGGGCGTTGATCCCGTGCAGCCCGGCGAGCAGCGGCTCGGTGGCCAGCGCGTCCCCCAGCGCCCGGACCGCCTCCTCCGGTACCACGCTGAGCAGCAGCGGGAACGGCGGCGTGCACAGCAGGGCCCCGGTGACGGCCCCGCCGGCGTCGGTCCACCAGCCGAAGAAGGGCGCGTCGGACCCGAACGCGGAAGTCCCGCGCCGTGCCAGTCCGTCGGTCACGGTCAGCAGGACGGTGTTGGAGACGGGCTCCGCGGCCACGGCCGGGCCCGTCGCGGTCAGATAGGCGGCCAGGTCAGAGGTGAAGGTCCAGGTCATGGCACATCCTGGCGCGGTGCCGGGCCCGCACGCACCCGGATTTCCGACCCGGATTCACGCGGGCAGCCACCCCGGCCACCACGGCGGCACGTTGTCGGGCCCGCACTTCTCCGGGTTCCCCGGATACCCGTCGAGGGTGCCCCGGACGGAGAAGTACAGCACCGTCAGACCGGCCAGCACGAGCAGGACCGTGCCCAGCTGCAGCGCCACGGGCTGCCGGTCCAGGAGGAAGGCCACCAGCAGGGCCACGACGCCGAAGGCCATGGTCAGCGGCAGCAGGGTGAGGCCCAGTTCGAGACGGCCGCCGGGCTCCGCGCCCGCGTCGCAGTACTCGCGGGCGCGGGCGGCCAGGGAGATGGCCGCGCAACCCGCCGCGATTCCGGCGAGAGCCGCCGGGACCAAGGTCAGGAAACGTTTCTTCGGGGAGGGGCGCGCAGCGCGGGGCGTCATACCCCGCTACGACGCCTGCCGCCCGGTCACGGTTGCGGCCACGGCCACGGCCACGGTCGCGCTCAGGGCTACGGTCACGTTCACGGTTGCGCGAACCGCGTGCCCCGCTCCCGGAGGCGTGCGTGGAGCTCGGCGAAGACGGCCGCCGCGCGGTCGCCCGGCCAGTCCGCCGGGAGCAGGTCGCGGGGCAGGCCCGGGTCCGCGTAGGGGAGGCGGCGCCAGCTGTCCAGGGCGAGGAGGTAGCCGCGGTAGGCCTCCTCCGGAGTCGGCTCCGGGCCCGACTGGAGGGCGCGCAAGGCAGGTTCGTGCAGGTCGAGGAACTCCTCGTGCTGCTTGGCCAGGGCCGCCAGGTCCCACCATCGGGCCACCGCCTCCGCCGTGGGGGCGAAACCGAGGTGGGCGCCGCGGAACAGCTCCACGTACGGGGTCAGCCGCAGCCGGTCCAGCGTGTGCGAGGCCTCGTCCGCGAGCCTGGCCGGGGCGATCCACACGCCCGGCGCCACCGTGCCGAAACCGAGCCGGGACAGCCGCGAGCGCAGCAGGTGCCGCTTGCTGCGCTCCTGCTCCGGGACGGAGAACACCGCCACCAGCCACTCGTCCGTCAGCTCCGGGCTGCCGTAGATCCGCCGGTCGCCGTCGTCCAGCAGCTGCCGCGCCTCCTCGGAGAGCCCGTACGCGGCCGAGCCGTCCGCCGCGCGCCCGGGCACCAGGAAGCCGCGCCGCTTCAGCCGGGACACCGACGAGCGGACCGACGGGGCGTCCACGCCGGCCGCGCCCAGCAGGCGGATCAGCGCGGACACCGGGACCGGGCCCTCGTAGGCGCGCCCGTAGGCGCCGTAGAACGTGACGATCAAAGATCGCGGAGTGTGCTGTTCGACCACGGTTTCACTCTAGGTCCCGTAGCCGGAAGCGTTGCAGCTTGCCCGTCGCGGTACGGGGCAGCGCCGGCAGGAAGACGAAGGAGCGCGGGCACTTGTGCGGGGCCAGCTCGGCCCGCATGAAGGCGCGCAGCGCCTCCTCCGTGAGCACCGCTCCCTGCCGCGGGACGGTGTACGCCACCACGATCTGCCCGCGTCGCTCGTCCGGGCGGCCCACCACGGCGGCCTCCACCACGTCCGGGTGGCGCATCAGGGCTTCCTCCACCTCCGGGCCCGCGATGTTGTAACCCGACGAGATGATCATGTCGTCGGCGCGGGCGACGTAGCGGAAGTAGCCCTCCGGGTCCCGGACGTAGGTGTCGCCCGTCAGGTTCCAGCCGCCCTGTACGTACTCCCGCTGCCGCGGATCGGCCAGGTAGCGGCAGCCCACCGGGCCGCGCACGGCCAGCAGCCCCGGCTCGTTGTCCGCGACCGGGCGGCCGGAGGCGTCGACCACCCGCGCCTGCCAGCCCGGGACCACGCGGCCGGTCGTGCCGGGCCGGATGTCCTCGTCGGCGGCGGAGATGAAGATGTGCAGCAGCTCCGTAGCCCCGATGCCGTTGATGATCCGCAGGCCCGTGCGCTCGTACCAGGCCTGCCAGGTGGTGGCGGGCAGGTTCTCCCCGGCCGACACGCAGCGGCGCAGGGCGGAGAGGTCGTACATGCCCACGTCGTACGGGCCCAGGGCGTCCAGCATCGCCCGGTACGCGGTGGGCGCCGTGAACAGCACCGTCACCCGGTGCTGCGCGAGGGCCGGCAGCAGCCGGCGCGGCACCGCCTCCTCCAGCAGCAGCGCGGACGCCCCGGCCCGCAGCGGGAAGACCACCAGCCCGCCGAGGCCGAAGGTGAAGCCGAGCGGCGGGCTACCCGCGAAGACGTCGTCCGGGCGCGGGCGCAGCACGCCGCGGGAGAAGGTGTCGGCCACGGCGAGCAGGTCGCGGTGGAAGTGCATGCATCCCTTCGGCTGTCCGGTGGTGCCGGAGGTGAAGGCGATCAGCGCGACGTCGTCGGCGGAGGTCGGGGCGGCCTCGAAGGGCCGGGCGTGTCTCTCGCTCTCGGCGAGCCGGAGCAGATCGTCCTCCGCGCCGCCCCCGTACGCGGTGATCCGCAACCCCGGCACCTCGGCCTTCGCCAGGTCGTCCAGGACGTCCACGTGGCACACGGCGTGCCGTACCCGGGCCATCGCGCAGACCGTGGCCAGCTCCTGCGCGCGCTGTTGCGGCAGTACGGTCACCGCCACCGCGCCCGCCTTCATCACCGCGAGCCAGCAGGCGGCGAGCCAGGGGCCGGTGGGGCCGCGCAGCAGCACCCGGTTGCCGGGGACGACGCCGAGGTCGGCGGTGAGCACGTGGGCGAGCCGGTCCACGCGCTCGCGCAGGTCCCCGTACGTCCACACCTCGCCGCTCCCGCTGCGGAAGGCGGGGCGGTCCGGGCCCTCGGGCCCGAACCGGGCGATGGTGGCGTCGAGCAGCTCGGACCCGCAGTTGAGGCGGTCCGGGTAGGCCAGTTCGGGCAGCTCGAAGAGGAGTTCCGGCCAGGCGTCCGCGGGTGGCAGATGGTCGCGGGCAAAAGTGTCGGTGTGAGCGGAAGGCTTCAGGTCCAAGGCGGGTTCGCCCCCTTGCGACGGTCCCGGGTGGGGTGGAGCGGGCCGTGCGGTCACACCCCCGGCTGCAGCTGGGTGGGGTCCCCCCCCGGCCGGAGGCTGGGGGAGTGCCCCTTCACGAGCGTATCGTGATGGTGACGGCAGTCAACAGGACGCGATAGAAGCGGGGATGTTCGGATGAACGGATTCGCGCTCGGGGTGGACCAGGAGACGTGGTGCGGGCAGTTGCGCGCGCTGTCGGCCGACCGGCTGCGGCCACTGGCCGAGAAGGGGGAGCCGGGCCGGGTCAACCGGCCGCTGCTCGCGGCACTGGGGGAGCTCGGCCTGCTGGAACGGGTGTTCACGGCGGGCGCGCTGGAGCTGTGCCTGCTGCGGGAGTCCCTCGCCTACGGTTGCACGGAGGCCGAGACGGCGCTCGCCCTGCAGGGGCTGGGGGCCTACCCCGTACTGCGGGCGGGCAGCGCGGAGCAGCGCGAGCGGTGGCTGCCCGGGGTGCGCGCGGGGCGGGCGGTGGCGGCGTTCGCGCTGAGCGAGCCGGGGGCGGGCTCGGACGCGGCGGCCCTGGAACTGGCGGCCGCGCCGGCACCGGGCGGCGGCTGGCTGCTGACCGGCCGCAAGCGCTGGATCTCCAACGCCCCGGAGGCCGATTTCTACACCGTCTTCGCCCGGACGGGTGAGGGGCCCGGCGCGAAGGGCGTCTCCGCCTTCCTCGTCCCGGCGGACCGGCCCGGACTCACCGGCGAACCGCTCGACATGCTCTCCCCGCACCCCATCGGCGCCCTCGCCTTCGACGCTGTCCCGGTCGGCCCGGCGGACCTGCTGGGCGAGCCCGGGCGGGGCTTCCGCGTCGCGATGGACACCCTGAACCTCTTCCGCCCCAGCGTCGGCGCCTTCGCGGTCGGCATGGCCCGGGCGGCGCTGGACGCCACGCTGGCGTACACGGCGGTCCGGAGCGCCTTCGGCGGGACGCTGAGCGACCTCCAGGCGGTCGGGCACCGGGTGGCGGAGATGGCCACCCGCACGGAGGCCGCCCGGCTGCTCGTGTACGCGGCGGCGGGTGCGCACGACGCCGGCTCGCCGGACGTGCCGCGCCGGGCGGCGATGGCGAAGCTGCTGGCCACGGAGACCGCCCAGTACGTGGTGGACCACGCGGTCCAGCTGCACGGCGCGGTCGCCCTCCAGCGGGGGCACCTGCTGGAACACCTCTACCGGGAGGTGCGGGCGCCGAGGATCTACGAAGGGGCGAGTGAAGTGCAGCGTTCGATCATCGCGAAGGAGCTGTACCGGGAGGCGGCGGCCGGATGAGCCTCGACCGGATCAACCCGGCGGAACTGTCGCCGGCGACGGGCTTCTCCCACGCGGTGGTGGCCACCGGCTCGCGGCTGGTTCTCCTGGCCGGGCAGACCGCGCTGGACGGCGCGGGGAAGGTGGTGGGGGAGGGCCTGGTGGAGCAGTTCGAGGTGGCCCTGACGAACCTGCTGGCGGCCCTCGCCGGGGCCGGGGGCGCCCCGGCGGACCTGGCGAGGGTGACGGTGTACGCGGTGGACGTGGCGGCGTATCGCGTGCACGCCGCCGAACTGGGCCGGATCTGGCGCCGGTTGGCGGGCCGCGACTACCCCGCGATGGCGGTCATCGGCGTGGTCCGCCTGTGGGACGAGGAGGCCCTGGTGGAACTGGACGGCCTGGCGGTGCTCCCGTAACGAGGCGGGGGCCGGCGCGGGCGGTCGGTGCCCGGGCCCGCGTCGGCCCCCGCGGGGTCGCGGCCAGTGGATCCTGTGCTCCGTCCGGAACGGGCCGAGGTCGATCGCCGTCGCCGCCTGCGCCCCCCGGACGGACCGGTTCCGGGGCGCCGCCGCGAGGGCGCGGGACTCATGCCGTGGGGGACCGGTCCGGTGTGCCCCGGCGGCGGCGGTATTCGTCCGCCGGGAGGCCTCCGATGCCCCAGTCCTCCAGGGGGACCTCGTCGATGAGGACGAACGTGGTGGACGGGTCCTTGTTCAGGACCTTGACCAGGAGGTCCGTGATTCCGGCGATGATCTCGGCCTTCTGGGCGGCGGTCGCGCCCTCTCGGGTGATCTTGACGTTGACGTACGGCATGGCGGCGGCCCCTCAGACCGTGCGGCCGGTGACGTGGCCGCCGTCCACGCGCAGGGCGTGGCCCGTCACGAAGCCGGCGCCCGCGAGGTAGAGGACCGCCTCGGCGATCTCCGAGGCCTCGCCGACCCGGTTCAGCAGGGCGAGTCCGCCGAAGGAGTCCACGTCGGAGCCCTCGTGCAGCGGGGTGCGGATGATGCCGGGGGAGACCAGGTTGACGCGGATGCCGTCGGCCGCCAGTTCGGCGGCCAGGCTCGTGGTGAGGCCGTGAACGCCCGCCTTGCTGGCCACGGGTGCGCTCGCCGGGAAGCCGGCCAGGCCGTGGTCCACCAGGACGGTGCCGATGTTGACGATGCTGCCGCCCTCGCCCTGCGCGCGCAGCGCCCGCACCACGGCCTGGGTGGTGAGGTAGGTGCCCTTGAGGTTGCCCGTCAGGAAGCCGTCGAGTTCGGCCTCGGTGACCTCCGTGAAGGGCTTGGAGGCGAAGGTGCCCGCGTTGTTGACCAGGACGTCGATGCGGCCGAAGCGCTCCAGCGCCGTACGGACGAGCGCCTCGCCGGTCGCGGGGTCGGCGATGCTGCCCGCGACCCACGCGGTCCGCTCCGGATGGCCGAGGCCGGCGGCGGCCTTGGCGAGGCGGTCGGCGTCCCGGCCGTTCAGGACGACGTTCGCGCCGTCCGCCAGGAAGGCCCGGGCGATGTCCAGACCGATGCCGCTGGAGGATCCGGTGATGAGAGCAGTGGTGGTCATGGGCGTGTGCCTTTCCCAGGTGGTCGATCGGCTGACACCCAGAACCTACGAGCCCTCAACCCATAACACCACGACGAGAAATGGAGCATGCCATAATCCAGCGTTATGGACGTGGATCTGCGTGACCTGGAGCTGCTCAACGCCACCGCCGAAGCCGGCTCGCTGACCGCCGCCGCCGAGCGGCTCTACGTCAGCCAGCCCGCCCTCAGTCAGCGGCTGACCCGGCTCGAAGCCCGGCTCGGCATGCTCCTGTTCGACCGGGAGGGCCGCCGGCTGGTGCCGAACGCCGCGGGCAGGCGGCTGTTGGTCGCCGCCCGCCATGTGCTCGGCGAACTGGAGTCGGCCACCCGCGACCTGCGAGAGATCCGCGACGGGCGCGACCGGCGGGTCCGCTTCACCGCGCAGTGCAGCACCACCTTCCCCTGGCTTCCGCCGGTGCTGCGCGCCTTCCGCGAGCGCGAGCCGGGCATCGACGTGCGCATCGAGACCGTCGCCGACGACGCTCCGGTCCCGGCACTCCTCGCCGACCTGGTCGACGTCGCGCTCGTCACCAAACCGGACGTGCAGATGGAACGGGTGTCCCTGACCCGGCTGTTCGACGACGAGATGGTGGCCGTGGTCCCGGCGGGGCATGCGTGGGCCAGCCGCAAGCACCTGACCGCCCGGGATTTCGACGGTGCCGATCTGGTGCTGTACGACTTCTACGACCAGAAGCGCATCCCGTCGCTGCCGCTGCCGATCCCCGTCGGGGCCCGGCCCGGCCGGATCACCACGATGCCCGTGGTGACCGACCTGGTCGTCGAGATGGTGGCGGGCGGCCAGGGAGTGACGGTACTGCCCAACTGGGTGGCCGCCCCGTACGCGGCCTCGCACGGACTGGCGCTGGTGCAGATCGGTGCGAAGCCGCTGACCCGGACCTGGTTCTGCGCGACGAGAACGGGTGAACTCCCGCCCCATCTGGAGGTGTTCGTCGAGGAGCTCGTGGGGTGTCTCGAAGCTCCCCGCGCCCGTTAGGAGTCCAGTAGACGGCCCATCCACTCCTCGATGCCGGCGACCGTGCGCGGCAGCGCCCCCGACATCAGGCGGGCGCCGTCCGAGGTGATGACCAGGTCGTCCTCGATGCGGACGCCGATGCCGCGCAGTTCCGCCGGGAGGGTCTCGTCGTCCGGCTGGAGGTACAGGCCGGGCTCCACCGTGAGGACCTGGCCCTCCTCCAGGACGCCGTCCAGGTAGGCCTCCGACCGGGCCTTCGCGCAGTCGTGGACGTCCAGGCCGAGCATGTGGCCGCTGCTGCAGAGCGTGTAGCGGCGGTGCAGGTCGCCCTCCGCGTCCTTGAGCACGCCCCAGTCCGCGAGGCCCTCCGCGATCACCCGCATCCCGGCCCGGTGGAAGTCGCGGAAGCTCGCCCCGGGGCGCAGCGCCGCCATGCCCGCGTCCTGGGCGGCCAGGACCAGCTCGTAGACCTGGCGCTGGACGGGGGAGAAGCGTCCGGAGAGGGGAAGGGTGCGGGTGATGTCCGCGGTATAGAGGGTGTCGGTCTCGACGCCCGCGTCCAGGAGGAGCAGTTCGTCCCCGTTCAGCCGGCCGTCGTTGCGGATCCAGTGCAGGACGCACGCGTGGGCGCCCGACGCCGCGATCGTGTCGTACCCCGTGCCGTTGCCCTCGGCCCGTGCGCGCAGGCCGAAGACCCCCTCGATCCAGCGCTCCCCGCGCGGGTGGACGAGGGCGCGCGGCAGGGCCCGTACGACGTCCTCGAACCCGGCGGTCGTGTGGTCCACCGCCAGTTGGAGCTGCTCCACCTCCCACGCGTCCTTCACCAGGCGCAGCTCCGACAGGGCGGTGGCGAGTCCGGAGTCGCGGGACGCGTCGCGGCCCGCCGGCGAGCCCAGGGCGTCCAGGTGGGCGCAGCGCATGCCGGTGAGGCGCTCGGCTTCGGCCAGGTCGGGGCGGCGGCCCACCCAGAACTCCCCGTAGCGGCGGTCCCGGTAGAACTCCTCGTTCCCGTCCGCCCGCGGCGAGCGCGGCCGCAGGTACAGGACCGCCTCGTGCCCGTGCGGGCCCGAGGGCTCCATGACCAGGACGTGGCCGACCTGGTCCTCGCCCGTCAGGCCGGTCAGCCAGGCGTACGCGCTGTGCGGGCGGAAGCGGTGGTCGCAGTCGTTGGTGCGGACCTTCAGCTCACCGGCCGGGACGATCAGCCGCTCGCCCGGGAAGAGCGCCGAGAGCCGGGCCCGGCGGGCGGGCGTGACGGCGTACGAGGGGACGCGCGTGGAGCCGGGCAGCGGGGTCGGGGCCCAGTTGTCCGCCATGAATCGGGACAACTCGGCTGATACGGGCAGGTCGTGGCTGCCCGTGTTGAGGCGGGAGGGGGTGTCGGTCACGGGGGCTCCCTCAAGAAGATGCGAACTGATGGGCGCGCAGGTCTTGTCAGTGCAATTTCACATTACTATGTTACAGCTCACACCGCGGCACGTTAATCCCCGTCAAACGCCGTGTGACCCAGGGCAGTTCACGCACCAGGGCAGTTCACGCACCACCCCCCACCTCACCCTCTCCAACCAGGAGTTTTCGGTGTTCCAGCACAAAACCGTGCGTTCGACCCTTCTCGCCTCCGCCGTGACGGTCACCCTCCTCGCCTCCGCGGGCCAGGCCGTGACCCAGGCCGCCGACCGCGGAACCACCGCCGTCGCCGGCAGCGCGACGCCCGGCACCTTCACCGGCGGGGCCCCGGCCGCGAACCCGTTCGACGAGGTCGACCACCTCGCCAACGCGAAGCGCGACACCCCGGCGGACGCCCTCGCCCCCGGCGGGCAGGAGCTCGCCGGGAAGGTCCCCGGAGCCTCGACGGCCGCCGCGGCCGCCTCCGAGCGCAGCGAGAAGAGCCGCAAGGCGACCGCCCAGTCGGCCCCGACCGCGCTGAGCGTGGCCGCCGGCGTCCCCTGCACCCTCGACGGGATCAAGAACCTCTCCCCGGAGCAGTTCGCCGACTTCCTCGCCGACCCGGCGGTCACCGCCGACGGCTGCCTGCGCGGCCTCATCTGGACCTGGGACGCCCGCCTCACCCCGGTGATGTCGGACGCGCACGTGCAGGCCGTCTCCCGGCGGATATCCAGCCTGGCCGCCGCGCACGACGGCCGTAACTCCTCCCACCTGGAGGAGATGTTCACGTACCTGCACGCGGTCGCCTACCACGACTACGGGCGCTCCGAGATCGACGTCACCGACGCGCCGACCGTGGACGCCATGCGCCGCGCCATCGCCGACTTCGGCAATGCCGCCCGCACCTTCGACGTGACCGCCTCCAACGCCCGCACCCTGCGCGAGGCCCTCTACGCCGGCAGCGCGCCCGGCCTGCGCCAGCACCAGCTCGGCCTCATCACGAAGGTCCTGACCACCATGGACCCGGCCCACCCGGCCACCCACCTCGACGCCGGCTGGGCGGGCGCCGCCCTCGCGGGCCTCTCCGTGAACTACCTCGGCGTCTACCCGGGCAACCAGGACACCGCCTTCCACGCGGCCGTCGCCGCCGACCCCGCCTACCGCGCCGCCTTCAAGGCCTTCGCGAACTACACCCACCTCAAGGGCACGAACAACGCCTGGGTGGCGCGCGACGCCCTCAGCGAGTACGCCCGGTTCGGCCAGGTCGCGGGCCTGCGGGACCAGGTCGTCGCCGACCTCGGCGCGATGCTGGAGCCGGTGAAGGCCGCCCTCGGCACCGAGCCCTGGGCCAAGGTCGTCTCCTGGCTGAACTTCTACGAGGCGTGCAAGCCGTACGGGGTCTGCAAGGAGGACATCGAGAAGCAGATCTTCCCGTACACGTACACCTACGACAACGGAGCCATCAAGGTCCGCACCGGCCTCGACCGGGCCACCGTCGACCAGCTCTACTACGCGAGCAAGCAGGTCAAGGCGCAGTACCACCGCGTGCTGGGCACCGAGCAGCCGCTCGCGGGCGACCCCAACGCCACCCTGAACATCGTGCTGTACGGCTCCCGCGCCGACTACGAGAACTACCACCCGATCCTGACGGGCTACGACACCAACAACGGCGGCATCTACATCGAGAACGGCGCCACCTTCTACACCTACCAGCGCCGCGTCCCGCAGGACTCCTCGCTCACCCTCGAGGAGCTCTTCCGCCACGAGTACGTCCACTACCTCAACGGCCGCTTCGCCGTCCCCGGCTTCTTCGGCCAGGGCCCCTGGTACGAGGGCGACCGTACGACCGCCATGGACGAGGGCACGGCCGAGTTCTTCGACGGCGCCACCCGCGACAACGGCATCGCCGTCCGCAAGTCCCTGGTCAAGAGCATCATCAACGACACCTCCGGCGGCGGCCCGCGCATGTCCGTCGAGCAGCTGCTGAACGCCACCTACGAGGGCGACGGCTTCCGCTTCTACAGTTACGCCGGCACGTTCTTCGAGTTCCTGTGGACCGAGAAGCCCTCGCTGCTGCGGGAGATGTACACCCACCTCCGCAACAACGACGTGGCGGCGTACGACGCCTGGCGCCACCGCCTCGGCGCGGACACCTACCTCCAGCGCGACTACGACCGCTTCCTGGACGCGCAGATAGCCAAGGTCGACCAGCTCTTCGTACCGAACACCGCCTACACCCCCAACGCGCAGCTGCGCGACTCGGCGCTCTCCTCGGTGAAGTCGGCCTTCGCCACGGCCACCTACAACACCCCGGACTGCGTGGAGAACGGGGAGCCCGGGAAGCGCCGCTTCACCTGTACCGGGCGCATCACCGCGAACCTCTCGAACTGGCGCAGCGACGACCAGAACTTCAAGGACATGTCCGAGACGGTCGACTACTTCATCCTCGACCGTGCGGGGGCGGCCTCCAACAACCTCGCCGACATGAACTGCTCCTTCGGCCCGCTGGAGATCTGGACCAACAAGGTGGCGGGGACCTCCAGTTACAACTGTGAGGGTCCCCTCCGCAGCTGATCCGCACCGGACCGGTCCCGCACCCGCGGGACCGGTCTGGGCAGCCTCTAAAGAATGTGACATATTACTGCCGTGCTCAAGAGACACTCCCTGGACGCCGTCATCATCGGCGCCGGCGTCGTCGGAGCGGCCTGCGCCTACTACGCGGCCCGCGCCGGACTCGCCGTGGCCGTCGTCGACCGCGGCCCCGTGGCGGGCGGTACGACCGGCGCCGGCGAGGGCAACCTGCTGGTCTCCGACAAGGAGGCCGGCCCCGAGCTCGACCTGGCCCTGCTCTCCACCCGCCTCTGGCACGAACTCGCCGCCACCCTCCCCCGGGAGATCGAGTACGAGTCCAAGGGCGGCCTGGTGGTCGCCTCGACCCCCGCCGCGGTGGACGCCCTGCGGAGCTTCGCGGCCGGGCAGCACAAGGCCGGCGTCAAGACGGTCGAGGTGGCGGCGCACGCCCTCCACGACCTGGAACCCCACCTCGCCCCCGGCCTGGCGGGCGGATTCCTCTACCCCCAGGACGCCCAGGTCCAGCCCGCCCAGGCGGCGGCCCGCCTGCTGGCCGCCTCGGGCGCGGAGGTCCACCTGGGCGAGGAGGCCACCGACATCCTCCTGGACGCGACCGGCGCGGTACGGGGCATCCGCACCCCGCGCCGCGAACTCCTCGCCCCCGCCGTGATCAACGCGGCCGGGACCTGGGGCGGCCGCATCGCCTCCCTCGCCGGGGTCGAGCTCCCCGTCCTCCCGCGCCGCGGGTTCGTCCTGGTCACCGAACCGCTGCCCCGCGTGGTCCGGCACAAGGTCTACGCCGCCGACTACATCGCGGACGTGGCCAGCGGCTCCGCCGCGCTCCAGTCCTCGGCGGTGGTGGAGGGCACCCCGTCGGGCCCCGTCCTGATCGGCGCCACCCGCGAACGCGTCGGCTTCGACCGCACCCTCTCCACCGAAGCCCTGCGCCGCCTCGCCTCCCAGGCGGCAGCCCTCTTCCCCGTCCTCTCCGACACCCGGATCCTGCGCACCTACCACGGCTTCCGCCCCTACCTCCCCGACCACCTCCCGGCGATCGGCCCCGACCCCCGCCGACCCGGGCTCCTGCACGCCTGCGGCCACGAGGGCGCGGGCATCGGACTGGCCCCCGCGACGGGCCTCCTCATCGCGGCGGCCCTGACGGGAGCCGAACCCGCGCTCCCCCTCGCCCCCTTCCGCCCGGAGCGCTTCGGGTGACCCGGGCCGCGGGCGTGCCGATGCGCGGGGCCATTCCCCCACCCCGCCCCTTCCCGAAACCGGGCTCTGCCCGGACCCGCGCCTCAATCGCCGGCGCGGCTCAAAGATCCGGGGCTCCGCCCCGTACCCCGCTCCTCAAACGCCGGAGGGGCTGGTTTTTGCGCACCCTGGACGGGGACGGGGTGGGGTGTTGTCCGGGACGTAAAACGTGATTTGTGGCGCGGCACCCTGCCCCACCAACGAAGACCCGCCCAGGCGCCATAAATCATGAGTCCCGGACAACACCCCACCCCGGCACCGGCCCCACCCGCAGCCCCCCGCCAGGGGAACGGCACCGGCCCCACCCGCAGCCCCCCGCCAGGGGAACGGCACCGGCCCCACCCGCAGCCCCCCGCCAGGGGAACGGCACCGGCCCCACCCGCAGCCCCCCCCGCCAGGGGAACGGCCCCCACCCGCAGCCCCGCCAGGGACACCGCACCGACCCCTTTCCAGTCCCCCGAGGAGGACCCCCTGATGCGCACCCCCCGCTCCCTGGTCGGCGGCACCCCTTCGGCCGCCTACACCATCGGCTTCGACGGCCGCGAACTGCCCGCGCAGGCAGGCCAGTCCATCGCCGCCGTCCTCTGGTCGGCCGGCATCCTCGCCTGGCGGACCACCCGTGACACCGGCGCCCCGCGCGGCGCCTTCTGCGGGATCGGCAGCTGCTACGACTGCCTCGTCACCGTCAACGGCCGCCCGAACCAGCGCGCCTGCCTGGTCCCCGCCCGCGAGGGCGACTCCGTCACCACCCAGGAGGGAACCGGCCATGCCGACCTCGCTGTCTGAGTCCCCCGCGCCGGCGGGCCCGGCCGACCTCGCCGTCGTCGGCGCCGGCCCCGCCGGCCTCGCGGCCGCCGTCACCGCCGCCGACCTGGGCCTGCGCGTCACCCTCCTCGACGCGGGGGAGCTGCCCGGCGGCCAGTACTACCGCCACCCCGCGCCCGCCCTGGGTGCGGCCCGCCCCGAGGCCCTGCACCACGGCTGGGGCCACTTCGCGCGCCGCGAAGCCGCCCTGCGGGCCCACATCTCGGCGGGCCGGATCACGTACCTCCCGCTCCACCACGTATGGACGGTGGTCCCGGGCGGCGACACCTGGACCCTGCACGCCGTGGCCGGCCCCGAGGAATCGGCGGCCACCGTCCACGCCACCGCCGTCCTCCTCGCCACCGGCGCCTACGAGCGCCAACTCCCCTTCCCCGGCTGGACCCTCCCCGGGGTCGTCGGAGCCGGCGGGGCCCAGGCCATGCTCAAGGCCGGGCTCGTCCTCCCCGGCAAGCGGGTGGTCGTCGCCGGAAGCGGCCCGCTGCTGCTCGCCGTGGCCGGCTCGCTCTCCGCCGCCGGAGCCACCGTCCCCGCCGTGGTGGAGGCCGGCGCGTACACCGCGTACGCCGGCCACCTCCCCGCCCTGCTGCGCAACCCCGGCAAGCTCGTCGAGGCCGTCACGCACGGCGGAGCCCTCGCCCGGCACCACGTCCGGCTCCTCACCCGGCACGCGGTGACCGAGGCGCACGGCACCGACCGGGTCGAGGCCGTCACCGTGGCCCGGCTCGACCGGGACTGGCGTCCGCTGCCCGGCACCGCCCGCAGGATCCCCTGCGACGCCCTCGCCGTCGGCCACGGGCTCGTCCCCCAGCTGGAACTCGCCACCGGACTCGGCTGCGCCACCCGCCGCAGCCCCGACGGCACGGTCGCCCTCGACCTGGACGCCGCGGGCCGCACCTCCGTGCCCGGCATCCTCTCCGCAGGGGAGACCGGCGGCATCGGCGGCGCCCAACTGGCCCTCACCGAGGGCGAGATCGCCGCCCACACGGCCGCCGGCCGACCCGCCCCCGCCGCCCTCACCCGGGCCCGCGCGCGGCTCCGCGCATTCGCCGACGCGATGGCCGCCGCCCACCGCCCGGGTGCCGGCTGGACCGGGTGGCTCCCCGACGACGCCCTCGTGTGCCGCTGCGAGGAGGTCCCGGCAGGCCGGATCCGGGAGGCCGCCGAGGAGCTCGGCGCGCGGGACGCCCGTACGGTCAAACTCCTCACCCGGGCCGGCATGGGCTGGTGCCAGGGCCGGATGTGCGGGCCCGCCGTCGCCGCCCTAGCGGGGGAGGACCCTGCCCCCGACCGGCGCCCCTTCTCCTGCCCGGTCCCGCTGCGCCACCTCGCGGAACTTCCCCCCACCGACGGCTGATCCGCCCCGCCGGGCCCTTGTGGCCACCTCACACCCACTAGTAAAATGTCACACATCACTCTAGGGAGCTCATCCATGAACCACGCGCACACCCCCGCGCCCATCCCGCCCCGCACCCGCCCCTGGCACGGCATCATGGTCGCCACCGCGCTTCCCCTGCGCGAGGACCTCAGTGTCGACTACGACGCCTACGCCGAACACGTGGCCTGGCTGATCGCCAACGGCTGCGACGGCGTGGTCCCCAACGGCTCCCTCGGCGAGTACCAGACCCTCACCGACGAGGAGCGGGCGCGCGTCGTCCGTACCGCCGTCGAGGCCGCCGGCGACGGCGCCCGCGTCATGCCCGGCGTCGCCGCCTACGGCAGTGCCGAAGCCCGGCGCTGGGCCGATCAGGCAGCCGAGGCCGGCGCGGGCTCGGTCCTCCTCCTGCCGCCCAACGCCTTCCGGGCCGACGAGCAGACCGTACGCGCCCACTACGCCGAGGTCGCCGGCGCCGGGCTGCCCGTCGTCGCGTACAACAACCCCATCGACACCAAGGTGGACCTGACCCCGGCCCTGCTCGCCCGGCTCCACGCCGACGGCTCCATTGTCGCCGTCAAGGAGTTCAGCGGCGACGTGCGCCGCGCCTACGAGATAGCCGAACTCGCCCCCGGTCTCGACCTGCTCATCGGCGCCGACGACGTCCTCCTCGAACTCGCCCTCGCCGGCGCGGTCGGCTGGATCGCCGGCTACCCCAACGCCCTCCCGCAGTCCTGCGCCACCCTCTACCGGGCCGCCGTCGCGGGAGACCTCACCACTGCCCTGCCGCTCTACAAGTCCCTGCACTCCCTGCTGCGCTGGGACTCCAAGACCGAGTTCGTCCAGGCCATCAAGCTCTCCATGGACCTGGCCGGCCGCCCCGGCGGCGCCACCCGCCCGCCGCGCTTCCCGCTCACCGGGGAGATCGAGGCCGCCGTCCGCGCCGCCACCGAGAAGGCCCTCGCCGAGGGCCTCAACTAACCCACGACCAGCCGACCGGGGGGACCCATGCGCACCCGCCACATCTACCACGCCGTGGACTCGCACACCGAGGGAATGCCGACCCGGGTGATCACCGGGGGAGTCGGGGTGATCCCCGGCGCCACCATGGCCGAGAAGCGGCTCCACTTCATCGAGCACATGGACCACGTCCGGACCCTGCTCATGTACGAGCCGCGCGGGCACTCCGCGATGAGCGGCGCCATCCTGCAGCCCCCCACCCGCCCGGACGCCGACTTCGGCGTCCTCTACATCGAGGTGTCGGGCCTGCTCCCCATGTGCGGGCACGGCACCATCGGGGTCGCCACCGTCCTGGTCGAGACGGGCATGGTGCCGGCCGTCGAGCCGGTCACCACCGTCCGGCTCGACACCCCGGCCGGGCTGGTGAGCGTGGACGTCCGCGTCGAGGACGGGGCGGCCACCGCCGTCACCTTCACCAACGTGCCCTGCTTCAGCGTCGGCCTCGACCTGAAGACCGAGGTCCCCGGCTTCGGCACGGTCACCTACGACCTGGCCTACGGAGGCAACTTCTACGCCTTCGTCGAACTCGACGCCCTCGGGCTCCCCTTCGACCGGGCCCGGAAGGAGGACCTGATCGCCGCCGGCCTCTCGATCATGGACGCGATCAACGCGGGCGACGACCGCCCCGTCCACCCCGAGAACCCCTCCATCGCCGGGGTCAAGCACGTCTACCTCGCAGCCCCCGGTTCCGACGCCCGCCGCTCCCGGCACGCCATGGCCATCCACCCCGGCTGGTTCGACCGCTCGCCCTGCGGTACGGGCACCAGCGCGCGCATGGCCCAGCTGCACGCCCGCGGCCTGCTCGACCTCGACACCGACTTCGTCAACGAGTCCTTCATCGGCACCGAGTTCACCGGCCGGCTCGTCGGCGAGACCACCGTCGGCGGACTCCCCGCCCTCGTCCCCACCGTCACCGGCCGGGCCTGGATCACCGGCACCGCCCAGTACTTCCTCGACCCGACCGACCCCTTCCCCGGAGGCTTCCTCTTGTGAACACCGTCCGCACGGTGGACTACCACACCGCCGGCGAGCCCTTCAGGATCGTCGACGCGCGTGCTCAAGGCCTGCCGCCCGTCCCCGGGGATACCGTCGCCGAGCGCTGTGCCACCGCCATCGGCCCGGGAGGCTCCGGGACCGCTCCGCGCCGGGGCGCGCTGGACGACGTACGGCGGCTGCTCGTGCAGGAGCCGCGCGGGCACGCCGGGATGTACGGCGGGTTCGTCGTCCCGGCCGACGACGACGGCGCTCACTTCGGTGTGCTGTTCTGGCACAAGGACGGCTACTCCACCGCGTGCGGCCACGGCACCATGGCCCTCGGGGCCTGGGCCGTGGACAGCGGTGTGGTCGCCGCCCCGGACGACGGGGACGTGGCCGTGCGCATCGACGTCCCCTCCGGCCGGGTCACCGCGACCGTGCACCGGGACGGCGGGCGCACCACCGGCATCACCTTCCGCAACGTCCCGTCCCGGGTGAGCGCCCGCAAGGTGCCGGTCGCCACCACGCTCGGGATCGCCGAGGTGGACATCGCGCACGCCGGGGCCTGTTACGCGTCCGTCCGCGCCCGGGACCTCGGCCTGGACGTCACCCGCGCCGCACTGGCGGACCTGGTACGGGCCGGGGTGGAGATCCGGGCCGCGCTGGCCACGCACCCCGCGACCTGGCACCCCGACGGCCCGCTGCTGTCCGGGGTCTACGGGGTGATCTTCCACGAGGAGCTGCCCGACACGCCCTTCGGGCCGCACCAGCGCAACGTCACCGTCTTCGCCGACGGGCAGATCGACCGCTCGCCCTGCGGCTCCGGCACCTCGACGCGGCTCGCGCTGCTCGCGGAGGACGGGCGGCTCGGCCCGGGGGAGGACCTGCTGCACGAGTCGGTGCTGGGCACGGTGTTCACCGGGCGGATCTTCCCGAACGGGGTCACGGAGGTCACCGGGGCGGCGTACCGCACCGGTGAGCACACCTTTAGCGTCGACCCGAATGACGCGCTCGGGACGGGGTTCCGGCTTTGAATCCTCCCGCTCACCACGGAACGGGATTCCTGGCTCACGCTGCTCAATCGCTCAGCGAACGATTGAGTCTTCTGCGATCAGCGCCAGCCGGGTTGAAACCAGCCCGGATTGGACGACACGCCCTGGGACTTCACTTGCGCGCTTGGTTCTCGCTACGCAGTCAGAAGCTTACGATCCGTCACGCTAGGGGGGTGTTCAGTGGCTGAAATCCCGCAATTGTCCGGAGAGGGCATGGCCAGGCTGCTCACCCCGGCCGCCACCGCGGACGCTTTGGCCGACGTACTGCGGGCCGGACTGGATCCCGAGAACTGCCCGCAGCGCAGCGCCCTGGCCGTACCCGGCGGCGGCGAACTGTTGCTGATGCCCGCCGCGTCCGCCTCGTACGCGGGGGTGAAGATCGTCGGGGTGGCGCCCGGCAACCCCGCCCGCGGGCTGCCCCGGATCACCGGGTCCTACCTGCTGCTCGACGGGCCGACGCTGCGTCCGCTCGCCCTGCTCGACGGCGCGGCCCTGACCACCCTGCGCACCCCGGCGGTCTCCGCCCTGGCGCTGCGGCACCTGGCTCCGGCCGGGCGGCCGCTGCGGCTGGTGCTCTTCGGCTCCGGACCGCAGGCTTACGGACACCTCGAAGCGACCCTCGCGGTGCGGGAGTTGGCCGAGGTGGTGGTGGTCGCGCGGGGCGCCGAGGGTGCGGAGCGGCTCGCCGCGCACGCCCGTAGCCTGGGGCCACGGGCCCGTACCGGCACCGCGAAGGACGTGGCCGACGCCGATCTGGTCATCTGCTGCACCACCGCCCGCGAGCCGCTCTTCGACGGGCGCCTCGTCGGCCAGGGCGCCACCGTCGTCGCCGTCGGCTCGCACGAGCCGACGGCCCGGGAGACGGACACCGCCCTCGTGCGACGGGCGGCGGTGTACGTGGAGTCGCGCGCGGCGGCCCTGCGCGAGGCGGGGGACCTGCTGGTCCCGGAGGCGGAGGGTGGGGGCACCCCCAGCGGTAGCTGGGGGACAATCGGGCCCGGTCACATCACCGGAACCCTCGCCGACCTGGTGGCGGGCCGGATGCCGCCGCCGGGAAGGTCGCAGAGTTGTCCACAGCTCTTCAAGAGTGTGGGCATGGCCTGGGAGGATCTTGCCGTGGCGGTCGCGTTGTTCGAGGCTGCCGGGGCGAGCAGCGCAACGTGACATTGTACGCTGTTCCTCTGCCCACTGAGGGTGTCGGGCGTCTCGGAGGAAAAGCAATGGGTGACCTGAAGCAGCACAGTCTCATCAAGGCCCAGGAACGGCTGCGCGACCAGGTCGGCCACGCCCTCCGGGCGGCCCTGATAGCGGGCGAACTGCGCCCGGGCAGCGTCTACTCGGCCCCCGGCCTCGCCGCCGAACTCGGCGTCTCCGCCACCCCCGTGCGCGAGGCGATGCTCGACCTGGCCCGTGAGGGCCTGGTGGAGCCCGTCCGCAACAAGGGGTTCCGGATCACCGAGGTCAGCGAGCGCGACCTGGACCAGTACACCGAGCTGCGCACGATGATCGAGGTCCCCACCATCGGCCGGATCACGAAGATCGCCACGCCCGAGCAGCTGGAGGAACTGCGACCGATCGCCGAGGAGATCGTCACCAGCGCGCGCGAGCACAACCTCATCGGTTACCTGGAGGCGGACCGCCGCTTCCACTTGACGCTGCTCGGCCTCGCGGGCAACGACCGCCTCGTCGAAACCGTCGGCGACCTGCGCAAGCGGTCCCGACTGTACGGTCTGACCGGGCTGGACGAGGCCGGCAAGCTGGTCTCCTCGGCCGAGGAGCACATCGAGCTGCTCGACCTGATGATCAGCGGCAACGCGGAGGCGGCCGAGGAGTGCATGTCCCGCCACCTCGGCCACGTCCGCTCCCTCTGGGCCCAGGGCCGCGACGAACCGGTGGGCCGCACGCCGGGCCGCCTGGGCTCGGGGATCTGACGCCCGGCCAGGCCGTTCCTTTCGGATCGGGCGGGGCCGGTGTGGTGCCGTCCCGGCCCCGTCCGGACCGGCGGGCACCGGCCTGATCCGCAAAACGGTCTAGGCGGAGTCGCAGTCGCAGTCGCACCGGTACGGCGGGGGAGGGCCGCCCGCCGCGTCCGCGAGGTCCACCAGCGTCCGCATCACGGCCTCCGGCAGCATCGGCGAGGACGCGGCCGCTTCGGCGACAGCGCCTTCCGCGTCGCCCAGCAGGCGCAGCAGCGCCGCGAGCGGCAGCCGGGGATGCCCGGAGCCGGCGACCTCGCGGCGGACGGTCGTGTCCTCGTCCGCCGCCAGCCGCTCGGCGAGCTCGGCCGGCAGCTCCGGATCCCGCAGTGCCAGGACGCGCAGGCGCGGGGACGGGTCGGTTCCGAAGCGGCGCAGCGTCTCGACGGGGAACCGGACGCGGTCGGCGGGCCGGCCCGGGAACTTGCCCTGCACGTGCCGCCTTTCCAGGTCCTCGGCCACGGCGAGGTCCTTCTCCGGCATCCCGCCGAAGGCCAGGAAGCGCACGGTCGCGTCCTCGTCGGCGAGCATCCTCCTGCGCCCCTCGACGGGCAGGGCCTTGCTGTCGGCAGCCGCGCGCCGCACCCCCAGGTAGGGGGAGTCCGCGTACGGGAGCGGATCGGCCGCCACCCAGGGGTACGAGCCCATGTGCGACGCGACGACCGTGATGTAGCAGAGGAAGTCGTCTTCGTCCTCGGCGGCGTCGGTCAGCTGCTCGTGGGCCCGGAGGTAGCCGGGCTGTAGCCCCTCGTGGATCTCCGCCCGCAGCTTCGGCGGGGTGTCCGCCCGTGCGAAGACCGCCCCGCGCACGGTGGGGTTCGGGTCCCGGGCGAGTACGTCGCGCAGCTCCGCCCCGAGGTCCGGGTGCTGTGCCACGCGCTCGCGCATCTCCTCGTCCGGGTCGGCGGCCAGGAGGGCGACGGTTTCCGGGTCCAGCTCCAGCAGGCCGACCGCGCACCGCCGGGTGGCCGGGTCGGCGAGCAGCGCCGCCCCGAGATCGGCGGGCGGTCGCCGGGTGCAGGCCGCGGACCGCACCCGCGGGTCCGGGTCGGTGAGCAGCGCGCGGAGGGCGTCCTCGGGCGGGTCGGCCCAGGCGGTCGCGGCTGCCCGCCGTACGTCGGCGTCCGGGTCGGCCGCCAGTGCGGCGAGCGATTCCTGCGACACGAGCGGGTTCCGGGTGAGGGACACCCGGACCTCCGGGTCGGGGTCGGCGCGGAAGAGTTCGTGCCGACCGTCGTCCGGATGGTCGCGGCTCGCGCGCGTGGACCGGACGTCCGGGTCCGGGTGGCACGCGAGGCGTGCGGCGACGGAGTCCGGCAGGCGGTGTGCGAGGGCGAGGTCCTCCGCCTCTCCTGCCGCGATGAACGCCTCGCACACCTCCGGCGACGGCGTGATCTCGCGTCGCAAGGCGATGCTGAGGCTCCTGCGGTACGGCAGGAGGCGCAGCACCACGTCATCGGGAAGCGTCGCGTTCCGGGCCAGACCGTTGAGCGTGGAGGGCAGCTGCCCAATCTCCGGCAACGGTATGCGGTCCTCGTCCTCGTCCATGACCGGTGATCGTAGGCGACGTCACCAACACCCCCCTCCGAGGCCGGATTTGGACACGGCTGGATAACGGGGAGCTCAAACCCTTGTCAGTGCAATTTCACATTACTATGTTACCGGTCACATCGTAGAGCGCGGCCCTTCACTGGAGTGACCATGACCAAGCGCACCCAACTCGCCCTCGCCACCGCCCTGGTGGCCGCACTCGCACTCGGCGCCTCGGGCTGCTCCGACGCCAAGAAGGGCTCGGCGGGCGGGGGCGCGGGTGCCTCGAACCCCGCCGCCGCCAACGACGGGAAGATCCTCGGCGGCACCCCGGTCAAGGGCGGCACCCTCACCGTCCTGTCGAACCAGGACTTCTCCCACCTGGACCCGGCCCGCAACTGGACGATGCCGACGATGGACTTCGGCACCCGCCTCCTCTACCGCACGCTCGTCACCTTCAAGGCCGAGCCCGGCAAGGCCGGCAGCGAGCTGGTCCCCGACCTCGCCACCGACCTCGGGACCTCGTCCAACGGGGGCAAGACCTGGACCTTCACCCTCAAGGAGGGCGTGAAGTACGAGGACGGCTCGCCGATCAAGGCCCAGGACATCAAGTACAACGTCGAGCGCTCCTTCGCCCCCGACCTCACCGGCGGCCCCGACTACGCCGCCCAGTACCTGGCCGGAGCCGAGGGGTACAAGGGCCCGCTCCAGGGTCAGCACCTCGACTCCGTGAAGACCCCGGACGACCGCACGATCGTCTTCGAACTCAAGCGCCCCGTCGCCGAGTTCTCCGCGACCGCCACCCTCCCCACCTTCGCGCCCGTGCCGCAGTCCCAGGAGAAGGGCACCCAGTACGACGCCCGCCCGTTCTCCTCCGGCCCGTACAAGATCGAGTCGTACGACCGCGACAAGAAGCTGGTCCTGGTCCGCAACGAGCACTGGGACCCGAAGACCGACACCGTCCGCAAGGCCTACCCGGACAGGTTCGTGGTCGTCATGGGCCTCAAGGGCGGCCAGATCGACGACCGGATCATCGCCGGCGAGGGCGCGGACGCCTCCGCCGTCCAGTACGCCGACATGCGGCCCGAGAGCGCCCCCAAGGTGCTGCCCAAGGAGGACGTCAAGGCGCGCCTGCTCGCCGAGTCCCAGGGCTGTACCGAGATGCTCCACCTGAACAACTCCCGCGCCCCCTTCAACGACCCGAAGGTCCGCGAGGCCATGCAGTACGCCCTCGACAAGGAAGCCGTGGTCACCGCGGGCGGCGGCCCGGCCCTCAACGAGATCGCCACCGCCTACCTGCCCCCGGCCCTCTCCGGCGGCAAGCAGGCCGACACCCTGAAGATCGCCCCGGCCGGCGACCCGGCCAAGGCCAAGGAACTCCTCAAGGCCGCGGGCAAGGAGACCCTCAAGGTCTCCCTCGCCGTCTCCACCGGCGACAAGGCCAAGGCCGAGGCGATCCAGCAGGGCCTGTCCCGCGCCGGCATCGAGGTCGTCGTCGACACCGTCGACCCGGGCGCCTACTACGACGTCATCGGCGACCTCTCCACCACCCCCGACATGACGCTCACCGGCTGGTGCCCCGACTACCCGTCCGGCTCCACCTGGATCCCCTTCGTCTTCGACGGGCGCACCATCAAGGACAAGGGCAACCAGGGCAACTACGCCCAGTTCCGCGACGACGCGACGATGAAGCGGATCGACGAGATCAACGCCATGGCCGACGCCAAGCAGGCCAACCAGGCCTGGATCGACCTCGACGCCGAGATCATGAAGAAGTCCCCGTCGATCCCGGTCCTGCTGGAGCGCAAGCCGCTGCTCGTCGGCCCCAACATCGCGGGCGCCTTCGGCCACCCCGTGTGGACCGGCACCATCGACTACGCCACCGTCGGCCTCAAGGACCCCTCGAAGAGCCAGGGCTGAGGAACCCGGAGCCCCCGACACCATGACCACCACCGCACCGGGCGCCGGCGACCAGCCGGCGCCGGGCCCCGACAGCCCACCGGCCCGCGACGGCACCCCGGCCCCCGATGCCGAGGGTTCGGCGACGGCAGCCCCCGGCCCTGACGGCACTCCGGTCCCCGATGCCGAGGGTTCGGCGACGGCAGCCCCCGGCCCTGACGGCACTCCGGCCCCCGATGCCGAGGGTTCGGCGACGGCAGCCCCCGGCCCTGACGGCACTCCGGTCCCTGACAGCGCTCCGGTCCCTGGTCCCGCACGGGCCCCTGGCGGTGCACCAGCCCCGGGCGCGGCCGCGAGCTCCGGAGCGGCCTCGGCTCCCGGCGCCGATCCGGCCCACGACGCCGCCACAGTCCGGCCCGCGGCAGCGTCCGGCAGCCCCTGGCAGCTCGCCCGGCAGGAGCTGCGCCGCCGCCCCGCCGTCCGCGTCAGCCTCTGCGTCGTCCTCCTCTTCGTCCTGATGGCCGTCACCGCCCCCTGGCTGGGGGCGCTCGGGGGCTGGTCCCCCGAGGAGTTCGACAAGACCGCCATCGACCCCTACCTCGGGGGCCTGCCGCTGGGCTCCTTCGGCGGGATCAGCGCCGAGCACTGGCTCGGCGTCGAACCCGTCACCGGACGTGACCTGTTCGCCCGCGTGGTCCACGGCGCGCAGGTCTCCCTGCTCATCGCCTTCGCCGCCACCGCCATCGTGGTCGTCACGGGCACCGCCGCCGGAATCGCCGCCGGCTACTTCGGCGGCCGCACCGACGCGGTGCTGTCCCGGCTGATGGACCTGACCATGTCCTTCCCGTCCCTCATCTTCATGATCGCGATGCTGTCCGTGGCCAAGGACGTCAACCGCATCGTCCTCATGACCACCGTCATCGGGATCTTCGGCTGGCCCGGTGTCGCCCGCGTGGTCCGCGGCCAGACGCTCTCCCTCAAACACCGCGAGTACGTGGACGCCGCCCGCGTGGGCGGCGCGAGCTCCTGGCGGATCCTGACCCGCGACATCCTTCCGGGGGTCTCGGGCCCGGTCATCGCCTACACCACCCTGCTCATCCCCGGCATGATCAGCACCGAGGCCGCGCTCAGCTACCTCGGCGTGGGCGTCCGCCCGCCCACCCCGTCCTGGGGCCAGATGATCGCCGAGTCCGTCGCCTTCTACGAGACCGACCCCATGTACTTCGTCATCCCCAGCGTGTTCCTCTTCCTCGCCGTGCTCGCCTTCACCCTGCTCGGCGACGCCCTGCGCGACATCCTCGACCCGAGGGGCGGCCGCAGTTGATCCTCTACCTCGCCCGCCGGCTGCTGGCCCTCGCCGGAGTGCTGCTCGCCATCGCCGCCGTCACCTTCCTCATCTTCTACGTCCTGCCCGCGGACCCGGCCGCGGCCGCCTGCGGCAAGACCTGCAGCGCCGAGCGACTGGCCGACGTACGCGCGTACCTGGGCCTCGACCAGCCCCTGTGGAAGCAGTTCGCCGACTTCCTGACCGGCATCTTCACCGGCCGCACCCTCGGCACCGGCCAGTACGCCGTCGAGTGCGGCTTCCCCTGCCTGGGCTACTCCTACGAGAACTCCCTGCCCGTCTGGGACCTGCTCATGGACCGGCTCCCGGTCTCCGCCTCCCTCGCCTTCGGCGCCGCTCTGCTGTGGCTGGTCCTGGGACTGGGCGCCGGGGTCACCGCCGCCCTGCGCAAGGACACCGCCACCGACAAGGCCCTGATGGTCGGCGCCGTCGCCGCCGCCTCCCTGCCCGTCTACTTCACCTCCGTGCTGCTCATCTACGGGGTCATCCGCGTCGCCGGCCTCCTGCCCTACCCCACCTACCAGGCCTTCACCGACGACCCGCTCGCCTGGGCCTCCAACCTGCTGCTGCCCTGGATCGCCCTCGCCCTGCTCTACGCGGCCATGTACGCGCGCCAGAGCCGGGGTTCGATGATCGAGGCGATGGCCGAGCCGTACATCCGCACCGCCCGCGCCAAGGGCATGCCGGAGCGCACGGTCGTCGTGAAACACGGACTGCGCTCCGGGATGACCCCGATCCTGACCATCTTCGGCATGGACCTCGGCGGTCTGCTCGCCGGAGCCGTCATCACCGAGTCCATCTTCGGACTCCCCGGCATCGGGCGGCTGTTCTACGGAGCGCTCGTCAGCTCCGACCAGCCCGTGGTCCTCGGCGTCACCCTGCTCGCCGCGTTCTTCATCGTCGTCGCGAACCTCGTCGTCGACCTCCTGTACGCCGTCATCGACCCGAGAGTGAGGTACTGATGACCGCTCCGCTCCTCGAAGTACGCGACCTGGGCGTCACCTTCACCACTCCGCGCGGCACCGTACGGGCCGTCGACTCGATCGGCTTCACCGTCGAGGCCGGCCGCACCCTCGGGATCGTCGGAGAGTCGGGCTCGGGCAAGTCCGTCACCTCGCTGGCCGTCATGGGCCTGCACCGGGGCGGGGCGCGGGTCACCGGATCCGTCACCCTCGCCGGACGGGAGCTGACCACCCTGTCCGAGCGGGAACTGAGCAAGGTGCGCGGCCGCAAGATGGCCATGATCTTCCAGGACCCGCTGTCCAGCCTGCACCCCTACTACACCGTCGGCGAGCAGATCGCCGAGCACTTCAGGGTCCACTTCAAGGCCGGCCGGCCCGCCGCCCGCAAACGGGCCGTCGACATGCTCGGCGAGGTCGGCATCCCGGAACCGGCCCGCCGCGCGGGGGAGTACCCGCACCAGTTCTCCGGCGGCATGCGCCAGCGCGCGATGATCGCCATGGCGCTGGCCTGCGAGCCCGACCTGCTGATCGCCGACGAGCCGACCACCGCCCTGGACGTCACCGTGCAGGCGCAGATCCTGGAGCTGATCGCCCGGCTCCAGGAGGAGCGCGGCCTCGGCGTCGTGATGATCACCCACGACCTGGGCGTCGTCGCCCGCGTGGCCCACGAGGTGCTGGTCATGTACGGAGGCAGGGCCGCCGAACAGGCTTCGGCCGACGCGCTGTTCGCCGACCCCGCCCACCCCTACACCCGGGGCCTGCTCGACTCGCTGCCCCGCCTCGACACTGCCGACGACGTGCCCCTGCCCTTCATCCCCGGCTCCCCGCCCTCCCTGCTCGCCCCGGCCGCCGGCTGTGCCTTCGCCCCGCGCTGTACGAAGGCGGCCGCGCGCTGCACCGACGTACGCCCGGCCCTGGAGACGCACGGGCACGGGCCGGACGCGCGGACGGTGGCCTGCCACTTCGCCTTCGCGGGGGCCCGCACCGCCGAGGAGGCGGCCCGATGACCAAGACCGACACGCTCCTGTCCGTCCGGGACCTCACCATGACCTTCCCCGGCAAACGGTCCGTGACCGGGCGCCGGGGGGAGCCCGTGCGCGCCGTGGACGGGGTCTCCTTCGACCTGGCCGCCGGGCAGACCCTCGGCCTGGTCGGGGAATCGGGCTGCGGGAAGTCCACCACGGGCCGGATGCTGGTGCGGCTGCTGGAACCCACCTCGGGCTCGGTCGCCTTCGAGGGCAAGGACATCAGCCGGCTTTCCCCGGCCGCCATGCGGCCGATGCGCAAGCACATCCAGATGGTCTTCCAGGACCCCCACTCCTCCCTCAACCCCCGCCAGACGGTGGCCCGGATCATCTCCGACCCGCTGCTGGTCCAGGGCTGGAGCGCGGCCGACGCCCGCCGCCGGGCCGCCGAACTGATGGACCTGGTCGGCCTGATCCCCGAGCACATCGACCGCTACCCGCACGAGTTCTCCGGCGGCCAGGCCCAGCGCATCGGCATCGCCCGCTCGCTGGCGACCAGCCCGCGCCTCGTCATCGCGGACGAGCCGGTCTCGGCCCTCGACGTCTCCGTCCAGGCGCAGATCGTCAACCTGATGGAGCGGCTGCGCGCGGAACTGGGCCTCGCCTACGTGTTCATCGCGCACGACCTGTCCGTGGTCAAACGGGTCAGCGACCGGGTCGCCGTCATGTACCTCGGCGGGATCGTCGAGATCGGGGACAAGAAGTCCCTCTACGAGAACCCTCAGCACCCGTACACCCGGGCGCTGTTGTCCGCCGTACCGCTGCCCGACCCGGCGGCGGAACGGCGACGGGAGCGGATCGTGCTGCTCGGCGACCCGCCGAGCCCGGCCGCCCCACCCCCGGGCTGCACCTTCCACCCGCGCTGCCCCAAGGCGCAGGACATCTGCCGAACCGAACGGCCGTTGTTGCAGCTCACCGCCTCCCGAGAGGTGGCCTGTCACTTCCCGGGTGACTGACGGGGATCACGGGAAGAAGCGGGGCCCCGGAGCCAAAGGCGTCTCCGGGGCCCCGTCGGTTTAGGGTCGTGGACATGACTGCTGACCCGGAGTCCGAGAGCGCGTACTGGAACCCGCTGCCCACGGCACGCGAACTCACGGCCGGCTGGCCGGACCAGGAGAACGGGCTGGACATCGGTACGGGCGAGTGGAAGCACCTCAACCCGCTCACCGTCCCGGGCCCCTTCTACACGGGGGAGACCGACAACGGCGGGAACGGTCCGGTGTACGCCCCCGGGCTGGTCCTGGGCGACGACGACCTGTACATGGAGTTCATCTACCGCCAGCCGCAGAACCCGGACGAGGTCCGGACGCTCATCGACGTGGCCGGGGGCGAGCCCTACGGCGGTTACGCGTGCGACGGGGACGACCGATGGACCCCCGACTCCGTGCGCGAGTGGTGGGCCGGCCGGGAGCGGATCCGGGCGTGGATCGACCGGGAGATCGAGGTGCGGGCGAAGAGCGAACGCAGCTACGAACGGGCCGACGTCCCGTCCCTCCGGGCCTTCGCCGCGCACGTGGACGGGCCCCTGGAGCGGTACTTGCGCGGCTACCTCCACTGGCTGACCGAGCGCGTCGAACCGGCTCCCGGGGCCACCCTGCCCCGGCTGTGACGTCGGCGGCTAGACCAGGACCTCCCGGAAGAACTCCAGCTCCAGCGCCATCAGCTTCTCCCGCGTGCCGCCCGGGGTCATGTGGGTGACGCCCGGGAGGGCGAGCAGCCGGTGGGGGCGGCCCGCGTCCGTCAGGGCCTGGGAGAGGCGCAGGGTGTGGGAGGGGTGGACGTTGTCGTCGGCCAGGCCCGTGGTGAGGAGCAGCGGGCGGGTGAGGGCGGGGGCGTCGGCGAGCAGGGAGTCCCGCTCGTAGACCTCCGGGTGCTCCTGCGGGAGGCCCAGGTAGCGCTCGGTGTACGCCGTGTCGTACTGCCGGAAGTCGGTCGGCGCGGCCCCGGCGGCCGCCGCGTGGAAGACGTCCGGGCGGCGCAGCACCGCCAGGGCCGAGAGGTAGCCGCCGTAGGACCAGCCGCGGATGCCGACCCGGCCGAGGTCGAGGTCCGGGTGGCGCGCGCCGAGCGCCCGGAGCGCGGCGACCTGGTCCTCCAGGGTGACGTCGGAGAAGCCGCGGTACATGGCGTGCGTGTGCGCGGGGGAGACGTACGCGGTCCCGCGGTTGTCGACGGTCACCACGGCGAAGCCCTGGTCGGCCCACCACTGGCGGGCCTGCCAGCGGCGCGGTTCGGCGCTGACGTCCTGCATGCCCGGGCCGCCGTAGCTGTCCATGAGTACGGGCAGCCGCCGGCCGGGGACGTGGCCGCGGGGGAGGACCAGGGCGGTCGGGACGCCGTGCTCGGTCACCCGCTCCAGGACGGGGGCGACCCGGTAGGGGAGCGGCTCGGACAGGTCGGCGGGGGCGAACTCCCTTCCGTCCGGGGTGCGTACGGTACGCCGATAGCCGCCCGCGTCCGCCGAGGTCAGCAGCAGGGTGCCGGCCGAGGCCAGGGCGGAGTGCACCCCGGGCCCGTCGGCGAGCGCGGTCCGCTCCCCGGTCGCGGGGTCGAGGAGCAGCACTTGCTGTTCGGACGGGTCGCGCAGGGCGGCCTCGATGAGCAGGGAGCCCTCGTGGATCCCGATCACGCGGCGCACCTGGACGTCGTCGCCGGTCAGCAGCTTCCCGTCGACGGCGAGTGCCCGGGCGGCGCCGCCGGTGGGGGCACCCCCAGTGGTAGCCGGGGGAGTGTCTGCGGAGGTCAGCATCCGCCCGTCGGGGAGGCGGGCCGGGGTGCCGGGAAGCATCGGGTCCACCCACTGGGGGTGCGTGGTGCGGGAGAGTTCCCGGGTGCGGCCGGTGGCGGGGTCGGCGGAGAGCAGCAGGACGTTTTGCTGGAGCCGGTCCTGGACCGTCAGCAGGATCTCCGTCTCCGATTCCCAGCCTGCGTCGGATACGTACGGGTAGCTCCCGGCGTCCCAGTCGACCCGTATCCGGTCCCCGGTCGCCGCGTCGACGACCCAGAGCTGCACGTCGGCGTTGGGCCCGCCCGCCTCGGGGTAGGCGACGTCCTCGCCCGGGATCTCGGGGTGCGCCGGGTCGGTGAAGTACCGCCGCTGGAGGGCGGATTCGTCGACGCGGGCGGCCAGCAGGGTGTTCCCGTCGGGGGACCACCAGTGGCCGCGGGCGCGGTCCAGTTCCTCGGCGGCGGCGAACTCGGCCACGCCCCAGCGGGCCCCGTCGTCGGGGCTGACCCGGCCGCCGGGGGCGACGTACAGGGTGTCGTCGCTGACGTACGCAGTGCGGGAGCCGTCGGCGTTCGGCCTCGGATCGAAGGCGGGTCCGGCGGCCGGAATCTCCTTGGGCTCCCCGGCGCCGGAGGCGCTGACCTCGTACAGCCGCCCGTACAGGGCGAAAACGGCGCGCAGGCCGTCGCCGGAGAGGGCGTACGAGCCGATGCCGGCGGCGACGAGCCGGATCCGCTCGCGCAACCGGCGCTCGGTGGCAGGCAAGGGGCCCGGCTGGGGGCACAGCTCGCGGGGGTCGGCAAGCCGGGTTGCGGCGCCGGTGGTCGTGTCGAGCACCCAGAGGCTGTCGAAGGCGTCGGTGGGGCCGTCGGAGCGGAGGAACCACAGCAGTCGGCCGCCGTCCCCGAAGGAGAAGGCGCGCGGCGCTCCGTAGGTGAACCGGGCCGTGTCGGCGGAGAGCCTGAGGAAATCATCCATGTTCGTAGTGTGACATGTGAAATATCACCGCGCCCAGGCTCTGCCGCTAGGCCGTTCGAGTGGTGACCCCGTGGGAGCGGGCTTAGCGTCGAAAGGGTGGACGCGAACGAATCGCCGAACACGAACGGGACCGACGGCAAGGTCCGAGGAAACGGGAACGGTCTCGCACTGTTCGTCATCGCTTCCTGCCAGCTCATGGTGGTCCTCGACATCACCATCGTGAACATCGCGCTGCCGCACATCCAGAGCGCGCTCGGCTTCTCCACCGAGAGCCTTTCCTGGGTCGTCAACGCCTACACCCTCGCCTTCGGCGGCCTGCTGCTCCTCGGCGGCCGGGCGGGTGACATCCTCGGCCGCAAGCGCGTCTTCATCTTCGGCGTCCTGCTCTTCGGGCTCGCCTCCCTCCTCGGCGGACTCGCGCAGAACGAGGGCCAGTTGATGGCCGCCCGGGCCCTCCAGGGCGTCGGCGGAGCCATCGCCTCGCCGACCTCCCTCGCACTGATCACCACCACCTTCCGCGAAGGACCCGCGCGCAACCGCGCCTTCGGCGTGTTCGCGGGCGTCTCGGCCGGCGGCGGCGCGATCGGCCTGCTCGCGGGCGGCATCCTCGTCGAATGGCTCAACTGGCGCTGGGTGCTCTTTGTCAACGTGCCGATCGCCCTGGCGATCGCCGTACTGGCCAGGAAGGTGCTCCACGAGTCCGAACGCCACCCCGGACACTTCGACTTCGCCGGAGCGCTGCTGTCCACCACCGGCATGGTCGCGCTCGTGTACGGCTTCATCCGCGCCTCCCAGGAGGGCTGGCGCGACCCCTGGACGCTCGCCTCCTTCGGCGCCGCGTTGGTCCTGCTGACCCTCTTCATCCTCAACGAGCGGCGCTCGCCGCAGCCGATCACCCCGCTGCACATGTTCGCCGACCGAAACCGCGCCGGGACCTACGGGATCATGCTGATGCTCGCCTGCGCGATCTTCGGCATGTTCTTCTTCCTCACGCTCTTCGTGCAGATCGTGCTGGGCTTCAGCCCGCTGATGGCCGGACTCGCCTTCCTGCCGGTGAGCGCGGTGGTCGCGGTGGGCGCGGCCATCACCTCGCAACTGCTCCCGAAGTACGGGCCCAAACCCTTCATGGTCGCCGGCGCGCTCTGCTCGGCGGCGGGCCTGGCCTGGCTGACGCAGACCGATGTCCACTCGACGTACCTGGGCAGCATCCTCGGCCCGCTGCTGCTCTTCGGCCTCGGCATGGGCCTCCAGTTCGTCTCGCTGACCCTGATGGCCCTGTCCAACGTCCCGGACCGGGAGTCCGGCGCGGCCTCCGGGCTGCTCAACTCGATGCAGCAGGTGGGCGGTTCGCTCGGCCTGTCCATCCTGGTGACGGTCTTCGGCACGGCCAGCCGCAACGAGGCCAAGGACCAGGCGCCGGGCTTCCTGCGCAGCGCCAACCCGGAACAGCTGGCCTACTTCCAGCGCACCGGGCAGTACCCGAAGCCGTGGAGCGACCAGGTGCTCACCTCGGGCATCAGCGCGGCCTTCGTGGTGGCGGCCCTCTTCACGCTGGTCGGCGCGCTGATCGCACTGCTCGTCATCCAGGTCCGCCCCTCGGACCTCGAACGCCTCCAGGGCAACCACACGCAGACGAAGGTCTAGGCGCCGAGGCGTCGAAGCGCACCGGCTCGGCCTCGGCCTCGGCTACGTCTACTGCTCCACGAGCGCCCGCAGGCGCGCGGCGTCGGCGCGGGTGTTCATCCGCAGCGACAGCCAGGAGCCGTCCGCGAAGACCAGGTCCACCCGGGTCGGCCGACGGCGGAGCAGCGGTACGGGACGCAGGGCGCAGCCGACGGTACGGCTCTCCCGAGCCGGGTCCCCGCGGCCCCAGGGCGGCCGGACGGTGACCTTGCCCGGGGTCGCGGTGAAGGTGCCGCGCGGGCCCCGGGATTCGGAGTGCCAGCGCGTCCAGTGGAAGCCGTGCAGGGCCAGGGCGAGGCGGCCGGCCTCGCCGTCCCAGCCGCCGCGCAGGGCCGGCCCGTGGAAGAGCCGCCCGATCAGCCGGGCACCCCGTTCGAACGGATCGAGGAGCGCGGCCACCGCGTCGGCGAGGTCGTCGGGCAGCGCTTTCAGGAAGCGGACGAGGAAGAAGTCGCCGATCCGGTGCGGCAGCGGCGCCCGGGCCGGTGACCCGGGAAGCAGTGCGCGCGAGGGTCGCCGTACATGGGTGGACAACCGCCCCGGAATCTCCTCGTCCACCCCATCGATCTCATCCACCTCGTCCATCCGGCCATGATGGCCGGGCGCCCCTCAGCCGTCCAAGCTCCTGATCCGGCAGCGCGTCGGCCCCTGCGTCATCAGGGTGATCCCGGAGCTGACCGGGATGTCGGTGTCCACGGCCTCGAACTCGTACGCCCGCAGGATCATGGCCAGCGCGATCACCGACTCCAGCATCGAGAAGTGCTGCCCGATGCAGGCGCGCGGACCGCCCCCGAAGGGGAACCAGGCGTAGCGCGGGCGCGCCGCCTCCGCCTCCGGGGTGAAGCGCTCGGGGTCGAAGCGGTCCGGGTCCGTCCAGTAGTCCGGGTGGCGGTGCGTCACCCACGGAGCCAGTATCACGTTCGCGCCGGCCGGGATGGTGTACCCGCCGATGTCGGTGGCGGCGACGGCGTTGCGGCCGATGACCGGGGCGGCCGGATAGAGCCGCATGGCCTCCTTGAGCACCTGGGTGAGGTACGGGAGCCGGTCGAGGTCGGCCGCCGCGGGCGTGCGGTCGCCGAGCACCCGGGTGATCTCCTCACGGGCCCGCCGCTGCTCCTCGGGGTGACGGGCCAGCAGGTGGAGGGCGAAGGAGAGGGAGGTGGCGGTCGTCTCGTGGCCGGCGAGCAGGAAGATCAGCACCTGGTCGCGGAGCTCGGAGACGTCGAACTCCGCGTCGTCCGAGCTCTTGGCCCCGGCGAGCAGGCTCAGCAGGTCCTCCCCCTCGCTCCCTTCCGCCGCGTCGGCGTCCGCGCCGCGCCGCCGCCCGGCGATGATCCCGTCGCAGACCCCGTACAACTCGTCCATCGCCGCGGCCGCCTTCCGGTTGCCCGGAGTGGGCCAGGCGCGCGGGATGTTGACGGGGGAGTACCCGCGGCCGAGGACGTACTCGGTGATGACCGGAAAACACCGGTCCACGACGTCGACGGTGGCCTCGACGTCGGTGCCGAAGAGGATCCGGGCGACCGCGCGCAGGGCGAGGTGCATCATCTGATCGGAGAGGTCGACAACCCCGTCGGCGGCCTCCTTCCACGCCGTGATCACCGACGCGGTCTCGGCGGCGACGGCCCCGGCGTATCCGTCCACCCGCCGCTTGGTGAACAGCGGCTGGACCAGCCGGCGCTGCCGCAGGTAGTCCTCGTCCTGGCTGGTCAGCAGCCCGTTGCCGAAGGACTCCCGGATCTCCTGGTAGAAGGGGTTGTCCTTGCGGAAGTTGGCCGACTGGGCGGCGAGCACCTGCTGGGCGCCCTCCGCCGAGAAGAGGCAGTACAACTCGGCGCGCAGCCCGGGCGGTCCGACGCTGACCCGCACCACGTCCCCGTGCTCCCGCCGGGCCCGTTCGTACGTACCCAGCGCGTCCGCCTTCAGATCGAAGAGCGACCCGACCACGGGCACCCCCGCGAGCACCGGGATCTCCTTGCCGACTTCCGCGTTCACATCCACAGCCATGTTCGCCGCCCCCTCGTCCCGAACCGTCGGCCCGATTCTGCCGCTCCCCACCACCCACGGCCACGCCCGGTCCCCCGGGTGGCCGAATACCGGCCACCGAATTCAGTACCCACCACGCGCGATCTCGGCTTCCACGGCGGCGAGTTCGTCCTGCCGCCCCATGAGGGCCAGCTGCTCCCGGTAGCCGTCCAGCGCGGTCAGGAGCAGCTTCTCCCAACCGCCTTCCAACGCACACATCCGCCGCGCGGCGGCAACGGACTCGGCCCGCAGGGCCAGCGCTATCCCGGGCCGGTCGGCGAACTCCAGCTTGCTGTACTCGTACAGAGCCTCCGTCAGCAGCGGCAGGTACGCGAGCGGACCGACCTGGACGAGCGTGCGGTAGGCGGCGACCTGCCGTCGGATCGGCAGCGTCCCGGACTCGAGGAGGGCGACTCGGGCTCGGAGGACCTCGTGGTGATCGATGTTCGCCGTGTGATTCATGACGCCGATTCTGAAAGCCGCAAGGGGGGTCGCACCAGGGCAAACGGCTGTGCCGTTCGTCCTACGAAAACCCCTTCTGACCTGTCATGATTGATACGTCATCACCCTTGTGGGGATCGAGCAGCCCGCCGCGAGCCAACGCCCACGGCCAGGAGCCGAGCCGTCGTCACCCTCGACACCCCCCGCGGCGCAGCCGGAGACCCTGGCTTCCGCGGCGCAGCCGCAGCCGCCCTCCGCAGGCGGCCGGCGTCCCGAGCCAGCCGCCGCCTGACGCTTCAACATGTCACTGCACATCGCCCCGGTCTTGACCGCTGCCGGGGTTCTCACTCAACGAACAGGGGAGACGATGACCGAACGCATCGTGGCCAGGTTCCAGATATCCGACCTCGTGGGCCACGGGCTCCTCGCCCGCCTGCCCGAAAGCGAGGGGACCGGCGACGGAGAGGTGGCCGGTCTGCTCCGCAGGACCGAGGTCCGCAAGCACGGCAAGGACGGTGCCGCCTTCAAGTTCAAGGACGTCCCGTTCCCGCTCGCCAACCGCCTGCGGCTGCTCCTGCTCGACATGGGCGACGACATCCAGGCGGGGCGCTACTTCGTGCGGAAGGTGACCGCGGGCCATGTGAACCGGTGTGCGCAGGAGCAGGTGTTGAGGGCCCTCCGCGATTCCAACGCGAACGCCGGTTACACCGCGGCCCATGAGATCGACGCCTTCGACCGCGTGGTGACCGGCTGTTAGCCGGCCTCTGAACCCGCCGGCCCGTGCCATCTCTCCGGCGGCCCCCTCGCGGGGCGTACGGGGTGTTCGCGCGGTTCGGCCTCCGGGCCCGACCCAGGCCGGGGCCGAGTTCGGTGAGCTGGCGGACGTGGTGCCGGCGGGGGCTGTTTCACGTTGTGGACCCGCCTGGAGTGCTGAATCGTCAGGGCCTACAGTTCGCGGCCCCCCCGCCGAAAGATCACCCCGGAGGTCCGCCATGCCCACCCCCAAGTCCCCGCAGTCCGGTGACGGGACACGCATCGCCATCGGCATGACGATCGCCATCGCCGCCGCCGCCGTGGCCATGTCGCTCTCCGCACCGGAGACCCTCACCGAACCCACCGCCACCACGTCCACCGCAACCCCCGACCGCACCGTCTGGTCCCCCACCGCGCGCCCCACGTACAGCCCCAGCCCCACCAGCAGCCCCAGCCCGACACCATCACGAGCGCCCACCAGGACGCCCGAGCCGGAGGTGTCGACGTACAGGCCCTCCACCAGCGGCGGCACCGGTTCCTCGGGCAGCTACGGCTCGAACCCCGGCTACTACGACGGGAACTACGACAACGACCAGGAGTGGCACAACAAGTACGGCAACCCGAAGGAGTACTACGACGGGAACTACGACAACGACGACGACTACCACGACAAGTACGGCAGCGGCAGCGGAAGCGGTCGCGGCAGACCCAACCCCCACTGACATTCACGAAGCCCCCGCCGGTCGTCCGAGTCGGGGGCTTTCGCATGCGCGCCTACGCCGCCGCCGGTGTCCGGCTGGAGCCGTTCGAGCAGGACGCTGGTGTACGCGCCGGGCGGGTCGGGCGCTTTGCTCACGAAGATGCGGTGCCCGGTGATCCCGGCCAAGTCGAGTGCCTCGGTGCCGGTATAGCTGCCGGAGGCGTCCGCCTCGCCCACGCCCGACGTCCGGGTGAGCATCACCTCGCGAGAGGTCTGCCAGCCGCCCGAGACCGGCTCGTCGGAGCCCGTATTTTCCGGAGCCAAAGAAGGCCGATACCCGTGGTCACCACAACACGTAGGGGCCCGACGAGGTGGATCAGAGGGTGATGTAGCCGGTAAGCAGCTGCTGGTTGGTGCTGAAGACGGGGGTGTCCTTCTCGAACCACAGCGTGTGGATGTCGCCTTCGGTGATGATGTCGCCCTCGACTGCGCGGCCTCGGGGGCCGTCTGCGGTGCGGCGCAGGTCGGACGTGAGGCCGGTGAGCTTGATGATCAGGCGGACCTTTCCGGCGGCGCAGAACAGGGCGTAGTCGCAGGCTTCGACCTTCTTGGGGTCGAGGGGCCAGATGCCGCGGCCGTTGTCGTAGATGTGCTGGGGGGTCTGGCCTTCTTCCCAGCCGATGGAGGTGCGACCCAGTCCGTCGTGGGGACGGTCTTCGGCCGCCAGGTCTCTGACCCCGTTGCTGAGCTTGATGACGAGGTACGTCTTCTTTTCGGGCACGGACGTTTCTCCTTGGGTGGGTGTCAGGGGTAGACGGATTCGCATTCGGCTTGCCAGTCGACGGTGCCGTCTCCGATGCCGGACCAGCTCCGGCAGTCGTTGGTGTCGACGCTGCTGGAGCCGCCGGTGATGGTGCTCATGACGATGAAGAACACGAAGGCCGCGATCATCAGGCCGCAGCCGATGGTGCAGCCGCTCGGTCCCGGGCTGGGCGGGGGTGGGGTGGGCACTGGCCGGGTCTCCTCGGCGGGGTGTCAGTTGTTGATGCGCCGGTACTCGATGGGCCACGCCCACAGGGTGAGCGCGGTGAACAGGGCGGCGGCGGGGGCGAGGAAGGTGAGCCAGGCGGTGGCTGTCTCGTGGGTCTTGGCGGCGGCGGTGACCTCGTCGCACAGGTACTTGCAGGTGAGGACTTCGAGTGAAGCGCCGGCCGTGGTGTTCGCGTAGATGAGCGCGATGCCCGCGCCGAGTCCGAGGACTGCGGCGCTCATGAGGAACCCGACGGGTATGAAGGCGCGGGAGGTGGTGAAGCTGCCGCGGGATGCGATGTGGGTGAGTTCGCCGGGCTTGACGAGCGCGGCGGCCAGCTCGGCGTGAGTGAATTTGTTCTGGTCGGCGGTGTTGGGGGTGGGCTCGGAGCCCGGGGTCTTGTGCGTGTTGGACGGGTAGTCAGTAGTCACGGCCGGAGGTTAGCTTCCGCAGGTCAAGGACGGCAGAGGCGTCCCAAGGACCGGTCACGACCAGGGACTTCGCGTGCCACGCCACAGCGTTCGCGGGTCTCTTCCGGGCTCGGCATCCGGGCTGTTGGTAGCAGCGAAGGAAGCAGGCTGGAGGTCGCTCCACTGTTCAGAGGCCCGAGCTTCTCGGAACGGGACGGGTGCAACCATCCCTGGATGCTGGACAAATGGGGTGGAAAAGACTGAGGCCCCGCCACCCTGCGTGAAGGGTGTCGGGGCCTCATTCGCTGCACAGTTCTTGCGCGAGGGGATGGAAACTGCCGGAAGGTGTCGAGTGGCACCGGAAGGTGTTTCCGCAGGTCAGCGACCACTTCTGAGGGGGTGTTCGCAATGCCTGGTTGGTCCCATCATGTCGCAATCCCTAGATGTCGCGGAAGATCTCGATCTGGGCGCCCACCGAGTTGAGGCGCTCGGCCAGTTCCTCGTAGCCGCGGTTGATCACGTAGACGTTGCGGAGCACCGACGTGCCCTCGGCCGCCATCATCGCCAGGAGGACGACCACCGCCGGGCGCAGGGCCGGCGGGCACATCATTTCCGCCGCGCGCCAGCGGGTGGGGCCCTCGACCAGGACGCGGTGGGGGTCCAGGAGTTGGAGGCGGCCGCCGAGGCGGTTGAGGTCGGTGAGGTAGATGGCACGGTTGTCGTACACCCAGTCGTGGATCAGGGTCTGGCCCTGGGCCACGGCGGCGATGGCCGCGAAGAACGGGACGTTGTCGATGTTCAGCCCGGGGAACGGCATCGGGTGGATCTTGTCGATCGGGGCTTCGAGCTTCGACGGGCGGACCGTGAGGTCCACCAGGCGGGTGCGGCCGTTGTCGGCCACGTACTCCGCCGAGCGGTCGTGGTCGAGGCCCATCTCCTCCAGGACCGCGAGCTCGATCTCCATGAACTCGATCGGCACCCGGCGGATCGTCAGCTCCGACTCCGTGACCACGGCGGCGGCGAGCAGGCTCATCGCCTCGACCGGGTCTTCGGAGGGGGAGTAGTCCACGTCCACGTCGATGTTCGGGATGCCGTGGACGGTGAGGGTGGTGGTGCCGATGCCCTCGACCTTCACGCCCAGCGCCTCCAGGAAGAAGCACAGGTCCTGGACCATGTAGTTGGACGACGCGTTGCGGATGACGGTCACGCCGTCGTGGCGGGCGGCGGCCAGCAGCGCGTTCTCGGTGACCGTGTCCCCGCGCTCGGTCAGTACGATCGGGCGGCCGGGGGAGACTCCGGGCTCGACCTGGGCGTGGTAGATGCCCTCGGTCGCGGTGATGTCCAGGCCGAAGCGGCGCAGGGCGATCATGTGGGGCTCGATGGTGCGGGTGCCGAGGTCGCAGCCGCCGGCGTAGGGCAGGCGGAAGTGGTCCATCCGGTGGAGGAGGGGGCCCAGGAACATGATGATGCTGCGGGTGCGGCGGGCCGCGTCCGCGTCCATGGCGTCCATGTCGAGGCGGGCCGGCGGGACGAGCTCCAGGTCCACGCCGTCGTTGATCCAGCGGCTGCGGACGCCGATGGAGTTCAGGACCTCCAGGAGGCGGTAGACCTCCTCGATGCGGGCCACCCGCCGGAGCACCGTACGGCCCTTGTTGAGCAGCGAGGCGCACAACAGGGCGACGCACGCGTTCTTGCTCGTCTTGACGTCGATGGCGCCGGACAGACGGCGGCCGCCGACGACCCTCAGGTGCATCGGGCCGGCGTAGCCCAGGGAGACGATCTCGCTGTCGAGCGCTTCGCCGATGCGGGCGATCATCTCAAGGCTGATGTTCTGGTTGCCGCGCTCGATCCGGTTCACGGCGCTCTGGCTGGTGCCGAGTGCGTCGGCGAGTTGACTCTGTGTCCAGCCCCGGTGCTGCCGGGCGTCACGGATGAGCTTGCCGATGCGTACGAGGTAGTCGTCTGCCATGGGTGCACCGTATCTCAGATATGAGATGTTGATCGCGGGGGGTGGGGCATTTGGGTGTTATCGACCGTCAGGTCCCATAGTGGGGCCGGTCGCCCACCCCTGCCCGGCAGAGGTGGGGCGGGGTGGGGCGGGCGACCGGCCCGGAGCCGTGCCCGGCGCATTGCCGGCGTCGTGCCCCGCTCAGGCCCCCGCGCCGCCCCCGCACCCGCACGCGCGGTGGCGGCCGCCGTGGACCCCCGCGTACGAGGCCGGGCGCGGGCCGGATCCCGCGCGGGCCACGCGGGCCGAAGCCGCCCTGCCCGCCGGGGACTCCGCGTCGTGCACCACGCGGCCGCCCACCAGGGTCATGCGCACCCCCGTCCCGCTGATGTCGGCCACCGGGCACCGCGTCACGTCCCGGTCCAGCACGACCAGGTCCGCGGCCTTGCCCTGCTCCACCGTCCCCGTCAGCCCCTCCTGGCGCAGCTGCCAGGCCGTGCCGGCGGTGTGCATCCGCAGCGCGGACGTACGGCTCAGGCCCTCCAGCTCCCGGTACAGCTCGCCCTCGCCGGCCGCACCCTGCCGGTCGACGGCGGTGCGCACCTGGTTCCACACCTGCAGCGCGTCCACCGGCCAGTCGGAGCCGCCGGCCAGCCGCGCCCCCGCCTTCTCCAGGCTGCGCGCCGGGTACATCCACCGGTGCCGCCCGGGCCCGATGTACGGCAGCAGTGCCTCCATCGTCCAGGTGTCCCGCGCCGCCCACTGGAGCTGCAGGCAGGCCGCCACCCCGAGCTGCGCGAAGCGCCGCAGGTCGGCGGGGTTCACCAACTGCAGGTGGGCGACGGCGTTGCGCGGGTCGCGCAGGCCGGTGACCCGGCGGGCGTACGCGTACCCGTCGAGGGCCGTGCGCACGGCCCGGTCGCCCAGCCCGTGCGCGTGCATCTGCCAGCCCACCCGGTTGAAGGCGGCGGTCAGCCGGCCGTAGTCGGCCGCCGAGGTGTACAGCTCGCCGCGGTTCCGCGTGGGCGTGCCGTTCCCGTCCAGGTACGGCTCCAGCAGCGCGGCCGTCTGCGCCGGGTACTCGATGACCCCGTCGAGGAACACCTTGATCATTCCGAAGCGCAGCCCGGGCGTCCCCTCGAACTGCCGCCGCAGGCCGAGCGCGTACTCCAGGGAGCCCGCCGGGTCCTTGGCCTGCTCGGCGTCCAGCCGGATCGCGGGCACGATGCGCTGCGGCAGCTTCCCGGCCTGCGCCAGGGCCTGGTAGAGCTCCAGTTCGTGCCGCCCGACCAGGGCGTCCATCATCGTCGTGATCCCGGACGCGGCCGCAAGGTCCAGCACCCGGGCGCAGGCCGCGACCAGTTCGGCCCGGGAGGGCTCGGGGACGTGCCGCTTCACCAGGCCCTGCGCGTCGTCCTTGAGCACGCCCGTCGGCTGCCCGTCCGGGCCCTTCACGACCTGGCCGCCCACCGGGTCGGGGGTGGCCGCCGTGATCCCGGCGATGTCCAGTGCCCGCCGGTTGGCCCACAGGTTGTGCCCGTCGCCGCCGACGAGGACGACCGGGCGGCGGGTCGCCAGCGCGTCCAGCATCGAATGGTGCGGGACCGTCCCCGTCGGCAGCAGCCCGACCGGGTTCCAGTCCTCCACCACCAGCCAGCGGTCCGGCTCCGCCGCCGCGCCGCCGGTCTCGGCGAGGAAGCCGGTGAGGATCTCGCGCAGCTCCTCCACGGTGGTCTCGGCCCCGTCCAGCGAGGGGCTCAGCGAACGCGTCCCGGCGCCCAGCGGGTGCACGTGCCCGTCGTGGATGCCGCTCATCACGGTGTTGCCGCCCGCGTCCACCACCTCGGTGTCGCGGCCGATGAACCGGCGCAGCGCCGAGCCCTCCCCGGTGGCCAGGATCTTCCCGTCGCGGCCGACGGCCACCGCCTCGGCCGGGCGGCCCGTCCCGACCCCGCTGAACACCCGCGCGTTGTGGATGACCAGGGCCGCCGGACCGCGCCCCGAAGGCGCCGCGGCGGCGCTGCCGGCCGCCGCGCCCAGCAGGCCCGCCGCGCCGGCGGCCCCCGCCGCCGCGAGCAGGCCGCGCCGGGACAGAGAAGAAGACGTCATGACCACTCCGAATCGTCGATGTGGCCAGGACACTCTTTGGTTAACCCCTTAACCGGAACCCACCCCGGACGACGAAATCCGTACGATGACCCGCGTGCCAGGACCCGGACCCACCATCGCCGACATCGCGCGCGCCGCGGAGGTCTCCACCGCGACCGTCTCCCACGCGCTCGCCGGCACCGGCCGCCTCGGCGACGGCACCCGCCGCCGGGTCCGGGAGGTGGCCGCCTCCCTCGGCTACGGCACCCACCGCGGCCCCCGCACCCGCACCCTCGGCCTAGCGGTCACCACCTACGCCGACTGGACCTGGGACTTCGCCGGCGTCGCCTACTTCTCCCGGCTGCTCACCGCCGCCACCTCCGTGGCCCACGCCCACGGCTACGCCCTGACCACCCTGCCCGCGGACCGCGGCGCCGAGCCGCTGTGGCACACCCTCGCGGTGGACGGGATGCTGCTGCTCGACAGCCCGCAGGACGACCCGGTGCTCCGGGCCCTGCGGGCGCGCGGGCTGCCCATCGTCTTCGACGGCCGGCCCGGCGACCCGCTGCCCGGCGACGTGTGGGTGGACAACGACCACGCCGGCATCACCCGCGAGGTGCTCGACCATCTGGCCGCGTCCGGCGCCCGGCGGATAGCCCTGCACTCCGCCTTCGGCCGGGAGTTCTACACGGGGGCCGTCACCTCGGCCTACGAACACTGGTGCGCGGAGCGGGGGATGCCCCCACTGGTGGTCCCCTTCGATCCGCTGGACGGGGAAGGCCGCGCCTTCGACCCCGTCTTCGGCGGGGGCGTCGACCCGCCCGGCCGCCCCGACGCCGTCTACACGCTCTACGATCCGGGCGGCCGCCAGGTGCTGGCAGCCGCCGCGCGCCATGGGATCCGTACGCCCGAGGACCTGCTGCTGGTCTGCGCGAGCGAGGACGCGGCGTACGCGGACGGCGATCCGCCCGTGACCACCGTCACCCTGAACCCGGAGCGGATCGGCGCGCTCGCCATGTCCACACTGGTCGCGCTGGTGGAATCGGGGCATGCGGAAGCGACCGGTCGACTGACCGTCGCGGCGGGCCTGCGGGTGCGGGCCTCGTCCCTGCCCCCGGACATGTACTAGAGTTATCTCGACATCGAGATATCTGCCGAAGGCGAACCGCAGCCGCCCCCGCTGGTAAGGGTTACCTAACTTAGCCTTACCTTAGCGGATTGGCCAAGGGGCGTGGCGGCAGGATGCGGTAAATACGCGCGAATTCATGCATGAAGGAGACTGTCGTGTCGGCGAACAGCTTCGACGCCCGCAGCACGCTGCAGGTGGGCGACGAGTCGTACGAGATCTTCAAGCTGGACAAGGTCGAGGGCTCCGCCCGCCTTCCCTACAGCCTGAAGGTCCTGCTGGAGAACCTGCTCCGTACCGAGGACGGCGCGAACATCACCGCCGACCACATCCGGTCGCTCGGCAACTGGGACTCCCAGGCCCAGCCCAGCGAGGAGATCCAGTTCACGCCGGCCCGCGTGATCATGCAGGACTTCACCGGCGTTCCCTGCGTCGTGGACCTCGCCACCATGCGCGAGGCCGTGAAGGCCCTCGGCGGCGACCCGGCGAAGATCAACCCGCTCTCGCCCGCCGAGATGGTCATCGACCACTCGGTCATTGCCGACAAGTTCGGCACGAAGGACGCCTTCGCGCAGAACGTCGAGCTGGAGTACGGCCGCAACAAGGAGCGCTACCAGTTCCTGCGCTGGGGCCAGACCGCCTTCGACGACTTCAAGGTCGTCCCCCCGGGCACCGGCATCGTCCACCAGGTCAACATCGAGCACCTGGCCCGCACGGTCATGGTCCGTAACGGCCAGGCGTACCCCGACACCCTCGTCGGCACCGACTCGCACACCACGATGGTCAACGGCCTGGGCGTACTGGGCTGGGGCGTCGGCGGCATCGAGGCCGAGGCCGCGATGCTCGGCCAGCCGGTCTCCATGCTGATCCCGCGCGTCGTGGGCTTCAAGCTGACCGGCGAGCTGCCCACCGGCACCACCGCCACCGACCTGGTGCTCACCATCACCGAGATGCTGCGCAAGCACGGCGTCGTCGGCAAGTTCGTCGAGTTCTACGGTGAGGGCGTCGCCGCCACCTCCCTCGCGAACCGCGCCACCATCGGCAACATGTCGCCGGAGTTCGGCTCCACCGCCGCGATCTTCCCGATCGACGACGAGACGCTGAAGTACCTGCGCCTGACCGGCCGCGACGCCCAGCAGGTCGCGCTCGTCGAGGCGTACGCCAAGGAGCAGGGCCTGTGGCTGGACCCGGCCGCCGAGCCGGACTTCTCCGAGAAGCTGGAGCTCGACCTCTCCACGGTCGTCCCCTCCATCGCCGGCCCGAAGCGCCCGCAGGACCGCATCGTCCTGGCGAACGCCTCCCAGCAGTTCGCCCTGGACGTGCGCAACTACGTCGAGGACGACGACGAGGCGGGCAAGGAGTCCTTCCCGGCCTCCGACGCCCCGGCCTCCACCAACGGCGTGCCGACCCGCCCGACCCAGGTCACCCTGGCCGACGGCACCTCCTTCGAGATCGACCACGGCGCCGTCACCGTCGCCGCGATCACCTCCTGCACCAACACCTCGAACCCCTACGTCATGGTCGCCGCGGCGCTCGTGGCCAAGAAGGCGGTCGAGAAGGGCCTGTCCCGCAAGCCGTGGGTCAAGACCACCCTGGCCCCGGGCTCGAAGGTCGTCACCGACTACTTCGACAAGGCCGGCCTGACCCCGTACCTCGACAAGATGGGCTTCAACCTCGTCGGGTACGGCTGCACCACCTGCATCGGCAACTCCGGTCCGCTGGACGAGGAGATCTCGAAGGCGATCAACGAGCACGACCTCGCGGTCACCTCGGTGCTCTCCGGCAACCGCAACTTCGAGGGCCGGATCAACCCCGACGTCAAGATGAACTACCTGGCCTCCCCGCCGCTGGTCGTCGCGTACGCCATCGCGGGCTCCATGAAGGTGGACGTCACCAAGGACGCCATCGGCATCGACACCGAGGGCAACCCGGTCTTCCTCAAGGACATCTGGCCCACCGAGGCCGAGGTCAACGACGTCGTGGCGAACGCCATCGGCGAGGACATGTTCAGCAAGTCCTACCAGGACGTCTTCGCGGGCGACGCCCAGTGGCAGGCGCTGTCGATCCCGACCGGCAACACGTTCGAGTGGGACCCGCAGTCCACCTACGTCCGCAAGCCCCCTTACTTCGAGGGCATGACGATGGAGACCACCCCGGTCTCCGACATCGCCGGCGCGCGCGTGCTGGCGAAGCTGGGCGACTCGGTCACCACCGACCACATCTCCCCGGCCGGTGCGATCAAGGCCGACACTCCGGCCGGCAAGTACCTCACGGAGCACGGCGTCGAGCGCCGCGACTTCAACTCGTACGGTTCCCGCCGCGGCAACCACGAGGTCATGATCCGCGGTACGTTCGCCAACATCCGCCTGCGCAACCAGATCGCGCCGGGCACCGAGGGCGGCTTCACCCGCGACTTCACCGTCGACGGCGCGCCGGTCTCCTTCATCTACGACGCCTCGCAGAACTACCAGGCCGCCGGCATCCCGCTGGTCATCCTGGCGGGCAAGGAGTACGGCTCCGGCTCCTCCCGCGACTGGGCGGCGAAGGGCACCGCGCTGCTCGGGGTCAAGGCCGTCATCGCCGAGTCCTACGAGCGCATCCACCGCTCCAACCTGATCGGCATGGGCGTTCTGCCCCTGCAGTTCCCCGAGGGCGCCACCGCGGCCTCCCTGGGCCTCACCGGCGAGGAGTCCTTCTCCTTCACCGGTGTGGAGGAGCTGAACAACGGCACCACCCCGCGCACGGTCAAGGTGACCACCGACACCGGTGTCTCCTTCGACGCGGTCGTCCGCATCGACACCCCCGGTGAGGCGGACTACTACCGCAACGGCGGCATCATGCAGTACGTGCTCCGCAACCTCATCCGCGGCTAGTCACCGCCGAGGCGCAACCGGCACCAAAGGGCCGTATCCCCGCCAAGGGGGTACGGCCCTTTGGTGCATCCGGGGGCCGGTCCAGATGACGGACAGGTCTCAACTCGGAAAAACCGACGGCCATACGTGTGCATGATCTTGCTCACACGAGCGGAAGTGGACTATACCTGTGCCCGTCCGGATCGCAGCGAGACCAGCGGCCCCGGACCGGGGGATGGGCGGGGACCTGCGGAGATGTCCGCATGCACGGCAACCGCCGTGACTTTCCGGCCTCCTTCACACTTCTGACGAAGGCGAGGACATGAGCATGGGATCCACGGGTGAGGGCCTCGGGCGCCGCGATCTGATCAAGCGCTCCGCAGCACTCGGACTTATCACGGTGCCGACGATGAGCTTCCTGTCCGCCTGCGCCTCCGGCGGCGAGGAGTCCACGAAGGGCCCGGACAAGGGGGTCGTCTCCAAGGAGAACCCCTTCGGGCTGGCCAAGGGCGGCAAGCTGGACGTGGTCGTCTTCAAGGGCGGGTTCGGCGACGACTACGCGAAGGCCTGGGAGGCCGCCTTCGACAAGAAGTGGGGCACCACCACCTCCCACCTGGCCACCCAGGAGATCACCGCCAAGCTCCAGCCCCGTTTCAACGGCGGCAACCCGCCGGACGTCGTCGACGACTCGGGCGCCCAGAAGATCCCCCTGGACGTGCTCGCCAAGGGAGGCCAGCTCGCCGACCTCAACGCCGTGCTCGACGCGCCCTCGCTCGACGACCCGACCAAGAAGGTGCGCGACACCCTGGTCGACGGGGCCGTCGAACAGGGCATGCAGGGCGGAAAGTACCTCGTCCTGAAGTACGTGTACGCCGTGTTCGGCTTCTGGTACTCGGGCAAGCTCTTCAAGGAGAAGGGCTGGGCGGCGCCCAAGACCTGGGACGAGTTCCTCGCCGTCTGCACCAAGGCCAAGGAGGCGGGCATCGGCGGCCTCGCCCACCAGGGCAAGTTCCCGTACTACATCAACGTCGTCATCATGGACCTGATCGCCAAGAAGGGCGGCCTGGACGCCGTCAAGGCGATCGACAACCTCGCGCCCAACGCCTTCGAGGGCAACGCGGCCGCCCTCGCCGCCGTCGAGGCGGTCTACGAGGTGGTCGAGAAGGGCCTGCTGATGCCGGGCACCAACGGCCTCACCCACACGGACTCCCAGACGGCCTGGAACCAGTACAAGGCCGCCTTCATCCCCTGCGGATCCTGGCTGGAGAACGAGCAGCTGAAGCAGACCCCGGAGGACTTCGACATGAAGTTCCTGCCGGTCCCGCTGCTCGCCGACAGCAAGATGCCCCTGGAGGCGATCAGGGCCGGCGTCGACGAGCCCTTCATCGTCCCGGAGAAGGCCGCCAACAAGGCCGCGGGCCTGGAGTTCCTCCGTTCTATGCTGTCCCGCGAATGGTCGACGATCTTCGCCCAGCAGGCCAACTCGCTCACCGTGGTCAAGGACGGCGTCGACCCGAGCGTCAAACTGCGGCCGGGCACCCAGTCGGCGGTCGAGGCGCTGAAGGGGGCGGGCGCCAACACCTTCACCTACCGCTACCCCGACTGGTACAGCGAGATGGACACGGAGATCCAGAACGCGTCCAATGAGCTGATGGCGCAGCGGATCCAGCCCAAGGAATGGATCAAGCGGGCCCAGGCCGCGGTCAACAAGGCCGCCCAGGACCCGAACGCCAAGAACAACAAGCGCAGCTGACCACTGCGGGGACGGACACCATGAGCCACGTAGCACAGGGGCGGGGGAAGGGCGGTTTCATCACCGCCTTCCTCTTCGCACCCCTCGCGCTGTACCTGACCTTCGTCATCTGGCCGTACGTACAGACGTTCGGCTATTCCTTCACCAACTGGACCGGGCAGTCACCGACGTTCGACTTCGTCGGCCTGGAGAACTACTCGACCCTGCTGAAGGACGATGACTTCCGGGGCGCGCTCGGGCACAACCTGCTGCTCCTGGTGTTCGTCCCCGTCGTCACCATCCTGCTCGCCCTCTTCTTCGCCTTCATGGTGAACGCGGGCGGGCGCAGCGGGGCGGGCGGGGTCCAGGGCGTGAGCGGATCGCGCATCTACAAGATCGTCTACTTCTTCCCGCAGGTGCTCTCCCTCGCGATCCTCGCCGTGCTCTTCGGCGCGATCTACCGCAGCGACGAGGGCGGCCTGCTCAACGGCTTCCTGATCAAGCTCGGCCTGATCGACCCGAAGCACCCGGTCGAATGGCTCAACGAGCCCAACTTCGTGCTCTGGTGCCTGCTGCTCGTCGTCGTCTGGCACGGCGTCGGCTTCTACCTCGTGCTGTTCTCCGCGGCCATGCAGTCCGTTCCCAAGGACATCTACGAGGCCGCGCTGCTCGACGGCGCCGGGCGCGCCCAGACCTTCTTCAAGGTCACCCTGCCCCTGCTGTGGGACTCTGTGCAGACCTCCGCGGTCTATCTGGGCATCGCCGCGATGGACATGTTCGTGCTGGTGTCGACCATGACCTCGGGCCAGTTCGGCGGCGGACCCGACCACCACAGCGAGGTCATGTCGACGGTGCTGATGCGCAACTTCCTGTACTTCGGCAAGAGCGGCTACGCCTGCGCCATGGGCGTGGTCATGCTCGTCCTGACCATGATCCTGTCCGTCATCACGCTGCGCGCCACCCGCCGCGAGCGCATCGAGTTCTGAGCGGGAGACCAGTAATGACCACAGTGATCAAGGCTCCGGGCGAAGCTGCCGCGGAGCGGTCCGGCGGACCCGGACGGACGAAGGAGCGGGACGGACGCCGCTCCGAGGGCGTGGTCCTCAACGTCTTCTCGCACGGCTTCCTCGTCCTCTGGGCGATAATGATCGTGCTGCCCCTGATCTGGCTCGCCCTCGGCGCCTTCAAGACCGACGCGCAGATCGGCGGTTCGGCCCTCAGCTGGCCCTCGAACTGGCACTTCGACGCCTTCGGCCGAGCCTGGACCAAGGGCATTGGCGGCTACTTCGCGAACACCCTCATCGTGCTGGTGTTCTCGGTCCCGCTGACCATGCTGTTCGGCTCGATGGCCGCGTACGTACTGGCCCGCTACCCCTTCACGGGCAACCGGCTCGTCTACTACTTCTTCGTCAGCGGGGCGATGTTCCCGGTGTTCCTGGCGCTCGTACCGCTCTTCTTCATGGTCAAGCGCTTCGACATGCTGAACACCTACCAGGGCCTGATCCTGGTGTACGTCGCCTACTCGATGCCGTTCACTGTCTTCTTCATGCACTCCTTCTTCCGGACGCTGCCGACCGCGATTTACGAGGCGGCCGTCATCGACGGGGCCTCCGACACCCGGATCTTCTTCCAGGTGATGCTGCCGATGGCCAAGCCCGGCCTGATCAGCGTCGGGATATTCAACATCCTGGGCCAGTGGAACCAGTACATCCTGCCGGCCGTGCTGATGCAGCCCCAGACGAGCGCAGACCCCGAGCGCTACATGCTCACCCAGGGCCTCATCCAGCTCCAGTACCAGATGGGCTACGAGACGGACCTTCCCGTGCTGTTCGCCGGCGCCACCATCGCGATCATCCCGATGCTGGCGGTCTACCTCTCCTTCCAGCGCCAGATCCAGGCCGGACTGACCTCCGCCACTCTCAAGTAGCCCCCTGGGCTCAGAAGGAAGCGTGCCCCCTGGGCTCAGAAGGAAGCGTGCCCCCCCCGGGCTCAGAAGGAAGCGTGCCCCCTGGGCTCAGAAGGAGGGGGTCGGGACGACCGCCCAGCCGACCGCCGAGACCGAGGGGTCTAGCGAGAGGTTGCTCACGGCCTCCTCCAACGCCCGGCCGCCCGCGCCCTCGGCGGTCAGCAGCGCGGACACCGTCACCTTGCCGGGGTCCGGTCCGTCCACACTGCGGATCTCCCGCAGCTGGTAGCCGGGCCGGGCCAGTGCGTCGACCAGCCGGTGCCGGATGTGGGCCTCTTCCGCCTCCAGGCACACCGCCTCGAAGTGGAAGTCGGTCGCCACTTCGGCCCCGCCCCGCGGCTCGCGGTCGAGGCGCCGGCCCAGCGGGCGCAGCAGGAGGTTCGCTCCCACCACGCCCGCCGTGCCGAAGGCGGCCAGGACGAACATCCCGACCCCCGCCAGACAGCCCACGGCAGCCGAACACCACAGGGTGGCGGCCGTGTTCAGGCCCCGGACGCTCAGGCCGTCGCGCATGATCACACCGGCGCAGAGGAAGCCGATCCCGGACACGATCTGGGCGGCGACCCGCGATCCGTCGTACTGCACCTCGGAGACCTCGCCGATGAATCCGTACTGCGAGAGCAGGACGAACAGTGCGGCGCCGCCCGCCACCAGGGCGTTGGTCCGCAGGCCCGCCAGCCGGGCCCGCCACTGCCGCTCCAGCCCGATCGCGGCCCCGAAGCCGAGCGCCGCGGTCAGGTGCCCGGCCATGCTCCATTCGTTCATCATCGGCTCGGCCTCCTCTTCGAGCTCTCAGAGCCAGGTGTTGAACGTGCGGATGTACCAGGTCTTCACGAGCTGGGTGAGCGTGCAGTACGCGAGGAGCACGCCGATCAGCCACGGGAAGTAGCTCGCCGGCAGGGCGACGAAGCCCAGCGAGGCGGCCAGCGGCGAGAAGGGCAGCCAGAGCCCGGTCAGCACCGCGAGGACGGTCATCACCATCACCGGCCAGGAGGCGCGGGACTGGATGAACGGGATCTTCCGGGTACGGATCATGTGGACGATCAGGGTCTGCGAGAGCAGGCCCTCGATGAACCAGCCGGACTGGAACAGCGACTGGCTCGCCTCGCTGTTCGCGGCGAAGACGTTCCACATGATCACGAACATCGCGATGTCGAAGATGGAGCTGATGGGGCCGATGGTGACCATGAAGCGGGCGATGCCCTTGGCGTCCCAGTTGCGGGGCTTGCGCAGGTACTCCTTGTCCATCCGGTCCCAGGGGGTGGCCAGCTGTGCGATGTCGTAGACCAGGTTCTGCATCAGCAGCATGATCGGCAGCATCGGCTGGAAGGGGATGAAGGCGCTCGCCACCAGCACCGAGAAGACGTTGCCGAAGTTCGACGAGGCCGTCATCTTGATGTACTTGATCGTGTTGCCGAAGGTGGTCCGGCCCTGGACCACGCCCTGCTCCAGGACGGTCAGGTCCTTCTCCAGCAGGATGATGTCCGCCGACTCCTTGGCGATGTCGACGGCCGTGTCGACGGAGATGCCGACATCGGCGTCGCGCAGCGCGGCCGCGTCGTTGATGCCGTCCCCGAGGAAGCCGACCGTGTGTCCGTCGGCCTGCAGGGCCCGTACGATCCGGGCCTTCTGGACCGGGTTGACCTTGGCGAAGACCGTCGTACGGGCGGCCAGCGCGCGCAGTTCGGTGTCGTCGAGGCCGTCGATCTCGGTGCCGAGCACCACGTGCCCGACCTCGATGCCGACGTCGGCGCAGACCCGGGCGGCCACGAGGTCGTTGTCCCCGGTGACCACCTTCACCGCGATGCCCTTGTCGGCCAGGCCCTGCAGGGCCCGGGCGGCGTCGGCCTTCGGCGGGTCGAGGAAGGCGAGGAAGCCGACCAGCGTCAGCTGGTCCTCGTCGGCCACCGTGTAGGTGTCCCGCGGGGCGGCGATCGTGCGGGTGGCGACGGCGAGGACCCGCAGGCCGCGGCGGTTGTTCTCCTCGGCGATCCGGGTGACGTGCCACCGCAGCTGCTCCGTCAGCTCGACCTTCTCGCCGCGGTCGGTGATGTGCGTGCAGAGGTCCAGGACCTCCTCGACCGCACCCTTGGTGATCATGACGTGCTCGGGCCGGCCCGGGCCGCCCACCAGGGAGTTGCGGTTGAGGACCACGGACATCCGGCGCCGGGCGAAGTCGAAGGGGATCTCGTCGACCATCGAGAACCGTGCGTCGACGACAACCTCCTCGGCCTCGTTGACGCGGTCGATGACCGCCTGGTCCATCAGGTTTCTCAGGCCCGTCTGGAAGTGCGAGTTGAGGTAGCCGTACTCCAGGACCTCCAGGTCCTCGTCGCCGTGCACGTCCAGGTAGCGGTCCAGGACGATCCGGTCCTCGGTGAGGGTGCCGGTCTTGTCCGTGCAGAGCACGTCCATCGCGCCCAGGTTCTGGATCGCGTTGAGCCGCTTGACGACCACCTTGCGCTTGGACATGGCGACCGCGCCGCGCGCCAGGTTGGCGGAGACGACCATGGGGAGCATCTCGGGCGTCAGACCGACCGCGACGGCGATGGCGTAGAGGAAGGCCTCGTTCCAGTCGCCCTTGGTCAAGCCGTTGATCATGAACACGACCGGGACCATGACCAGCATGAAGCGGATCAGCAGGAAGCTGACCTTGCGCACGCCGTTGTCGAAGTTGGTCTGCGGGCGCTCGCCGACGAGAGAGCCGGCCATCGAGCCGAAGTAGGTGTCGGCGCCGGTGGCGACGACCACTCCGGTGGCGGTGCCGGAGGTGACCGAGGTCCCCATCAGGCAGAGGTTGTCGGCCTCCACCGGGTCCGTGCTCTCCTGCCGGCCGAGGTCGTTAGGGAGGGTGTCGGCCTTGGCGACCGGCAGGGACTCGCCGGACAGGGCGGCCTGGCTGACCATCAGGTCCTTGGACCTGATCAGCCGCAGATCGGCCGGGATCAGGTCGCCGGCGGCCAGCTTGACCACGTCGCCCGGGACCACCCGGTCCATCGGAACCTCGAAGGTGGTCGGCTCGGAACCGCTGCCGGCCCGGCGCTGCACCGCGCAGGTGGTGGTGACGAGCTTCTTCAGCGCGTCGGCCGCCCGGCCCGAGCGGTACTCCTGCCAGAAGCGCAGCAGTCCGCTGATCCCCACCATCACGGAGAGGATGACGACGCCCGGGTCCCCGGGGTCCTGCCAGTACATGACGGCGGCCAGGAACATCAGGACGCCGATGAAGGGGTTCCAGTACGCCTTCCCCAGCTGGACGAACCAGAGGGGGGTGCGCTCCTGGGCGACGGTGTTCGTGCCGTGGCGCTCCAGGCGCAGCGCGGCCTCGGCGTGGGTGAGGCCGCCCAGGGACGAGTCCACGTCCTGCAGGACCCGCACGCCCGGGCGGGCGCTGGTCTCGGCGAGGCGCTCGCCGACGAGCCGGGTACGGGACTCCAGCTCGGCGGCCTTGCGCTCGCGGCGCGCCTTGCCCGGCGGTGCGAGCTTGGTCGGGGTACGGGGGGTGAGCATGGTCATGACGAAAACCTCCCTCCACGGTGTCCGGGCAGCGCGAAGCCGAGCGGTCACGTGGAGTGATCATGGGTCGGCGCGGAGCGGCGCGGCAGGCCGCGGCGAGCGCCGATGGGCATGGGTGACACATGTCTGACAGGACAGTCAGGGCATGCGGAGGGAATACTGAAGAGCACGGAAGCGCGATGGATCGCGGCCGTGCGCACTCACATGAAAGGTCAGCTGATCAACGGGTCAGCTGACACGAGCGCAGCGAGGACTTCCTTCGGGACTCATCCCGAACACCTCCTCGCATAGCGCCGTCAGTACAGGCGCCCGGTCCGGCCGGAAGAGCCGCAGAGGACCAGCGCCTCGGCGACCGTAGCACGATCACGGTGCCCGGTTCTCTCCCCCTTTTGGCCATTCGCGGCCGTTTCGTTCCGCGTCAGCCTCTTGACGTGCCGATGCGCAAAGGCTCGACTTAAGGTTCACAAGTTGGAGAGACGCCGGGGTCTCGGGGCATGAAGCCGCGACGGTTCCCGGCCGGGGGGCGACGCTTGCCGTCGCTTATGGGCAGGAGTGGATGAGTCGTGCAGACTCCCGGATCGCAGTCCTCGCTGCATCGCGCGAATCTCGAACGGGTCGTGCGGGCGGTGCGGCTCTCGGGTTCGCTGACCCAGGCGGAGATCGCCCGCACCACCGGACTGTCGGCGGCCACGGTCTCCAACATCGTCCGGGAACTCAAGGACGGCGGGACCGTCGAGGTCACCGACACCTCGGCCGGCGGCCGGCGGGCGCGCAGCGTCTCGCTCAGCGGCGACGCGGGGATCGTCATCGGCGTCGACTTCGGCCACACCCACCTGCGGGTGGCGGTCGGGAACCTCGCCCACCAGGTGCTGGCCGAGAAGGCCGAGCCGCTGGACGTCGACGCCTCCTGGGCGGACGGCTTCGACCTGGCGGAATCGCTGGTCGGGAGGCTGATCGCGGACATAGGCGTCGGTCTGGAGAAGGTCATCGGCGTCGGGCTCGGCGTCCCCGGCCCGATCGACGTGGAGTCCGGGACCCTGGGCTCGACCGCGATCCTGCCGGGCTGGGCGGGCATCAACCCCCGCGAGGAGCTCGCGCGCCGCCTCGGGGTGCCGGTCTACGTGGACAACGACGCGAACCTCGGGGCCCTCGGTGAACTCGTTTGGGGGAGTGGGCGGGGAGTAAAGGACCTGGCCTACATCAAGGTGGCCAGCGGTGTGGGCGCGGGCCTGGTGATCAACGGCCAGATCTACCGCGGACCGGGGGGCACCGCGGGCGAGATCGGGCACATCACGCTCGACGAATCGGGCCCGGTCTGCCGCTGCGGGAATCGCGGCTGCCTGGAGACCTTCGCGGCGGCGCGGTACGTGTTGCCGCTGCTCCAGGGCACGCACGGGCCGGAGTTGACGATGGAGCGGGTGGTCGAGCTGGCCCGCGGCGGGGACCCGGGCTGCCGCCGGGTGATCACGGACGTGGGCCGTCACGTCGGCAGCGGCGTGGCCAGTCTGTGCAACCTCCTGAACCCCAGCCGCATCGTGCTGGGCGGCTCGCTGGCGGACGCGGGTGAACTCGTCCTGGCTCCCATCCGTGAATCAGTGGGGAGGTACGCGATTCCGAGCGCCGCACGGCAGTTGTCCGTGCTCACGGGCTCCCTGGGCGGCCGCGCGGAGGTGCTGGGCGCACTGGCCCTCGTCCTGAGCGAGATGGGCGATTCGACGCTTTTGTCGGACCATGGAAGTGGAGTGCGAGCTCCCGTCGTCTTGTCTTCAGGTAGATAACGGATGGCACCGTTGTCATCTCGTTAAGGATTCACTCCTTGACGGCAAAACGCGGCCGGGGTTGACTCACATCCACCTCGGCCGCAGTGCTGCGGCCTCGTCAGGGAGGTTCAAGTAATGAACACGCGTATGCGCAGAACCGCTGTAGCCGTCGCCGCCGGTGCGATGGCCGTCTCCCTCGCCGCCTGTGGCAGTGCCAAGGAGGCCGGAGACCAGACCAAGGCGACCGGCGCCGCGGTGGGCGACGCGATCAAGGTCGGTCTGCTCCTGCCGGAGAACCAGACCGCGCGCTACGAGAAGTTCGACAAGCCGCTCATCGAGAAGACGGTCAAGGAACTGACCGGCGGCAAGGGCGAGGTCGTCTACGCCAACGCCAAGCAGGACGCGACCACGCAGAACTCCCAGGTCGACACGATGATCACCAACAAGGTGAACGTCCTCATCGTCGACGCCGTGGACTCCAAGGCCATCGCCGGCTCGGTCAAGAAGGCCAAGGACGCCGGTATCCCGGTCGTCGCCTACGACCGCCTGGCCGAAGGCCCGATCGACGCCTACACCTCCTTCGACAACGAAGAGGTCGGCAAGGTCCAGGGCAAGGCCCTGCTGGAGGCGCTGGGCGACAAGGCCAAGGACGGCCAGATCGTCATGATGAACGGCTCCGTCACCGACCCGAACGCCGCGCTGTTCAAGAAGGGCGCGCACTCCGTCCTCGACGGCAAGGTGAACATCGGCAAGGAGTACGACACCGTCGAGTGGAAGCCGGAGAACGCCAACACCAACATGGCGGGCGCGCTCTCGGCCATCGGCAAGGACAAGGTCATCGGCGTCTACTCCGCCAACGACGGCATGGCCGGCGGCATCATCACCGCCCTCAAGGCGGCCGGCCTGTCCCCCCTGCCCCCGGTCACCGGTCAGGACGCCGAACTCGCCGGTGTGCAGCGGATCGTGGCGGGCGAGCAGTTCATGAGCGTCTACAAGCCGTACGCCCCCGAGGCCAAGGCCGCCGCCGAGATGGCCGTTGCCCTCGCCAAGGGCGAGAAGATCGACGGGATCATCAACCAGAAGATCGACAGCCCGACCACCAAGGGCGTTCCGTCCGTGCTGATCCCGGTCGTCTCGCTCACCAAGAACAACATCAAGGACACCGTCGTCAAGGACGGCGTCTACACGGTCGATGAGATCTGCACCGAGAAGTACGCGGCCGCCTGCGCGACCCTCGGCCTGAAGTAAGGCCCCCGTCGCTTCCCTCTCCGGGAGCCGACTCCCCCCACCTGTCCGGCGCTCCGCGCCTCTCCCCCCGCCATGCACGGGGCGCCGGGCATCCCCTCTTTCCCCCATTCGCCCCGCTCCTGCTCTTTTGCACGACATCCCCGCCGGTCAGGCGGCGAAGGAGATGGTTCATGTGTCCGCTGCGCCCGTGCTGGCGTTGCGAGGGGTCTCGAAGCGGTTCGGCGCCGTTCAGGCCCTGACCGACGTAGAACTCGAGATCCACTCCGGTGAAGTGGTCGCCCTGGTGGGCGACAACGGCGCCGGCAAGTCCACGCTGGTCAAGACGATCGCCGGCGTGCACCCCATCGACGACGGAGTCATCGAGTGGGAGGGCCGCCCGGTTTCCATAGGAAAGCCGCACGACGCCCAGAACCTCGGCATCGCGACGGTCTACCAGGACCTGGCGCTGTGCGACAACATCGACGTCGTCGGCAACCTCTTCCTCGGCCGCGAGCTCAAGCGCCGCGGCATCCTCGACGAGGTGGAGATGGAGCGCCGCGCCCGCGAGCTCCTGACCACCCTGTCCATCCGGATCCCCAGTGTCCGGATCCCCATCGCCTCGCTGTCCGGCGGTCAGCGCCAGACCGTGGCGATCGCCCGCTCCATGCTGGGCGAGCCGAAGCTCGTCATCCTCGACGAGCCGACCGCCGCCCTCGGCGTCGAGCAGACCGCACAGGTCCTCGACCTGGTGGAGCGGCTGCGCGAGCGCGGTCACGCCGTCATCCTCATCAGCCACAACATGGCCGATGTGAAGGCCGTCGCCGACAAGGTGGCGGTCCTGCGGCTGGGCCGCAACAACGGCGTCTTCAAGGTCGCCGAGACCTCGCAGGAAGAGATCATCTCCGCCATCACCGGAGCCACGGACAACGCCGTGACCCGCCGGGCGGCCCGCACCGGGGAGGCCGGCAAGTGAGCAGCACCGAGAACCCAGCCACCGACAAGCACCACGCGAACGTCGAAGCGGTGGCGGACCTTGCCAACCCCGCCGCCCCCGCGGACGCCATCCCCGCGGTGGACCCCCGCCTGCTGGTGCGCGAGCAGGGCTTCGGCGGCTACGTGACCGAGTTCGGCCGCAAGCTGAAGGCCGGCGACCTGGGCTCCGTGCCCGTCGTCCTCGGCCTGATCATCATCTGGTCGATCTTCCAGGGCCTGAACTCGAACTTCCTGTCCCCGGAGAACCTCACCAACATCGCGATCACGATGGTCGCCACCGGCATGATGGCCGTGGGCATCATCTTCGTGCTGCTGCTCGGCGAGATCGACCTCTCGGTCGGCTCGGTCAGCGGCGTCTCGGGCGCGATCGTGGCCGTCCTCGCCGTCACCAACGGCGTGAACGAATGGCTGGCGATCCTCGCGGCCATCGCGGGCGGCGCCCTCATCGGCTCCATCCACGGCTTCTTCTTCGCCAAGATCGGCGCCCCGGCCTTCGCGGTCACCCTTTCGGGCCTGCTCTTCTGGTCCGGCGCGATGCTGCAGATCCTCGGCAGCAACGGCACGATCAACCTCGACTCCGAGGGCGTGGTCGGGCAGCTGACCACGTACTTCTTCACGGACGTGGCCGTCGGCTACGGACTGGCCGCCGTCGCGGTGGTCGGGTACTTCCTCGCCACGTTCTTCGACGCGCGGCGCCGGGAGGCCGCCGGGGTCCCTTCCCGGCCGCTCGGCGAGATCCTGCTGCGCACCGGCCTGCTCGCGGTGTTCACCTTCGGACCCGCGCTGGTGTTCAACCAGTACAAGGGCCTGCCGCTCGCGGTGGTGCTGTTCATCCTGGCCCTGGTCGGCACGGACTTCCTCCTGCGCCGCACCACCTTCGGGCGAAACGTTTTCGCACTCGGCGGCAGCGTCGAGGCCTCCCGCCGTGCGGGCATCAACGTCACCGCCGTCCGCATCGCGGTCTTCTCGATCGCCGGCACCTTCGCCGCCATCGGCGGGCTCTTCTGGGCCTCGAAGATCGCGGCGGCCAACCAGAGCGCCGGCGCCGGCGACCTGCTGATGAACGTGATCGCGGCGGCCGTCATCGGCGGCACCAGCCTCTTCGGCGGCCGGGGCCGGACCTGGAACGCCCTCCTCGGCGTGATGGTCATCACCTCGATCCAGTACGGTCTGGCCCTGGAGGGCATCGCCACTCCGATCCAGTACATGATCACCGGTGCGGTACTGCTGGCGACCGTGGTGATCGACTCGGTCACCCGTAAGACGCAGAAGACGGCCGGACGCGCCTGACGGACACCCCGTCGGCGCGTTCCGACAGCTCGTGCCCGGTGCCACTTCGTGTGGCGCCGGGCATCTGTGCGTACATATGTACGTACGCCTGTGCGGGTATACGCCCGTATGTGAGGTGTGACCACACGCAGGTGCGTCCATGTATGACAAAGGTGTGACTCGGGCGGGACAGCCCGATGACCGCATCCGCGAGCAGAACATTAGACTCGACAGACCAGCAAGCAACTGCAAGGAGGCACGGGTGCTGCTGACCCGCATCAAGGGACCGCGCGATCTGGACCGGCTCAGCCAGGAGGAGCTCGAACAGCTCGCCGCCGAGATCAGGTCCTTCCTCGTCGACGCCGTCTCCAAGACCGGCGGGCACCTCGGCCCCAACCTCGGGGTGGTCGAACTGACGATCGCCCTGCACCGGGTCTTCGACTCGCCCAAGGACAAGGTCCTCTTCGACACCGGCCACCAGGCCTACGTCCACAAGCTGCTCACGGGCCGCCAGGACTTCGCGGGCCTGCGCACCAAGGGGGGCCTGTCCGGCTACCCCTCGCGCGCCGAGTCCGACCACGACGTGATCGAGAACTCGCACGCCTCCACCGTGCTGGGCTGGGCCGACGGCATCGCCAAGGCCAACGAGGTGCTCGGCCGCGAGGACCACCACGTCGCCGCCGTCATCGGCGACGGCGCGCTGACCGGAGGTATGGCCTGGGAGGCGCTGAACAACATCGCCGCCGCCAAGGACCGCCCGCTCGTCATCGTCGTCAACGACAACGAGCGCTCGTACGGCCCCACCATCGGCGGCCTCGCGAACCACCTGGCGACCCTGCGCACCACGGACGGCTACGAGCGCTTCCTGGCCCGCGGCAAGGACCTCCTGGAGCGCACGCCGGTCGTCGGCAAGCCGCTCTACGAGACCCTGCACGGCGCGAAGAAGGGCCTCAAGGACTTCATCGCCCCGCAGGGCATGTTCGAGGACCTGGGCCTGAAGTACATCGGGCCCATCGACGGCCACGACATCGAGGCCCTGGAGTCCGCCCTGCAGCGGGCCAAGCGCTTTAGCGGCCCGGTCATCGTCCACTGCCTCACCCAGAAGGGCCGGGGCTACGAGCCCGCCGTCCAGGACGAGGCGGACCGTTTCCACGCGGTCGGCGTCATCCACCCGGACACCGGCCTGCCGGTCACCACCGACGCGGCCAGCTGGACCTCCGTCTTCGCCGACGAGATGGTCAAGCTCGGCAAGGAGCGCAAGGACATCGTCGCGATCACCGCGGCCATGCTCCAGCCGGTCGGCCTGAAGAAGTTCGCGGACGCCTACCCCGACCGCATCTTCGACGTCGGCATCGCCGAGCAGCACGGCGCCACCTCGGCGGCGGGCCTGGCGACCGGCGGCGCTCACCCGGTCTTCGCGGTGTACGCCACCTTCCTCAACCGAGCCTTCGACCAGGTCCTGATGGACGTGGCCCTGCACAAGTGCGGGGTCACCTTCGTCCTGGACCGGGCCGGGGTCACCGGCACCGACGGCGCCTCCCACAACGGCATGTGGGACATGTCCATCCTCCAGGTCGTCCCGGGCCTGCGCCTCGCCGCCCCGCGCGACGCGGAGCAGCTGCGCGCCCAGCTGAACGAGGCCGTTCTCGTCAAGGACGCGCCGACCGTGGTGCGCTTCTCCAAGGGCGTCGTCGGCCCGGCCGTCCCGGCCGTCGGCCGGATCGGCGGCATGGACGTGCTCCGCGCCCCGGGGGCCGAGGTCACCCGTCCGGACGTACTGCTCGTCTCGGTCGGAGCACTCGCCCCGATGTGCCTGGAGATCGCCGACCTGCTCGACAGGCAGGGCATCTCCACGACCGTGGTCGACCCCCGCTGGGTCAAGCCGGTGGACGAGGCCCTGGCCCCGCTCGCCGACCGCCACCGGGTGGTCGTCACCGTCGAGGACAACAGCCGCGCCGGCGGTGTCGGTTCCGCCGTCGCGCAGGCCCTGCGGGACGCGGGGGTCGACGTACCGCTGCGCGACTTCGGCATCCCGCAGCGCTTCCTCGACCACGCCTCCCGCAAGGAGGTCATGGCCGAGATCGGGCTGACCGCTCCGGACATCGCGCGGCAGGTCACGGGCCTGGTGGCGAAGCTGGACGGGCGCTACGACAGCGAGCCGGCGGCCGCCGTCGACTAGGACGGTTGCCGGCCACTAGATCGCCGCGCGGTTGCACGTCACGGGCCGGGAGATCACTCTTGAGGAGTGGGCCTCCCGGCCCGTTCGTGTGCGTCGACACCTGTTTCGGAGGTGCGTCGGTGAGTAGGGATATGAACAGCCCCTTCCGCACCAAGACGGTGGAGCAGTCCATCCGTGACACGGAGGAGCCGGAACACGCGCTCCGCAAGTCGCTCTCCGCCTGGGACCTGACGGTGTTCGGTGTGGGTGTCATCATCGGCACCGGCATCTTCGTCCTTACGGGCATCGCAGCCCGGAACAACGCCGGACCCGCAACCGCCCTCGCCTTCGTGGCAGCGGGCGTCGTATGCGCCCTCGCGGCGCTCTGCTACGCCGAGTTCGCGTCCACCGTGCCGGTGGCCGGCTCCGCGTACACCTTCTCGTACGCCTCGATCGGTGAGCTGCCCGCCTGGATCATCGGCTGGGACCTGGTGCTCGAATTCGCGCTCGGCACCGCCGTCGTGGCGGTCGGCTGGTCCGGGTACGTGCGCCACCTCATGGCGACGAACCTCGGCTGGGACGTGCCCACCGCGTTGTCCGGGCCCGACGCGGGTGGAACCTTCGACCTGTTCGCCTTCCTGCTTGTCCTGGTGCTGACCGCGATCCTGGTCGTCGGGACGAAGCTCTCGGCCCGGATCACCGCGGTCGTCGTCGCCATCAAGGTCACGGTCGTGCTATTGGTCATCATCGCGGGCCTGTTCTTCATCAAGGCCGACAACTACTCGCCGTTCATCCCCCCGGCGCAGCCACAGGAGGCGGGCAGCGGCCTTCACGCGCCGCTGATCCAGGTGCTCTTCGGATACGCGCCCACCAACTTCGGCGTCATGGGCATCTTCACCGCGGCATCCCTCATCTTCTTCGCCTTCATCGGCTTCGACGTCGTGGCCACCGCGGCCGAGGAGACCAAGAACCCCCAGCGGGACATGCCTCGCGGCATTCTCGGCTCGCTGATCATCTGCACCGTGCTCTACGTCGCCGTGACGCTGGTGGTCACCGGCATGCAGAAGTACACGGAGATGTCGCCCAGCGCCCCGCTCGCCGAAGCCTTCAAGTCCGTGAACCAGCCGTTCTTCGCCGGTGCCATCAGCCTCGGGGCGTCCGTCGGCCTGATCACCGTGTGCATGATCCTGCTGCTCGGCCAGACCCGCGTGTTCTTCGCGATGAGCCGTGACGGACTGCTGCCGCGCGTCTTCTCCGTCACCCACCCGAAGTACCGCACGCCGTACCGGGCGACCATCCTGCTCGGTGTGGTCATCGCCGTCGTTGCGGGCTTCACCAGCCTGGAGAAGCTCGCGGAACTGGTGAACATCGGCACCCTGTTCGCCTTCGTGGTGGTTGCCCTCGGCGTGATCGTCCTGCGCCGGACCCGCCCCGACCTGCACCGGTCCTTCCGCACCCCGTGGGTGCCGGTGATCCCGATCCTGTCGATCGCGGCCTCGTTCTGGTTGATGCTCAACCTGCCGTCCGAGACCTGGATCCGCTTCGGGATCTGGATGGCCATCGGGGTTGTCGTCTACTTCGCATACGGACGCGGGCACAGCCGCCTCGGCAAGGTCGGCGAGGACGCGGAGTACTAGGCGTGAAAGGCCGGAAGCCTGCCGTACGCTCATCCGTACGGCAGGCTCCGCGTGTGCGCGGGACCCGTCAGCCCCCCGTGGCGGGGGACTTCTTCACAGCAGCAGGGATCGTCTGGTCGTTGCGGAGGGCTTCCCACAGCTGGGTCGCCTTCGGCTCGGAGACGACGACGCGGTTCCGGTCCACCTTGTCGTAGGCGACCGGCAGCATGATCGTCTCCATGGTGTCCGGGTCCACGCCCTTCATGCTCTGCGCGAAGTCGGCCAGCGCGGTGAGGGAGGCGAGCTCGGAGTCGGTGGTCAGCGACTTGGTCCCGGCGTCGGCGAGCTTGTAGAGGCGGGCCGGGTTGCCGAGGGCGTCCTGGTTCTTGATCTCCCTCAGCATCGCCATCATGAAGGTCTGCTGGAGGCTGATGCGGCCGAGGTCGCTGCCGTCGCCGTAGCCGTAGCGGGTACGGACGAACTTGAGCGAGTCGGTGCCGTTCAGCCTGTGCTCGCCCGCGTCGAGGTTGAGGCCGCCCTTGATCGGCTTGTCCAGCTTGACGGTCACTCCGCCGAGCGCGTCCACCAGCTCCTTGAAGCCGGCGAAGTCGATCACGACGAAGTGGTCCACGCGGACACCGGACATCTGCTCCACGGTCTTGACCACGCAGGCCGCGCCGGCCGCCGGGAAGATGCTGTTGAACATGGCGCGCTGCTGGGACGGGACGGCCTTGCCGTTCTCGTCCTTGCACTCGGGCCGGGTGACCAGGGTGTCGCGGGGGATGCTGACCGCGGTGGCCTTGGACCGGCCCTCGGGTATGTGGATCAGCATCGTGGTGTCGGAGCGGGCCCCGCTGACACTGCCGTGGTCGAGCTCGCCGTTGGCGCCGGCCCGGGAGTCGGAGCCGAGTACGAGGACGTTCTGCGCGCCGGCGACCACCTTCTGCGGGCGGTCGTCGCCGATCGCCTTGTCCAGGTCGACGCTGGAGATGTTGCCGTCGAGCCGGCTGTACGCCCACCAGCCGGCGCCGCCGGCTATGAGGAGCAGGACGAGCAGAGCCAGGGATATGCGGACGAGCACCCGCTTCCTGCGGCTGCTCCGGCTCGGGGCCTTGCGGGAACGCGGCGGTGCGTCGGTTGCCTGAGTCATGCCGTAGGTGTCCTCTGGTCCCGGAGATCGGCGGTCGTGGAAGGGTGACCGCCATCACGGGTGAGGCGCGGAGGCGGGCCGTGCGCGGCGCACCCGCAGTCGGGCAAAGGGGTGACCCGCGCGGCGCGTCACGCGGAGCAACACTATAGGCAAACGTGCACCTCGAACGGGAGTACCTCTATCGTGCTCGCGGACGACGTGTGGAGCGCGGGGCAGGCAGCGAAAGAGGAGCGGAGATCCATGGGGTACTCGGTCGGCCGTCGGACAGGGGACGGCCGTGGCGCGCAGCCGCAGCCCGCACGGCTGCTCGCGGCTCCGGCTGAGGGCAGCCGGGTCCTCATCGCGGCCACCGGTCCGGGTGCGGCCGCGCTGCTCCTGCGCGAGGAACCGGGGACCGGGCCGGTCACCGTGGTCTGCCTGGACGCCGGAACACCTCAGGAGCAGGCGGACTTGACCCGCGCCGCCGAGGAGGCCGCCGGCCGGGGCCGCCCCGTGCAGCGCGCCGCGAGCCCGCTGCCCGAGGACGATCTGGTCTGGGCGGTGCTGCAGGAACTGCACGCCGCGGACCCGGACCGGGTGCTGACCTGCGACCCGCTGGCCCTCCGGGAGGAAGGTGCGCGGGGGGAGCGGGAGAGCGCCCTGGCGATGGCGGTGCTCGACGCGGTGGAGGAGTACCAGGCCGAGGTCGGGCGCCCCGTGTTCACCGACTGCCGGGTTCTGGACCAGGAGGCGTGGCCGGCCCCCGCCTCGCGCTCGCGGTACCCGGCGCCCGCGGGCTGGGCGGTGTGCGGAACCGACGGCCGGATTTCCGCCTATTTGCCCGTGCCGGGCGCCGTGGCCCGCTGGACGGAGGACGCCGACGGGAGCTGGAGCGGACCCGTGCTGCTGGAGGCCCCCGGCCTGCTGCCCGCGCTGACGGTCCTGCAGGACCCCAACGGCTACGTCGAGCTGCTGGGCCTGCACCGGACCGGGCCGGCCGGGAGCGAGTGGAACATCGACGTCGCGCACGTGACCCAGTACCAGTCGGGCCGCCCGTTCGGGGAGTGGCACCACCAGACGAACCCGCACCGTGCCGAGCCGCTGCGCGGACGGTTCATCGGCGTACCCGTCGCCGCCTACGACGCGGACGGGACGCTGAACGTCTTCGTCCGCAACGACGGGCACCACGTGAACAACTGCCGCAGGCTGCCCGACGGGAGCTGGACCGGCTGGGGCCTGCTCAGGGGCGCCAAGGTCGCCGACGAGATGGTCGCGCTCCGGGGCGCGGACGGGCAGGTCGAGCTGTACGCCCGCCACCTGGACCGGCCCGGCCTGGTCCGCTGGCACCGAGGCCCGGACACGAAGTGGGCGGTGGACCCGACCCCGAACGTCCATGCCCTTCCGGGGAGTCTCGCCGCGGCGCCCGAGAGCGGGGCGCTCAGGTTCCGGTACGCCGAGACCGGTGAACTGTGCGAGTGGCCGCTCGGCGCGTACGGGCCGATGAGTCTGAACGGCCCGGCGGCGCGCGGCCGGGTGGACGGCGCGGCGGGGGTCCGCGTCGACGGCTGGGGCTGCACGGTGATGGCCGTCGAGGACGAGCGGGGCGACTGCGCGATCGGGGTGTATGTGGACGGGCGGCCGGACAACGGGGTTTGGTGGATCGCGACCGGGCAGCGGACCTCTATGCCCCCGGTGGCCGTCCGGAAGCACGACGGGACGGTGATCGTGATCACAATCGGGTCCGGGGGCCGTCTGGCGGTGGCGCGGCAGGCCGCCATGGGCCCGGGCCTCGAATTCGAGCCCTGGCTTGAACTATCCCAATAACGGGGACGCGGGCCGAGGACCTGAAAGGGTTTTAGGTTGACTCGAAGTCTTATCCGTTATTTATCTGTGATCTGATTGAGGGGTACGATCGCCACTCAAGGTAAAGCTCGGGTGAAGGATTGACGTCGCCGCGGGGAACTCTTCCGGATGTCGCCGAGGCGTCCGGACCCGTTGGCTGATGCGGTCTCAGCCCCGGAGGGAAGAGGTCGAAGCGTGATTGCCGCGCTGATTCGCCATGCGGAGATCAGCAAGGACCGGAACGTTCTCGTTCTCCTCCTGCTGCTGGGCAGCTATCTGGGCATGCTGGTTGCAGGCGTGTTCGGGATGTTCTGGGCCTTCATTGCAGCACTCGCAGGCAGTTACTTTTCGGACATCTACCTTCATAAGCACGAGCCGGACCTCATCAAGTTTCTCGGCAAGCTCAAATGGGGCCTCAGCATTCGCGTCCTGGTGCGCGAACTGGCCGTCCTGGTCGCCCTGCGCGGTATCGGGGGTGTGGACGGCGAGGAGTTCGTCGTCGTCTTCCTCGGCTTCGTCGCGGTGCACGCCCTGCGCCTCGCCTACACGTTCCTGTGCATGTTCATCAAGCGCCGCCGCGCGCTGCCGGTCCGCGTGCGCAACCTGGACCTGAGCAAGCTCAAGATGCCGGAGCCGCCCCCGGAGCGCGCGTTCAAGGGGTACGAGCGCAAGCTGCTGTACCTGGACACGAGCGTCATCATCGGCGGGCTCGCCACGGACCACACGGGAATCATCGGCTTCAGCGTGCTCGGTGTCGCGGTCGCCGTCACCCTCGCCGTGGTCGGCATCCTGATGCTGCTGCCCACCGTCAACGCGTGCCGCAAGGTCCCCAGCCACGAGCGTACCTTCAAGATCCTCAACGAGCAGGTCGCCAAGTACCAGCCCGAGGTCGTCCTCTACTTCAGCTACGCCGCCGGCGCGCGCGACTCCGCTTACCAGGTCAACATGTGGCTGGACACCCTCGCGCGCCTCGGCCGCCGCCCGCTCATCGTGCTCCGCGAGGTCACCACGCTGCGCTTCCTCGCGTACACCCCGCTGCCCGTGGTCTGCCTCCCCAAGGCCGACGACCTCAGCCTGCTCGAACTCCCCGAGGTGCGGGTCATCCTCTACCCGGCCAACGCCGGCAAGAACGTGCACATGCTGCGCATCGCCGAGGCCAAGCACGTCTTCATCGGACACGGCGACAGCGACAAGCTCGCCAGCTCCAACCGCGTCAGCAAGGTCTACGACGAGATATGGACCGCCGGCGAGGCCGGTGAGGACCGCTACCAGCGACTGCGCGGCACCATCCCGTCCTCGGCCGTCGTGCGCGTGGGCCGCCCGCAGCTCCACGCGGTCGAAACCGTCGGCCCGCGGCCGCGGGAGCACATGACCACCGTCATGTACGCGCCCACCTGGGAGGGATGGACGGCCGACCCCTTCCACACCTCGCTCGTGCTCATGGGCGTGAAGATCGTCCGGATGCTCCTGAACCAGCCCGATCCGGTGCGGGTCATCTACAAGCCGCACCCGCTGACCGGCAAGCGTTCCGCCGAGGCCACCCGCGCCCACCGCAAGATCGTCGAGATGCTGGAGGCGGACAACGCCCGCCGCGACAAGCTCGCCGGCGCCAACACGGGCAAGGCCCTGGCCCGCGGGGACAAGAAGCTCTCCGAGCTCGAAGCCCGGATGGGCAAGCTCAAGGCGTGGACCGTCGTCGGCGTGTACGGAGTCTGGGACAAGGACCGCGCCGCCCTCGCCAAGCCGCCGAAGGAGAACTGGGACGCCCTGCAGGACGAGTGGCACCAGACCTTCTGGGAGTCCCGCGGAGGCGACCGGCACCAGGTCGTCACCGGCCAGCTGCCCTCCCTGTACAGCTGCTACAACGAGTCCGACCTGATGATCAGCGACATCTCCAGCGTCGTCTCGGACTTCGTGGCGAGCGAGAAGCCGTACGCGGTCTCCAACCCCTCCGACATGGACCCCGAGCTCTTCAAGCAGCTCAACCCGGCCGCGTCGGCGGCGTACATCCTCGGCCCGGCCTGCGACGAACTGCTCCAGTGCGTGGACGCCGCGAAGATGGCCGGCACGGACCGGCTCGCCGACCACCGCGCGATCCTCAAGCGCTACCTGCTCGGTGACGGGGACTCGATGGTCCGCTTCAACGACGCGGTCAACTCGCTCTTCGCACGGGGCATCACCGAGTTCCCGCCCGGCGACATCGCCGAGCCGATCCTGGCGAACCCGTTCACCCGGGGGCGCACCGTGATGCACGACGAGACCATGCCGATCCGCGTGATCAGACAGCTGCCGAGCTCCATGCAGCAGTACTTCTGAGCCGCGTGCCCCGAGCAGTCGCCGTACCCCTGCCGGCCCCGCCGGCGCCCCGCACACCCCCGTTCCCCCTCCGAGGAGTCGACTTGTCCCGCAACGCCCGTACCATCGCCGTGGTCCTCGCCGGCGGTACCGGCCAAAGGATCGGTCTCGCCATACCCAAGCAGCTCGTCAAGATCGCCGGCCGGACCATCCTGGAACACACGCTCACGATCTTCCAGGAGAACACCTCCGTCGACGAGATCCTCGTCGTCATGCACGCCGACCACGTCGAGGAGGTCGAGCGGATCGTCGCGGCGGCCGGCCTGGACAAGGTGACCGGCGTCATCGCCGGCGGCTCCACGCGCAACGAGACGACCTGCCGGGCCATCGACACCATCACGGCCGGCCTCGCCGACGACGAGCCGGACCCCAAGCTCCTCTTCCACGACGCGGTCCGCCCGCTGCTCTCGCAGCGCGTCATCGACGACTGCGTGCTGGCCCTGGACAAGTACGAGGCCGTGGACGTGGCCATCCCGTCCGCCGACACCATCATCGTCACCCGCACCCACGGCGACGACGGCGAGTTCATCACCGAGATCCCGGACCGCTCCCGGCTGCGCCGCGGCCAGACCCCCCAGGGCTTCCTGCTGTCGACGATCCGCCGCGCCTACCTCGTGGCCGCCGGCGACCCGAACTTCGAGGCCACCGACGACTGCTCCGTCGTCCTGCGCTACCTCCCCGACGTCCCGATCCACGTGGTCGAGGGAGAGGAGCACAACATGAAGGTGACCCACCCGGTCGACATCTTCATCGCGGACAAGTTCTTCCAGCTCGCCCACCAGGCCGCCCCGGCGCACGGCGACGACGAGACCTATCGCGCCGCTCTGACCGGCAAGAGCCTCGTCGTCTTCGGCGCCAGCTACGGCATCGGCGCCGACGTCGCCGACTTCGCCGAGTCCTACGGCGCCACCGTCTTCCGCTACAGCCGCTCCGGCACGGGAACCTTCGTCGAGGACCCCGCCCACGTGGAGAAGGCCCTGGCCGAGGCGCACGCGAGCGCCGGGCGGATCGACTACGTCGTCAACACCGCGGGCGTCCTGCGCACCGGCAAGCTCGCCGAGACCGACCACGAGGCCATCGAGAAGGCGACGCTCGTCAACTACCTCGCGCCGGTCCACATCGCCCGCGCCAGTCACCAGTACCTCGCCGAGACCGGCGGCCAGCTGCTCCTCTACACCTCCAGCAGCTACACCCGCGGCCGGGCCGGCTACAGCCTCTACTCCTCCGCGAAGGCCGCCACGGTCAACCTGACCCAGGCGCTCGCGGACGAATGGGCCGCCGACGGCATCCGCGTCAACTGCGTCAACCCCGAGCGGACCCGCACCCCGATGCGCAGCAAGGCCTTCGGCGAAGAGCCCGCGGACTCGCTGCTGACCTCCGAGTCCGTCGCCCGCACCTCGGTCGACGTCCTCATCTCGCAGTTCACCGGACACGTCATCGACGTCCGCCGACTGGACCCCTTCAAGACGGTGGCGGTTCCCGAGGGCGATCTCGCGGACGCCTTCGCGAAGGCCGACGAAGAGATCTGAAAACGATGACGGCGATGTACGGGCACGAGGGTCCGCGCAGGCGGATGTTCGTGACGGGCGACTCCACGGTCGTGACGCGCTCGGTGGACCACCTTCCGATGGCCGGCTGGGGACAGACCCTGGGTCTGTTCCTCACGCCGGACCTGGAGGTCGTCAACTGCGCGGTCGCCCGGGCCAGTTCGAAGAGCTTCTACGACCGCGGCCGCTTCCGGTGGGTCCTCGACCAGGTCAGCCCCGGCGACTACGTCCTCGTGTGCTTCGGGGCCACGGACTGGGAGCCGGAGAAGGGCCTGCACGCCGAGCCCTTCGAGGAGTACCAGGAGTACCTGCGCCAGATGGTGAACCTGACGCGCGAGGCGCAGGCGCACCCGATCCTCGTCCTCACCCACGAGCGGCGCAAGTACGACAAGAGCGACAACCTGCTCCGCTTCCTCGCCACCTACCCCATGGCCATGCGAGAGGTCGCGGGCGAGACGGCCGCTCCGCTGATCGACCTCTACGACCAGAGCCTGGAGTGGTGGGACGAGCTGGGCCGGGACGCGACCCGCGAGCTGTTCGCCTACCTCAAGCCGTACGAGAACCCGGTCGCCAACCTCAAGGGCCGCGACGACACCCACATGCGGGCCCCCGGCGCGGTCGAGTGCGCCCGGTTCGTCGCCCGGGCCCTGCGCGACCAGGGCCTCGTCCCCGGCCACTGGGTGCACGGACTCGACCGGTACGAGTTCACCACCGAGGAGATCGGCTGGCCGGACGCGGCCACGGCCGACCGGCTGACCAAGGAGCGGGTCGCCGCGGTGCCCGAGGCGGCGCGGATCGGAGGGGCGAAGTGACGTACCTGCTGACCACGGTCCGGATCCAGGAGCCCGGCGTCCCCGGCAACACGGCACGTGTCACGTTGCAGAGCGAGGCCCATCCGCGGGCCTCCGTGGCACCCGGCCAGACCGTCCGCCTCGCGCTGACCGTGCAGGCCGGCCCCGCCGCCTGGCACGCCTACGGTTACCTCGCCGAGGACTCCGTGGCCGACGCCGCGGAGGTGCTCGGCGTCTCGGGCGCCGAGTACTCGCCCGCGCAACGCCGGTACCGGGTCCGCGCCCAGGCCGGTGCCTCCGAGACCGCCGTGCTCACCCTGCGCGTCCGCCCGGAGACCACCGCGCCCGCGCTGCGGCCCGAGATCGGCGCCGCGATCCCCGGCCAGGAGCCGCGCAAGCTGCTGCGCGTGGCCCCGCTCGCGCACGAAGGCGTACGGATCCGGGGCCTGTTCGCCCCCGGCCACGCCCTGAACATCCCCCCGCACCAGGCCCATGTTCCCGCGGTGATCGAGGTCCGGCAGGGACTGCCGCAGGGCACGGTCCTGATCGGGCACGGCCAGCCGTCGGCGGGCACGGTCAGCGTCACCGGGGAAGGCGCCCTCGCCTTCCAGGCCGCGCCCGGGGCGATGGGCTACGACCACTTCCCGTACACCGTGCGCTCGGCCTCGGGCGAGCAGGCCGAAGGCCGCGTCGTCGTCTACATCGGCGACCTCTCGGCCACCCCCGGTCTGCTGACCCCGCCCGGATTCAACGGCGTCGGCACGACGCGCCACCTGCCGTGGGCCCAGCCGACGGTCCACGGGCCACTGCCCTGGCCCGAGGCCCCGGTCGTCCGCTGACCGCCCCGGCCCCTCGTACCGCCCCCGTACGCAACGAAGTCTGGTGACCAGTTCCGTGAACGCCGCCCCCTCCCGCCACCCCAAGGAACAGCCCGACGTCAGCGTGATCGTCGACGCGGTGAACTCCGTGCACCAGATCGGCGCCTGCCTCGACTCGGTGCTGGCCCAGTGCGAGGAGGGGCTCCGCGTCGAGGTGCTCGCCTTCGACCGCGGATCCGGTGACGGTACCCGGGAGGTCCTCCGGCAGTGGGCCGCCCAGCACCCCTCGCTGGTCCGCTTCGCCGCGCTGCCTCCGTCCGAGTCCCCCGCAGAGGGGCGCAACCTCGGCATCGAACAGTCCACCGGGCGCCACCTGTTCTTCCTCAGCGGCACCGACCGGCTCGCGCCGGGTGCCCTCACCCGGATGGTGCACAGCGCCGACGAGCACGACGCGGACGTCGTGCTCGGCAAGGTGGAGGGCCTCGACGGGCAGAAGGTCGGCTCGTCCATGTTCGCCCGCGGTTCCGCCGACGCCGACGTCTTCGCCTCCCGCGTGTACTGGTCTCTGAGCACCGACAAACTGTTCCGCCGCACCCTCGTCGAGCGCTGTTCGCTGCGCTTCCCCGCCGACTGGCGGCTCGGCGAGGAGCAGGTCTTCACCGCCCTCGCCTACCTCTACGCGGACCGCGTCGCCGTCGTCGCCGACATGGTCTGCGTCCAGCAGGCCAAGCGGGTCGCGGGGATCAACGTCTCCGGGTACGCCGGCTCGCTCCCCGACCGGACGGCACTCGCCCGGCGGTTGACGGCGATGGTCGCCGAACGGGTCCAGCCGGGCCCCGCCCGCGACCACCTCATGGCGCGCCACTTCGAGATCGAGCTCGCCAAGGCCACCGGGACCGCCTACCGCGGCTGCGAGGACCCCGAGACGCGCTGGCGCGCGATGTCCGAATGCCGTGAGCTGCTGGAGGCGTACGCCACCCCGGCCGTGTTCCGGAAGCTGCCCCGCCCGCTCACGGTCCGCCTGGAGCTGATCCGGCAGGGCCGGTTCGCCGAGGCCGAGCGGCTGATCGCCTTCGAACTGGACAAGGAGAAGGCGGAGCTCCTCATCGAGGGGGGCCGGGTCTTCCGGCGGTTCCCCTTCTTCCGGGACCCCGAGGTCGGCCTGCCCGACGAGTTCTTCGAAGTGACCCACACCCTGCGGGCCAAGCACCGGCTGAACAAGCTGAACTGGACCGGCACCACGCTCAACCTCGTGGGCCACGGGTACATCGAGCAGCTCCCCACCCGGGCGCCGGGCGTCCAGGTGGTCCTCCGCGAGCGCAGGAGCGGGGACGAGCGCCGTTTCCGCGCGTACAGCACCCCCACACCGAAGCTGAACGCCGCCACCAGGGCGGAGCGCGGACTGGCGGGCTTCGAGGCGCGTCTCGACCTCTCGGCGGCCGACGGCCACCACCCGATCCCGCCCGGCCTGTGGGACGTGTTCCTGAACGTCCGCTACCAGGGCGTGGGCAAGGAGGTCCGGTTCGGCGGCGTGCGCGCCGAGTCCGTACAGGACGGCACCCGCCAGGGCGTCGTCGTGGGTCCGCCCGACGCGACCGGCCTGGAGACCGTGGCGCACCTCTACGCCACGAAGGCCGGCAACCTGACCGTCGAGGTCTCGTCCCGCCGCCCGCTGCCGGACACCGGCACCGCGCACATGACCCCGCACGTGCCCCGTCACATGTGACGGAACGAGTGCACCGTGAGCATCCGCTCGCCCGGGTCGCCCACGGCGAACCCCACGCACAGGCGCGGCTGGTCGGTCAGCCGGACCGCGAGGCCCTCGGGCTCCCGGTGCGAAAGCCCGCTCGCGGAGTGCACGCGCGCCCGGCCGGCCGGCTCCCCGGTCTTCAGGTCCATCGCGGACAGCCGCGCGTTGCCCTTGGAGGAGGGCGGGTTGCGGCCGTCCTCCTCGGTGTACGCGGTACCGGCCAGCTGGTAGACGTGGTCGCCGAACAGCGTGCAGCCCTGGAAGGTCTCCGAGCCCTTCCGGCCCACCTGCCGCACCGCCTGCAGCGGCTGGTACCGCCCGGCCGCGAACTCGTCCCTGCGGAACACGGCGTACCACTGCTGGGCGGGCTTGTGCGTGGTCCAGTACGACACCATGACCCGGTCGCCCGCCAAGTCCAGGACGGGCTGGTTCGCCGTGGACCCGGGGAAGGGGCGGTGGTGACGGACCGACGGGTCGTCGCTGTCGAGGGTGGTGCCCGCCTTGAAGGGAATCCGCGCCACGGCCCGGCCGTAGCCCGTCTCGGGATCGGCGTCCGACTCGGTCCACAGCCACACACCCTGGCGGTTCGGCTCGACCCCGAACGACACCCCGTGCCCGAAGCCGCGCAGGTACATGAACTGCGTCTCGTTCAGGCCGCCGCTCAGGGGGACCCGGGTGACGCACAGGTCTCCGTTGAGCGAGCGATCGGCGCTGGGCACCCGTGCGCGCTCACCGTCCAGCCACAGACCGCCCTGGACGAGCTGCACCGCGTACAGGTCCCCGCGGGTGTCGTCGAAGGCGAAGGACTGCACCACGGTGGTGTTCATGAGCGGGGTGGGGGGCAGCAGCTGCTCGTCGGTGCTCGCGTCGAAGACACCCACCACGGGCGAAGCGGACGACTCCGGCCAGGTGTCCTCTTCAGGGGTGCTGCCGGACAGCCGGCCGGACAGCAGACCGCCGGCCAGGGCGACTCCGGTGGCACCGCCGCCGATGAGGACGGCCCGGCGCGAGATGTTGATCTGAGCCACCGAGCGTTTCCCGCCTTGTTCTGTTCACTGCGCGGCCGTACACAAGACGAACATTCTTTCATGGAAGGACGGATGCCCGTCCGTGGAGGTTCCACGAACGGGCATCCGGATGCGCCGGTGTGAGGCGCCGATGGGCTAGGCGGGAACGCTCGCCAGGCCCGGGGCCAGGAACTTCTTGCCGTTCACGCGCTCCGAGACGCCCTCGCGGTCCAGGTACGGCGTGATGCCGCCCAGGTGGAAGGGCCAGCCGGCGCCCGTGATGAGGCAGAGGTCGATGTCCTGGGCCTCGGCCACGACACCCTCCTCCAGCATCAGGCCGATCTCCTGCGCCACCGCGTCCAGGACGCGGTCGCGGACCTGCTCCTCGGTCAGGACCGAGTCGCCCTGTACGAGGAGGGCGGCGACCTCGGGGTCCAGCTCCGGCTTGCCGGAATCGTAGACGTAGAAGCCGCGCTTGCCAGCCTTGACGACGGCAGCCAGGTTCGGGGAGACGGTGAAGCGCTCCGGGAAGGCGCGGTTCAGGGTCTCGGAGACGTGCAGACCGATCGCAGGTCCCACGAGCTCCAGGAGCACCAGCGGGGACATCGGCAGGCCGAGCGGCTCGATGGCCTTCTCCGCCGTGACCACCGGGGTGCCCTCGTCGATGACGTTCTGGATCTCGCCCATGAAGCGGGTCAGGATGCGGTTCACGACGAACGCCGGGGCGTCCTTGGTGAGGACCGCGGTCTTCTTCAGCTTCTTGGCGACACCGAAGGCCGTGGCCAGCGAGGCCTCGTCGGTCTGCTCACCGCGGACGATCTCCAGCAGCGGGAGGATCGCGACCGGGTTGAAGAAGTGGAAGCCGACCACGCGCTCCGGGTGCTGGAGCTTGGAAGCCATCTCCGACACCGACAGCGAGGAGGTGTTGGTGGCGAGGATCGCGTGCGCCGGGGCGACCGCCTCGACCTCCGCGAACACCTTCTGCTTGACGGACATCTCCTCGAACACGGCCTCGATGATGAAGTCCGCGTCCGCGAAGCCCTCGGCCTTGTCCAGGACGCCGGTCACCAGGGCGGTCAGGCGGTTGGCCTTGTCCTGGTTGATGCGGCCCTTGCCGAGCAGCTTCTGGATCTCGGCGTGGACGTAGCCCACGCCCTTGTCCACGCGCTCCTGGTCGATGTCGGTGAGGACCACCGGCACCTCCAGGCGGCGCAGGAACAGCAGCGCCAGCTGCGAGGCCATCAGGCCCGCGCCGACGACGCCGACCTTGGTGACCGGACGGGCCAGGGACTTGTCCGGGGCGCCGGCCGGGCGCTTGGCGCGCTTCTGGACCAGGTTGAAGGCGTAGATGCCCGAGCGCAGCTCGCCGCCCATGATGAGGTCGGCCAGGGCCGTGTCCTCGGCGTCGAAACCGGCCTGGAGGTCGCCGTCCTTGGCCGCGGCGATGATGTCCAGCGCGCGGTAGGCGGCCGGAGCGGCGCCGTGCACCTTGGAGTCCGCGATGAAGCGGCCCTTGGCGACGGCCGCGTCCCACGCGTCACCGCGGTCGATCTCGTCGCGGACGACCTCGGTGGTGCCGTTCAGGACGTTCGCCGTCCACAGGAGCGACTGCTCCAGGAAGTCGGCGCCCTCGAAGATCGCGTCGGCGATGCCGAGCTCGAAGACCTGCTTGCCCTTGAGCTGGCGGTTCTGGTTCAGCGAGTTCTCGATGATGACCGAGACCGCGCGCTCCGCGCCGATCAGGTTCGGGAGCAGGGCGCAGCCGCCCCAGCCCGGAACCAGGCCGAGGAAGACCTCGGGCAGCGAGAAGGCCGGGATGGCCTTGGAGACGGTGCGGTAGGTGCAGTGCAGACCGACCTCGACACCGCCGCCCATCGCCGCGCCGTTGTAGTAGGCGAAGGTCGGGACGGCCAGCGCCGCGAGGCGCTTGAAGACGTCGTGGCCGCCCTTGCCGATGGCGAGCGCCTCGTCGTGGTTCTTCAGCAGCTCGACACCCTTGAGGTCGGCGCCGACCGCGAAGATGAACGGCTTGCCGGTGATGCCCGCGCCGACGATGGAGCCGGCGATGGCCTCCTGCTCGACCTGGTCGATCGCCGCGTTCAGGTTGGCGAGGGACTGCGGGCCGAAGGTGGTCGGCTTGGTGTGGTCGAAGCCGTTGTCCAGCGTGACGAGCGCGAAGCGCCCGGCGCCGAACGGCAGGTCCAGGTGACGGACGTGCGCGGACGTGACGACCTCGTCCGGGAACAGCTCGGCCGCGCCCTTCAGGAGCTCAGCGGTGGTGCTCACTTGGAGTCTCCCTCGGCGTTGAAGTTCGGGTTCTCCCAGATGACCGTGGCGCCCATGCCGAAGCCGACGCACATGGTGGTCAGGCCGTAGCGGACGTGCGGCTGCTCCTCGAACTGGCGGGCCAGCTGCGTCATCAGACGGACGCCGGAGGAGGCCAGCGGGTGACCGAAGGCGATCGCGCCGCCGTACTGGTTCACGCGGGCGTCGTCGTCGGCGATGCCGTAGTGCTCCAGGAAGGCCAGCACCTGCACGGCGAAGGCCTCGTTGACCTCGAAGAGGCCGATGTCCTCGATCGTCAGGCCGGCCTGGGCCAGGGCCTTCTCGGTGGCCGGGATCGGGCCGTAGCCCATGACCTCCGGCTCGACACCCGCGAAGGAGTACGAGACCAGGCGCATCTTGACCGGGAGGTTGTTCTCCCGGGCGAAGTCCTCGGAGGCGATGATCGCGGCGGTGGCACCGTCGTTGAGACCGGCGGCGTTGCCCGCGGTCACGTTGCCGTGCACCCGGAACGGGGTCTTCAGGCTGGCCAGGTTCTCCAGCGTGGTGCCCGGGCGCATCGGCTCGTCGGTGGTGACCAGGCCCCAGCCCGTCTCACCGGCCGCCTCGTTGGTGTTGCGCACCGAGATCGGGACCAGGTCCTGCTGGATCTTGCCGTCGGCGTACGCCTTGGCGGCCTTCTCCTGCGAGCGCACGGCGTACTCGTCGGCGCGGAGCTTGGTGATCGTCGGGTACCGGTCGTGCAGGTTCTCGGCGGTCATGCCCATGAACAGGGCGGACTCGTCGACCAGCTTCTCGGAGACGAAGCGCGGGTTCGGGTCCACGCCCTCGCCCATGGGGTGGCGGCCCATGTGCTCGACACCGCCGGCGAGGGCGACGTCGTACGCACCGAAGGCCACGCCGCCCGCGACGGCGGTCACGGCGGTCAGCGCGCCGGCGCACATGCGGTCGATGGAGTAGCCCGGGACGGACTGCGGGAGGCCCGCGAGGATGCCGGCCGTGCGGCCCAGCGTCAGGCCCTGGTCGCCGATCTGAGTGGTCGCGGCGATGGCGACCTCGTCGATCTTCGCGGGGTCCAGGTCCGGGTTGCGGCGCAGCAGCTCCCGGATCGCCTTGACGACGAGATCGTCGGCGCGGGTCCCGTTGTAGATGCCCTTCGGGCCCGCCTTGCCGAACGGGGTGCGGACGCCGTCGACGAAGACGACGTCCCTGACGGTACGAGGCACGTTGGCTCTCCTCCAGGTGCGGGTGTGCACTGCTGCGCGGGGGCATGCTCGGCCGGTGGCTGAGCGCCCGCTCACCCGGCCATGCTACTTGCCGGTAACCGGCGTGCACACCCCCTCCCGGAGGAGCGGCGAAGGTCACACTCCCGCGCGGGAGCTCCGCCCCCGCCGCCCCGCGCCTCAAACGCCGGCGGGGCTGGACTCGGCAGGGGAAGAAGCAGGGGAAGGGGCAGGGGCGGTGGCGGTGGACATCGCCCTGGCGAGGGGACCGGAAGAGCGGATCACGTCCGCGGTGAACCGGCGGCGCCGGACGCCTAGGTGGCGCAGCGCCGGGCCGTGGTCCACGGCGACGACCACGGCCGCGCCCGCGAGCAGGACCTGCCAGATCAGGGTGGCGGCCCGGCGGGCCGTCGCCGGAAGGGGCGCCAGCGCCTCGCGCAGCCGCCGGCAGTGGAAGGGGACGTGGCGCTCCTCATCCGCGAGGATCCGCCCCGCCACCTGCGCCGCCAGAGGGTCGGGGGCTCCGTCGCGCACCGCCCGGTAGTATCCGAGGGCCACGGCCTCCGCCACCATCAGCACCAGCAGTTCCACTCGCAGTCCCAGCAGCCTGCGCAGCCGTACGAATGCCGCGTCGCTCCAGTGGCCGTCCAGGGTCCGGGCCCCGCCCGCCGCAAGGAGCAGCGCCAGCATCCGGGCGTGGTTCTGCTCCTCGGCCACGAACAGCCGTACGGCCTCCGTGTAGACCGGATCCCCGGCCCGCTCGGCCTTGCCGATCAGGGCCGAGCCGTCCCCGTCCTCGCCGACCTGGAACCGCTGCAGGCTCCGCACGAGCGCCGGATCGAGCTCGGACCCCCGATCCCACTCTGGATCCCCGACCGCCGCGCGGCGCTCCCGCTCGGCCTCGAAGGTGCGTACCCATGCCTCGTACCCCTCGTTGATCATGTTCAAAAAGCTAGCGCGGTTTGAGCGTGTTCAAAAGTGGCTGCGGACACCTGTTGCGGAACCGGGACGGAAAGAGCCCCCGGCCGGTGGGGCCGGGGGCTCTCTTGGAAACGGTGCGTCAGGCGGTCTCGGCCAGGGCCGTGACCAGGGCCGCGGTCACCTGCTCGATCTGCCACGGGCGGGCGCCGTAGCCCGCCAGGGCCTCGGCCACCGCGTCCGCTTCGAGCCGCTGCGGCGGCTCCCAGCACAGCCGGCGAACGGTGTCCGGGGTGATCAGGTTCTCCTGGGGCAGGTTCAGCCCCTCCGCGAGCGCCGAGACGGCCGTGCGGGCGGCCGCCAGCCGGGCCGCCGCCGCCGGGTCCTTGTCCGCCCAGGAACGCGGCGGCGGGGGACCGGCCGGGCTCGCACCCGGCTGCGGCAGCTCGTTCTCGGGCAGCGCCTTCGCCCGGTCCACGGCGGCCATCCACTGCTCCAGCTGGCGCCGGCCCATCCGCTGGCCGTAGCCGGGCAGGGTCGATAGCGCCTGCGCGTTCAGCGGCAGCGCCAGCGCCGCCTCGACGATCGCGGCGTCTCCCAGCACCTTGCCGGGGGACACGTCACGCCGCTGCGCGATCCGGTCGCGGGACTCCCACAGCTCCCGTACGACCGCCATCTGCCGACGCCGCCGCACCTTGTGCATGCCCGAGGTGCGCCGCCACGGGTCCTTGCGGGGCGGCGCGGGCGGGGCCGCGGCGATGGCCTCGAACTCCTGGTGGGCCCACTCCAGCTTGCCCTGCCGGTCCAGCTCCTTCTCCAGCGCGTCCCGCAGGTCCACCAGCAGCTCCACGTCCAGGGCGGCGTAGCGCAGCCACGGCTCCGGAAGCGGGCGGGTGGACCAGTCGACGGCGGAGTGGCCCTTCTCCAGCGCGTAGCCGAGCACGCTCTCGACCATGGCGCCCAGCCCGACCCGGGGGAAGCCGGCCAGTCGCCCGGCCAGCTCCGTGTCGAAGAGCGAGGTCGGCACCATGCCTATTTCGCGCAGGCAGGGCAGGTCCTGGGTGGCGGCGTGCAGGATCCACTCGGTGCCGGACAGGGCCTCGCCCAGCGCGGAGAGGTCGGGGCAGCCCACCGGGTCGATCAGTGCGGAGCCGGCGCCCTCGCGGCGCAGCTGCACCAGGTAGGCGCGCTGGCCGTAGCGGTATCCGGAGGCGCGCTCGGCGTCGACGGCGACGGGGCCGGTGCCGGCGGCGAAGGCCGCTACCACCCGGGCGAGGGCGTCGGCGTCGGCGACCACCGGAGGGATCCCCTCGCGGGGCTCCAGCAAAGGAATCGGCGGCCCATCGGACGAACTGGCTACGTCGTCCGGGGGGCCGCCCCCGGTGGTGGTGCGCAGGTCTGCTGCGGTCTCTTGGGCGTCGGTCACCGCTCAAGGGTATCCGTGGATGCGAAGCGCCCGTCGCCGGAACGTTCCGTCGACGGGCGCGATCAGTATGCGGGGAGTTTGCGGGGAGTCTGCCGGGGGGCTCCCGGCCATCCATCCAGGCTATTCGGGGGCCCCGGCCGCCGGTGCTCAGTGGATGATCCCGGTCCGGAGTGCGACGGCGACCATCCCGGCCCGGTCGCCGGTGCCCAGCTTGCGGGCGATCCGGGCGAGGTGGGACTTGACGGTCAGGGCGGACAGGCCCATCGAGACGCCGATGGCCTTGTTGGACTGGCCCTCCGCGACGAGGCGCAGGACCTCGACCTCGCGGCCGGAGAGCTCGCGGTAGCCGCCCGGGTGGCTCGGGGCACCCGGGGGGCGGCGGTGCATACGGGCCGCGGCGGAGCCGATGGGGGCGGCGCCGGGCCGGGTGGGGAGCCCGATGTTGGTCCGCGTACCGGTGACGACGTAGCCCTTCACTCCGCCCGCGAGGGCGTTGCGCACGGCACCGATGTCGTCGGCGGCGGACAGGGCCAGGCCGTTGGGCCAACCGGCGGCGCGGGTCTCGGACAGCAGGGTGAGACCGGAACCGTCGGGCAGGTGTACGTCGGCCACGCAGATGTCGCGCGGGCTGCCGACGCGGGGGCGGGCCTCCGCGATGGACGAAGCCTCGATCACGTCACGTACTCCGAGGGCCCACAGATGGCGGGTCACGGTGGAACGGACGCGCGGGTCGGCCACGACGACCATGGCCGTCGGCTTGTTCGGGCGGTAGGCGACCAGGCTTGCGGGCTGCTCGAGAAGAACGGACACCTAGGCCTCCTGGGGGAGTGGCGGGACGGCCGGCTCGGGGAAGGAAGCCGGTGCGAACCGTGCGGATGGTCACTGACTCCTTCGGCACGTCACCCGCCCGGCTTTAGGGAATGATCACGATTTGGTGAGTAACAATTCGGGCAATTCGGACGCACGATCGATCATAGGGTGATCAGAAGCCCACAACGGACGCCGCGTTCACGACACTCCTCCCCCAGCTACCGCTGGGAGGTACCCCCAGGGCTTCGACCTACTGTTCCCCGTCCCCGCGCACGTCCGTACGGCGCTGTTCGCGCGTCCGTACGGCCCCGTCGCTACGGGTGGTGCGGACCGCGGCGCTGTGGCAGGGAGACCACTCCCGTGACCGTGTCCGTCGGCCCCACCGGCGGCAGCCCCGCGATCTGGCAGAGCAGCTCGCACCACGCCGACAGGTGCGCCGAGGTGTCCGGCACCCCGCCCACCCCCTCGCGGGGCGTCCACGAGGCCCTGATCTCGATCTGTGTCGCCGGACGCCGCTCCGCGAGCCCGCCGAAGTAGTGCGAGCTCGCCATGGTCACCGTGCCGCTCGCCTCCCCGTACGTCAGCCCGCGCGCGTCCAGCGCCCCCGTCAGCCAGGACCAGCACACCTCCGGGAGGAGCGGGTCCGCTGCCATCTCCGGCTCCAGTTCCGCCCGTACGAGCGTCACCAGCCGGAAGGTTCCCTGCCAGGCGTCGTGCCCGGCCGGGTCGTGGAGCAGGATGAGCCGGCCGTCGGCCAGATCGTCCTCCCCGTCCACGACCGCCGCCTCCAGCGCATAGGCGTACGGTGCCAGTCTCTGCGGCGGCTTGGTGGGATCGATCTCGATCCCCGTACGCAGCCTCGCCTTCTTCAAGCCGTCGACCGCCCGCCGGAACGGGAGCGGGACGGAGCTCTCCTTCGCGCTGTCCGTACCGTCAGCGCCATCTGAAAATCGTCCCTGAGCCGCAGCCATGCCGGGAAGACTAGGCGGAACGAGCGCCCGTACGGCGCAGCCACACCCGTGCCGGGCCGGGCACTTCTTCATACGTGCGAAGATTTGGGTCGTGAGCGCCAACGACATCCGCCCCACGGGCCAGCCGAGTCAGACGTACGATTCCGCCTTCCTGAAGGCGTGCCGGCGGGAGCCGGTGCCGCACACCCCGGTGTGGTTCATGCGGCAGGCGGGGCGCTCGCTGCCGGAGTACCGCAAGCTGCGCGAGGGCACGCAGATGCTGGAGTCGTGCATGCGCCCCGACCTGGTCACCGAGATCACCCTGCAGCCGGTGCGGCGCCACAACGTCGACGCGGCGATCTTCTTCTCCGACATCGTGGTCCCGCTGAAGGCCATCGGCGTCGACCTGGACATCAAGCCGGGCATCGGCCCGGTCGTCGCCCAGCCGATCCGCCGCCGCGAGGACCTCGCACAGCTGCGCGACCTCACTCCGGAGGACGTCTCGTACGTCACCGAGGCGATCGGCATGCTCACGGGTGAACTGGGCTCCACGCCGTTGATCGGTTTCGCGGGCGCGCCTTTCACCCTCGCGAGCTACCTCGTCGAGGGCGGTCCGTCCAAGAACCACGAGCACACCAAGGCCCTGATGTACGGGGACCCGCAGTTGTGGGCGGACCTGCTGGACCGCCTCGCCGAGATCACCTCGTCCTTCCTCAAGGTCCAGATCGAGGCCGGCGCCTCCGCGATCCAGCTCTTCGACTCCTGGGTCGGCGCGCTCGCCCCGGCGGACTACCGCCGCTCGGTGATGCCGGCGTCGGCGAAGGTCCTGGAGTCCGTCGCCTCGTACGGAGTCCCGCGCATCCACTTCGGCGTGGGCACGGGCGAGCTCCTCGGCCTGATGGGCGAGGCCGGCGCGGACGTCATGGGCGTCGACTACCGGGTCTCGCTGGACGAAGCCGTGCGTCGCGTCGGACCGGGCAAGGCGCTCCAGGGCAACCTGGACCCGGCCGTCCTCTTCTCCACCACGGAGGCCGTCGAGGCCAAGACGGACGAGGTCCTCGCGGCCGCGGCCGGCCTGGAGGGCCACGTCTTCAACCTGGGCCACGGAGTCCTGCCGACGACCGACCCGGAAGCCCTGACCCGCCTGGTGGACTACGTCCACACCAAGACGGCCCGCTGAGCCGAAGCGTTCCGTACGGTCGCCGCGTCCCGGGGATCACCTCGGGGCGACGGCTCCCGAATCCGGCGACTGCTGGAGCCCGGACGCGTCGACCGCTTCGAAGTCCGATCCCTTGAAGTCCTTGAGCCCGTCGAGCTGGGAGTTGTCCCAGCCGGGGTGCTCCTCGCCGGAGATGAACCAGGCCGAGCCGTTGTCCGCGACGATGGCGCCGTACTTCTTGAGCGCCTCGGCCACGGCCTTCGCCTGCGGCGCCAGCTCCGAGGTGTCCACCGAGCCCTTGAGCCGCAGCCGCAGCCCCATCGGGGGCAGTGACTCGTCCGCCGCGGCGCCCGCTTGGTGCCGCGCCGGCCAGACGTAGCTCTGGTCCGAGCGGGGCACGGTGATGCGGATGGCGTGGTCGATCCGCCCGGCCGCCGCCTCCTCGTAGCGCACCAGGCCCGGGAGGATGGCCAGGCCGGCGGCATCGGCCGAGGTCCACCCGTCGGGGCGCAGGTCGTTCGACCGCAGATCGAAGATCGCGCCCGAACCGGCGTGCCAGGCGTCGACGTCCTCCTGCTGCGCGTCGAAGAGCTCGTAGGCCTTGCACAGGTCGCGGTCCCAGACGATGACGTGCCGGTCCCCGTCGCTCGCCGGTCCGTTCTCGATCCTGGCGTCCCGCGGGATCCGGTACCCGGACGTCTCGCTCTCCTCGGGGTAGTCCAGGGTGACCTTCGTTTCCGGAACCGGCGAGTCCGAGACGGTGACCGGAATGCCGAAGGGCTGACCCCTGCTGAGGCCCGACCCGAAGTCCGGGTGCAGGGGATCCGCGGCCCCGATCGAGGAGACGTACCGGGCGGAGGACGGGTGCACGGGCAGCGTGTCCACGGGGGCACGCCAGAAACTGTCCGGCAGTGAGGTCACGCACGGGTCGTCCCCCGGCGCGGCGGGAGCGGCGAGCGCCGGCCCTGTGACCAGGCACGCGGCGGTGAGGGCGGCGGCAGCGGCGAAGGCGGGGATCCCCTTGCGTCGGGGCAATGACGTCACCTCATCCGAAACGTCCCCGAGGCGGAGGTCCCTTCCAGCGTAGGCGCGGCACTAGACCCCCGCCGCCCGCACCGCAGTGACCGCCTTGCGGGCGGCGACCAGGATGGGGTCCCAGACCGGGGAGAACGGGGGCGCGTAGCCCAGGTCAAGCGAGACCACCTGTTCCACCGTCATCCCGGCGGTGAGGGCGACCGCCGCGATGTCGACCCGTTTCGCGGAGCCCGCGCCGCCGACGATCTGGACGCCCAGGAGCCGGCCCGTGCGGCGTTCCGCCAGCATCTTGACCGTCATCTCCGTCGCGCCCGGGTAGTAGCCCGCCGTGTTGGTCGAGGTGATCGTGGCCGTCACGAACCGCAGTCCCGCCTCCAGCGCGTCCCGCTCGCGCAGCCCCGTACGGGCGATCTCCAGGTCGCAGACCTTGCTCACCGCCGTACCGACGACGCCCGGGAACGTGGCGTAGCCGCCGCCGACGCCCGAGCCGATGACCTGGCCGTGCTTGTTCGCGTGCGTGCCCAGCGGGATGTGCCGGGTGCGGCCCGCGACCAGGTCCAGGACCTCCACGCAGTCCCCGCCCGCCCAGATGTCCTCGTGGCCCCGGACCCGCATCGAGAGGTCCGTGAGGATGCCGCCCGAGGGGCCGAGGGGGAGGCCGGCGGCGCGGGCGAGGGCCGTGCGGGGCTCCACGCCGATGCCGAGGACGACCACGTCCGCCTCGTACTCCTCGCCCGCCGCCGTGGCCACCGCGCGGGCCCGGCCCTCCTCGTCGGTGAGGATCTTGGTCACCTCGGCGCGGGAGACCGTACGGATCCCCATGCCGTTCATCGCGCTGTGCACCAGGCCGCCCATGTCCGGGTCCAGGGTGGCCATCGGCTGCTCCCCGCGGTGCAGGACGGTGACCTCGTAGCCCCGCCCGACCAGGGCCTCCGCCATCTCCACGCCGATGTAGCCCGCGCCGACGACGACCGCCCGGCGGCCCTCCGTACGTTCCAGAGTGGTCATGAGGCGCTGGCCGTCGTCCAGGGTCTGGATGCCGTGGACCCCGTGCGCGCCGATGCCGGGGAGCCGCGGGCGGACCGGGCGGGCGCCCGTCGCCAGGACGAGCTTGTCGTAGCCCGTCCAGGATTCGGATCCGGTGTCCAGATCCCGGGCGCGCACCCGCGATCCGGCGAGGTCCAGCTCCACGACCTCCGTGCGGGTGCGCAGGTCGATGTCCCGGGCGCGGTGCTCCTCGGGTGTGCGGGCGATCAGGTCGTCCCGCTCGGCCACCTGGCCGCCGATCCAGTACGGGATCCCGCACGCGGAGTACGAGGTGAAGTGCCCGCGCTCGAAGGCGACGATCTCCAGCTCCGCCGGGCCCTTGAGCCGGCGGGCCTGTGACGCGGCGGACATCCCCGCCGCGTCACCGCCGACCACCACCAGTCGTTCCGTCCCCATGGTTCCTACCGCCCCTTCAGCGCCGCTCACCGGATGGTGAACACGCTACGGGCGAACGCGCGTTCAGTCCTGGACGTCGGCTCCGGTTTCGGAAGTCCCCGCCGGGCGGGCCGCCGGCACCGGGACCCGCTCCGGGGCCGCCTCCGGGGCGGCCGTCGGCGCCGGTGCCTGCTTCGGCGCGGCCGGGCGCAGTCGCCGGTAGAACCGGAACCCGAGCCCCAGCACCGCGGCCACCGCCGCGAACGGGAGCAGCGCGCCGATCGCCACCATCAGGTAGCGCACGATCTTCGTGAAGACGTCCCAGCCGCCCTGCAGGGCGCCCAGGAAGGTGGGTTCCTTCTCCTTCTTCTTCTCCACGACCTGCTTCTCGGCAGGCTCGGAGACCTCCAGGGTGATCGTGCCCAGCGAGGTCTGGTCCTTCAGCGCCGTCTGCTGCGCGAGCAGCGACTCCAGGTCCGACTGGCGCCGGCTCAGCTCGCTCTCCAGCATCACCACCTCGCTCAGCGCCGAGGCCTTGCCCATCATCTCCCGCACCCGCGCCACACTGGCCTGCTGCGAGGCGACCCGGCTGCCGATGTCGGCCACCTTCTCGGTGACGTCCTGCGCCTCGACCTTGCGGTGCAGGAGCTTTCCGCTCCCCTCCAGCGCGCCCAGCACCGCGTCGTACCGCTCGCCGGGCACCCGCAGGGTCACGGTGGACGTCATCCGGCCGTCCCCGCCGCGCCGGGTGGACTCGTTGCCCACGTAGCCGCCCGCGCCGTCCGCCGCGGTGCGGGCCGCCGCGAGGGTCTTCTGGGCGTCCGCCGTCTCGATGCCGAGCGTCGCCGTACGGATGACGTTCGGGCGGACCGCGACGGGCGGCTGCTGTCCGTTCTTGTCGGCCGGCTGCGGCGCCGCCGCGGAGGCACCGGCCTTGCCCTGGGCCGGCGCCGGCGCCTGGGTCGCACCCTCCTGCGGCGCGACGGCGGCCTTGTCGGCGGTGGCCGACGTACCGCTGTCCGCGCCGGAGCCGCAGCCGGTCAGCGCGAGCGCCCCGGCGAGGGAGAGGGCGGCCAGGGCCGCCGCGGAACGGTGTCTCTGCAGAGTGCTCATCGTGTAAATCCCCGAGGTTCGGCTGGTGTTGCCGTTTCGACGTTCAGAGTCCCGTCGCGGGTTTCGCCTCCGCGGTTCCGGGCCGATCCCGATGCGGTCACGTTCCGGCCTCGGAGATCGATCTGAGACGATGTGTCCATGCACGAAGCGGACATGCGTACGGATCGCCCAGGCCGGACCCGGCACGTCGTCGTCATCGGCGGCGGCATCTCGGGCCTCGCGGCAGCCCACCGGCTGCTCGCCGACGGCGCCCGCGTCACGCTGCTGGAAGCCGGGGAGCGGCTCGGCGGCAAGCTGTACGCCGGTGAGCTCGCCGGGGCCCGCGTCGACCTCGGCGCCGAATCCGTGCTCGCCCGCCGCCCCGAAGCCCTGGAACTCGCCCGCGCCGTCGGCCTCGGCGAAGCCCTGCAGCCGCCCGCCACCGCCACCGCCCACCTGTGGACCCGCGGCGCCCTGCGGCCGATGCCGCGCGGGCACGTCATGGGCGTCCCCGGCGACCTGGCACCGCTCGCCGCCTCCGGCGTGCTCTCCCCGGAGGGGCTGGCCCGGATCGAGGCCGAGCGCGAGCTGCCGGCCGCCGAGATCGGCGAGGACGTCGCCGTCGGCGAGTACGTCGCCGCCCGCCTCGGCCGCGAGGTCGTCGACCGGCTCGTCGAACCCCTCCTCGGCGGGGTCTACGCCGGCAACGCCTACCGCATCTCCATGCGTGCCGCCGTGCCCCAGCTCTTCGAGGCCGCCCGCACCCACCGCCTGCTCGGCGACGGCGTCCGCGAACTGCAGCGCCGGGCGGAAGCCGCGCCCCAGCAGGCCGGCCCGGTCTTCGCCGGCATCGACGGCGGCATCGGACGGCTCCCGCTCGCGGTGGCCGAGGCCTGCCGGGCCGCCGGGGCGGACCTGCGTACCGGCACCCCCGTGCGCGAGGTCACGCGTACGGCGGGAGGCTGGCGGATCGTGGCCGACGGAGAGGCCACCGAGGTCATCGAGGCGGACGGGGTGATCGTCGCCACCCCGGCCGGGCCCGCCGCCCGGCTGCTCGACACCCTCGCGCCGGCCGCCGCGGCCGAGCTGCGCGGGGTCGAATACGCCTCCATGGCCCTCGTCACGATGGCCTTCCGCCGCTCCGACCTGCCGGCCGCCGTCACCGGGGGCGGCGCCAGCGGGTTCCTCGTACCGCCGGTCGACGGCCGGACCATCAAGGCCTCCACCTTCTCCAGCAACAAGTGGGCCTGGGCCGGGGCCGATCCGGAGCTCTTCCTGCTGCGGACCTCGGTCGGCCGGTACGCCGACGAGGCCGATCTCAAACGCGAGGACGGGGAGCTCGTCGACGTCTCCCTCGCCGACCTGGGCGAGGCCGTCGGACTCGCGGCCCGGCCGGTCGCCTCCACCGTCACCCGCTGGGACGGCGGACTGCCCCAGTACCCGGTCGGCCACCTGGCCCGTGTCGAGCGGATCCGCGGTGCCGTCGCGGCCCTCCCGGGCCTCGCGGTGTGCGGGGCGCTCTACGACGGAGTGGGCATTCCGGCCTGCGTCGCCAGTGCCGGCAAGGCCGCGGACGCGGTGCTCGCCTCCCTCGGGACGCGTTCGGTACCCCCTGGCACAGACCACTGATCGGCACACGGGACAATAGGCACATGACTGCACCAGAGAAGATTCCCAACGCGGGGAAGAAGGCGAAGGACCTCAACGAGGTCATCCGCTACACCCTGTGGTCCGTCTTCAAGCTGAAGGACGTTCTTCCGGAGGACCGCACCGGCTACGCCGACGAGGTCCAGGAGCTCTTCGACCAGCTGGCCGCCAAGGACATCACCGTCCGCGGCAGCTATGACGTCTCCGGCCTGCGCGCCGACGCGGACATCATGATCTGGTGGCACGCGGAGACCTCCGACGAGCTGCAGACCGCCTACAACCTGTTCCGCCGCACCAAGCTGGGCCGCGCGCTGGAGCCGGTGTGGTCGAACATGGCCCTGCACCGTCCGGCCGAGTTCAACAAGTCGCACATCCCGGCCTTCCTGGCCGACGAGACCCCCCGCGACTACGTCAGCGTGTACCCCTTCGTACGCAGCTACGACTGGTACCTGCTGCCCGACGAGGACCGTCGCCGCATGCTCAAGGACCACGGCCTGATGGCCCGCGGCTACCCGGACGTGCGCGCCAACACCGTCGCCTCCTTCTCGCTCGGCGACTACGAGTGGCTGCTGGCCTTCGAGGCCGACGAGCTGTACCGCATCGTCGACCTGATGCGTCACCTGCGCGCCTCCGAGGCCCGTATGCACGTCCGTGAAGAGGTGCCCTTCTACACCGGACGCCGCAAGTCCGTCGCCGATCTGGTGGCCGGGCTCGCCTGATACCTCCCCTGGGGGGAAGGACCGGAGGACGACCACACCGTCAGGTGCACTCCTCCGGTGGATCGGGAGGCCATGCCCCCGAAACGACGCAGCCGGAGATCCCGCCCGGAAGTTCAGACGACTGGCGGCAGTGGTGTCCCGGGGGTTGCTGCCCCGGGGATGCTCGCTGCCCGGTCGTCCAGCGACACCGGTGCGGGCTCCGGATGCGGCGCACACGTGACGCGCCACCCCGAGGTGTCACCTGTCAGCAGATACCGCTCCACGTGTCGGTCCACGCAGCCGTTGCGTCCACCGACCACTCCGTGCGAGCCGGACCCCACCTCCGTGACCAGTGCCGCCTCGCTCCCGAGCCGCCGCTGGAGCTCCAGTGCGCCCCGGTACGGGGTCGCCCCGTCGCGTTCGGCCGCCACGATCAGGGTGCGGGGGAGCGGCGCCTCCGGTGGGGCTCCGACCTGGACCGGCCGCTGCCGCTCGCGCACCGGCCAGTAGGCGCACGGGAGGTTCAGGAAGGCGTTGGGCCAGGTCTCGAAGGGGGCCGTGCGGGCCAGTTCGGTGTTGTCCCGGTCCCAGGTCGCCCAGTCCGCCGGCCAGGGGGCGTCGTTGCACAGCACCGCCGTGTAGACGGCCGTCGCGTTCTCGGCCTCGGCGGCCGACGCCGGGTCGGGGGCCGCCTGACGGACCAGCTCCGCCGGATCGCCGCGCAGGAACGCCGAGAGGGCCGCCGCCCGGTCCGGCCACACGTCGTCGTAGTACGCGGCCTGCAGGTACGCGGCCTGGAGCTCCCCGGTGCCGACGGTTGCGGCGGCGGGGGTACGGGCCAGCGCGGCCCGGACGCGCTCGTAGGAGGCCTGCACGGCGGCGGGGGTTTCGCCGAGGCGGTAGGTGCGGTGGTGGCGGGCGACCCAGGAGCGGAAGTCGTACCAGCGGCGCTCGAAGGCGGCGGCCTGGCCGAGTTGGGCGCGGTACCAGACCCGTCCCGGATCGGGATCGACCGCCGAGTCGAGCACCATGCGGCGGACGTGCCCCGGGTGGAGCGTGGCGTAGACGGCGCCGAGGTACGTGCCGTAGGAGCCGCCCATGAAGGTCAGCCGCCGCTCGCCGAGGGCGGCGCGCAGCACGTGCAGATCGCGGGCGTTGTTCAGCGTCGTGTAGTACGGCAGCGCGGCGCCGGCCCGCCGGGCGCAGCCGCGGGAGTACTCCTGGGCCGCGGCGACGCGTTGCCGCTTGTACCCGGGGGAGGGGTCGGCCGGGACCTGGGTCGGGCCCTTGCGCGCGCCGGGGTCCTGGCAGGACAGCGGGGCGGAGCGGCCGACGCCGCGCGGGGCGTACCCGACGAAGTCGTAGGCGGCGGCGACGCGCCGCCACTCGGGGAGCCCGGCGGCGAGCGGGAAGTGCATCCCGGAGGCCCCGGGCCCGCCGGGGTTGTTCACGAGCGCCCCCTGCCGGCGCGCGCCGTGCTCCCCGGTCGCCGGCACCCGGCTGACGGTGAGGCGGATCTGAGGCCCGTCGGGCCGCGCGTAGTCGAGCGGCACGCGGAGTGCGGCGCACTGCACGTGCCCGGGCAGCCCTTCGTCCTGCGGACACGCCCCGAAGTCCAGCCCGGCCTGTTCGCCTGCGGCGGGCCGCTCGCGGGCCGAGTCGGCCCCGGCCGGCTGCCCGGCCCCGCTCCCTGCCCCGCTCCCTGCCCCGGCCCCGGCCCCTGCCCCTGCCCCGGCCCCGCTCCCTGCCCCGGCCCCTGCCCCTGCCCCGGCCCCTGCCCCGGCCCCGGACCGGGCACCGGCCGTGCCGGCTGCTGCGGCGGCGCGGCGGGCCACCAGCTCGGCCCCGGCCGACTCGGCCGTGAGGCGGGCGGCGGCGAGATGGGCGCTCGCCGACTCGGGCCCCGAACGGGCCGCGGCGGCCGTGGGGACACAGAGGGCGGCGGAGAGGGTGAGTGCCGCCGCGGCAGCGGTGTGGCGCATGGGGGTCGGCCCTTCGGGTCATCCGATGAGGCGACTAAAGGGCCGGGCGGTGCCCGTGTAAAGGATCGGCGGGCGGTGTCGGCCTCATTGGCCCCGTTGCCTCGGGATCCGCCCCCGGTTGCCGTACCCGAGGGCCGCCCGCAGCCCGGGATCGCCGACCGCGCGCACGCCCCGTACGGCCACCGCGGTCAGCGACTCCGCTCCGCCGCGCTCCCGGTCCAGCGCGACCAGCTTTGTGATCCGACCGTGATGGGGCGTCAGGAGCTGCTTGAGCTGCTGGAGCAGCTGGATCCGGACGAACTACTGCAACTCGAACTGCTGCCTCCGCCGCTGCTGCCACCGCCACAACTGGACCCGCTGCCCGAGGAGCCGCAGCCGGATCCCGATCCGCAGCCCGATCCACAGCTCGATCCGCCTCGGCCCCCGCCGCCGTCGCTCCCCGCGCACCAGACGATCGGGACGGCCTCGGCGGAGGACCAGGAGGAACCGTCCGGGCTGTACGGCCGGGTCCGCGACTGGGCCGCGGCCAGCCGGGTGCCGCGGGCGGCCGGGATCAGCTGCTGCCGCAGGTAGGGGTCCCGCAGCCCGCGCAGCCCGTACAGGGCAGTCCGCACGTACGGGCTCTGGTCCTGCATGTACGCGCGACGCATCGCGAACAGCGCCCGCGTCCCCGCCGGGGTGAGCCGGCTCTTGGCCCGGGCCGCGCAGACCACGCCCACGACCAGTCCGGCCAGCACCACGGGCAGCACCAGCGCGATGAACGGCGCCGGGGCGTCGGGATCGAGGGCCAGCCCCAGGAAGGTCAGCGGCAGCGACAGCGGGAGGAGGACCGCGCACACCACGGCCTGGGTCACCCCCCAGCGCCGCCAGGTCGCGCCGGATCCGGGAGGGGAGAGCAGCCCGCGGGCGGAGAGGGAGTCGCCGATCTCCTGGACGGCCGGGTCGCGCATGGCGGCGTACCGCACCTGGTACAGCCACCCCGAGGGCGCCGCCGCGTGCGCCTGGAGGACGGCCCGCTCGGCGGGGTCGCTCCCCCGGGCCCCCGGCCACACCTGGATGATGCCGGGGCCGCCGCCGACGAGGCGCTGGTCCGTGAGCATCGTGGCGAGTGCGGCGTCAACGACGTTGGCGGGCCCGCCCGCCAGGAACGCCGCCTCCGACAGGTCGTGCACCCCGGCGGCCGCCCCCGCGGACGGCGGCCGGGAGCGGCGCAGGCCGCGCAGCAGCAGGACGGAGGAGACGACGACGGCGGTCCAGACCGCGAGTGCGAGGAAGCCGAGGAAGCTCATGCCGCCCTCCCCACGAGCGTCCGGGCCCAGCGCACGATCCGGCGGGGCGGCCTGACCCCGGCCCGCTCCCGCCACCAGGCGGTGAGCCGGCGGCGGGCGGCCGGGTCGGCCGGCAGGTCCCGGATCAGCAGGTGCTCGGCGAAGTCGAGCGCGTCGCGGCGGTAGCCGCCGGTCATCGGCCGGCCCTTGGCGTACGAGAGGAAGGCCTGGCGGTACGGGTCGGAGCCGCCGAGGATGCCCGGCAGTTCGGGCGCCACCTTGGCCACCACCCCGGCCCGCTTGGCGGCCAGGGCCCGGGCCTGCACCCGGATCCGCGGCAGGTCGAACCCCTCGGGCACGGGCGTCCCGGCCACCAGCGCCGACAGCAGCGCGGCCTGCCCGAGCCCCACCCGGGTCCGGGCGGCCTCGGAGACGGGGCGCGGCCCGGTGGGGTCCGCGACGCCCGGTTCCGCCGGGGACGGGGGTGTGCCGGGGCGTCCCCGCAGGGCGCCGAACGCACCCTCCGCCCGGCCCTCCGACCCCCCGACACGTTCGGCGCCCGAGGAGACGCCCCGGCGCGCCCCCGGCCCCGGCGGAGCCACCAGCACCGCGCGGATCGCGGTCAGTTCGGCGGCGAGTTCCGGCTCCGGCGGGAAGTCGTCGTCCCGTTCCAGGAGCACCCCCGGCGGGTCCACCCGGTCGCGGAGCCCGGCCAGCAGGTCGAGCACCACGGGCGGTACCGGGTGCGCGTGGGTGTCGTGCCACACGCCGCCCTTCTCCACGCCGCCCGCCACGTGCACGTACGCCAGCGCCTCCAGCGGGATCGCGTCGAGCACGGCGGCCGGGTCCTCGCCCCGGTTGACGCGGTTGGTGTGCAGGTTGGCCACGTCGATCAGCAGCCGGACGCCGGTCCGCTCGACCAGCTCCGTCAGGAACTGCCCCTCGGTCAGCTCCTCGTCCGGCCAGGAGATCAGCGCGGCGATGTTCTCCAGCGCCAGCGGCACCGGCAGGGCGTCCTGCGCGATCCGTACGTTCTCGCACAGCACGTCCAACGCGTCGCGCGTGCGCGGCACCGGCAGCAGGTGGCCGGCCTCCAGCGCGGGCGAGGAGGTCCGTACGAAGGCGATGTGCTCGGTGATCAGCGGCGTCCCCAGCGCCACCGCCCGCTCGGCGAGCGCCGCGAGCTTCGCCGGGTCGGGCCGGTCGGCGCCGCCGATGCCGAGCGAGACCCCGTGCGGCACGACGCGGACGCCGCGCTCGCGCAGCCGTACCAGGGAATCGGGCAGGTGGTCCGCGCAGATGTTCTCGGCCACCACCTCGACCCAGTCCAGGCCGGGCAGTCGCTCGACGGCGTCCGCGATCTCCGGCCGCCAGCCGATGCCGACCCCCAACTGTTCCATGGGCTTCATGTCCCCCGCCCCCTTCGGTCCGGCCGTGTGCCGATGTCCCCGTTCACACGGGTGATGGCCCCGCCGGAGCCGGGCCAACCCGCCGGGAGGGACGTTCAGAGCAACATTTGAGGTTCCCCGGCCCGCGACGCGCTACAGGCGGGACCGGAGCGCCGGATGGTCCGCGACCACCGTGCAGGAGCCGGGCGCGATCTCCGTGAAACCGGCGTCCCGGACCACGGGCAGCCCGCTCCCGCTCAGCTCCGCCCACCGCTCGCGCGGGGCCGTCCGCACCGCCAGGCGGAAACCGGACGCCTGCCACAGCCCCCGCTCGGCCCGCGTCAGCTCCCACCACGCCAGCTGCGCGCCGTGCCCGGCCTGGGCCATCGCCTTGCCGGCCGACATGTCGAGGTCGGGATTGAGCCACAGCACGGGCACTCCGGGCTCGGTGTCCGGGCCGACCGGCTCGGGGTCGTCGAGGTCGGTGCCCGACACCTGGAGCTTGGCCAGTTCCTTCGGCCAGCCGTCGAGCGGTACCGGAGGGAAGACCCGCACCTGCGAGGCGTCACCGTGCACCGTGACCCCCGGCAGGGTCTCGGCCTTGCGCCACTCCGCCCCGCGCGCCCGCCGGACCACCTTGCGGATGCGGGCGTCCTGCCAGTCCCGCACGGCCTCGGCCCACTCGCCCTCGCCCCGCGCCCGCTCGTCGCTCAGCAGGACCAGCACCGCGCGGGCCGCCGTCTCCAGGGCGTCCGTCCGGGCGGGCGGCTCGGCCTTCTCGATCCGCACCACCAGCGGGAGGACGAACTGCGGGGCCTCGTCGCGCAGGACGTGCTCCTGCCGGAACGGGCTGTCCGCCCCCACCGCCGGGACGGCCGCGGGTACCTCTGAAGTGTCGTTCGCGTGCTGGCTGCTCATCCTGCCAAGCATGCCAGGCTCCCTCTGCAGGATGATGCCGAGGGGGTCTGGGCCGGGTGAGGATCGAGGGCATGAAGAGTGACCTTTTCGCCTCCGAGAACCTGGCCGGGCCGGCTGCCGCGCCCGGCATGATCCTGCAGAACGCGAAGTCGGTGAAGTACACCGTCAACGGTGAAATGCTGGCCCGCCAGGGCTCGATGGTCGCCTTCCGCGGCAACCTCCAGTTCGAACGCAAGGGGCAGGGCATCGGCGGCATGCTCAAGCGCGCCGTCACCGGGGAGGGCCTGGCGCTGATGTCCGTACGCGGCCAGGGCGAGGCCTGGTTCGCGCACCAGGCCGGCCACTGCTTCATCATCGAGTTCGAGCCCGGCGACGCCCTGACCGTCAACGGCCGCAACGTGCTCTGCTTCGACCCGACCCTCTCCTACGAGATCAAGATGCTGAAGGGCGCCGGCATGACCGGCGGCGGCCTCTTCAACAGCCTCTTCACCGGCACCGGAATGCTCGCCGTGGTCTGCGACGGCCACCCGATCATCATCCCGGTCACCCCCCAGGCCCCGGTGTACGTGGACACGGACGCGGTGGTCGGCTGGAGCGCCCGGCTCGACACCGGGCTGCACCGATCCCAGTCGGTCGGCTCGATGATCCGCGGCGGCTCCGGCGAGGCCGTCCAGCTGAAGCTGAGCGGCGAGGGCTTCGTCATCGTCCGCCCGAGCGAGCTCACCGAGTCGGCGGCCGCGCACTGAACCCCACCGCGATGAAACTCGCCACCGTGGGCCGGCGCTACGGGCGCCGCCGGCCCTGGGTGCTGCGCGGGGTCTGCCTGGAGCTGCCGCCCGGCGCCCTCGTCCGGGTCGAAGGCGGCAACGGCGGAGGCAAGTCCACCCTGCTGCGCATCGTCGCCGGGATCGACAGGCCGACCGAGGGACGCATCAGCGGGCGCCCGCGCCGCACGGCTGGGGGCACCTCCCAGCGGTAGCTGGGGGAGCCTGGAGCGGGCTCGACGCCCCCGCCCGGACCGAGCTGGACCGCGCCGTCACCCTCGTCGCCCTCGCCGGGGCGCTCGCGGTGGCGGCCTGCGCGCTGACCGGCGCGGCCGTCGGGGCCCTGTGCAGCCGGCCGCTGGTCCGGCGGCGCGGCTACGCGGTGCTCGCCGGGGGCATCGGCTCGCTGCTCGCCTGGGTCCTCGCGGGCTCCCCGGCCCGCGGCGCGGTGTCCGCGCTGGTCACCGCGGCGCGCTCGGGCCACGTACCGCTGCCCCTGCCGGCGCTGGCGGGCGCGCTGCTGCTGGCGGGCGGCGCGGGCGCGGCGGCGTGCCTCGTCGCCGCGCGGCGGGGCTGAGTAGGCTCGTACACATGGACCAGTTGGACGAGCAGGACGCGAGCGAGTCGTACTGCCCCGCCCCGGCGGCCCCGGCCCGTGCCGAGGGGCCGCCCTACGCGGACTGCCTACAGTGCGGCAAGCCCACCGAGTACGGGGTCGCGACCCCGGGCGTGGTGCTGTGCCCGGTGTGCGAATGGCAGGAGGCGCAGCGCACCGCCTGCTCCGGTTAGTCGCGGGCTACGTGCCCATCAGCTCGGACACCTTCACGAACCGGTAGCCGCGCTTGCGCAGCTCCGGGACGATCTTCCGGATGGCCTCCTCGGTGACCGGGGCCGCGCTGCGCGTGCAGTGCATGACCACCACCGAGCCCGGCTTCACCCCGGCGAGCACCTGCTCGGCCACCGCGTCGGGGTCCTTCGCGAAGGCGTCCCCGCTGACCACGTCCCACTGGACGGCCGTGACCTTCGCCGTGGACAGGGCCCGCAGCGCGTCGTCGTCGTAGCAGCCGCCGGGGAAGCGGAAGTACGGGACGCTGTTGACCGCGCCCGCCTTGCGGAAGGCGTCGAAGGCCCGGTCCACGTCGGCCCGGGCGGCGGCGCCGTCGAGCGCGGGCAGCCCGTAGCAAGGGGACGTGAAGGCGTGGTGGCTGTAGGAGTGGTTCGCGATCTCGAAGTTCGGGTCCGTGCCGATGGACTTCGTCTGGTCCGGGTACTCCTCGGCCCAGCGGCCCGTCATGAAGATCGTCGACGGCACCTGGAGGGTGCGCAGGGTCGAGATCAGCTGCGGGTTGTCGAAGCGCTCCCCGGCGGCGGCGCGCGGCCCCTGGTCGGAGGTCATGTCGGCGTCGAAGGTCAGCGCGACGGTCTTCTCGCTCTGCTGCCGGGCCCGTTCGAACACCGGGGTCAGGCCGTTCGGGCCGGGTGCCATGGTGGGGGGCTTGGCGGGGGCGCCGGGCTGGGGGGAGGCGGAGGAAGAGGGGGAGGCGGAGGGGCCGAGCCCGGGGCGGCGGACGCGGCGGACGCCGCGGGGCTGCCCAGGCGGGCCTCGGGGCCGGCGCCCGGGGTGCCGGTGCCGCCCCCGCCGCCGCAACCCGAAAGGCAGACACCGAGGGCGGCACCGAGGGCGGCCACGGCCGCCGCTTTGCGTACAGAAATGGTCACGCAGGCAAAATATATGACTATGTGGTGAGTAGCCGTTTGCGGCACTCCTCCACGTCGAAGTCACCCTTCGGGTACTGCGGACCGATGTCCTCCAAATGCTCCAGCAGCAGCTTGCTGATCGCCCAGTTGCGGTACCACTTGCGGTCCGCGGGGACGATGTACCAGGGCGCGGCCTCGCCGGCGCACCGCTCCAGCGCCAGCTCGTACGCCGTCTGGTAGGCGGGCCACGCGCCGCGCTCCTCGATGTCGCCGGGGTTGAACTTCCAGTGCTTGTCCGGGTTGTCGAGCCGCTCCAGGAGCCGCTTGCGCTGCTCCTCGTAACCGATGTGGAGGAAGACCTTCACGAGGGTGACGCCGTCCTCGGCGAGGGCCTCCTCGAAGCGGTTGATCTGGGCGTACCGGCGGCCGACCTGACTGCTCGGCACCAGTTCGCGGACGCGGGCGATGAGGACGTCCTCGTAGTGCGAACGGTCGAAGATGCCGATCTCGCCCGGCTGGGGGAGCGCCTTCTTGATGCGCCAGAGGAAGGGGTGTCGTTGTTCCTCGGGCGTGGGTGCCTTGAAGGCCCGGATGCGGCAGCCGGAGGGGTTGAACAGGCCGATGACGTGCTTGACGGTGCCGCCCTTGCCGCTGGTGTCCATGCCTTGGAGCACCAGCAGGACACGGCGCCGGTCGCCGGCGGTGCTCGCCGCGTAGAGCCGCTCCTGGAGTGAGGCCAGCCGCCCGGCCAGCTGGGCGGTGGCCGCCAGTCCGGCCGCCTTGTCGGCCGGGCCGAGGGGGATCGCGCCGGGATCGAAGCCGGCCAGATCGATCCCCGTCCCGAGGGGAGCCCGCAGCGCCTCCCGCACGGAGACCACCCCGCCCCCGCCCTTGGCCGCTGCGGCCGCCGCGGGTGCCCCGGCCGCCGCGGGTGCCGCACCCTTCCTCCCGCCGCCGTCCCGGCCCGCCTTGCGCTCGCCCTCCGGCCCGGACTCGTCCTTCTTCGTGCCCGCCGTACCGCCCGCCTTCGTCTTCTTCGGGCCCGCGGGCCCGTCGGCCGACTCCGTGCGCTCCTTGTGCTTGCCCTTGGCCACCGCTGTTGCCCCAATCCCGTTGATTCCGTCCGATCTTGCAGTAAATCGGACCGGATCGCGAGGTCAACGGCGTTGCCACGGCCCCGTGACCGCGAACGTCGTCCCCGGCGCGTACGCGTTGACGTACATCGTCCGCCCGTCGGGGGAGAACGTGACCCCGGCGAACTCCCCGAACTCCGCCGCGCCCGGCCGTCCGACGTCGTCCGCGTTGCGGGCCACCGGGTAGACCTCGCCGTCCACCGTCACGCCGAAGACGTACTGCACCCCGCCGCCGTCCTCGCACACCATCAGGCCGCCGTCCGGGGCGAGGCAGATGTTGTCCGGGGAGTCCCCGGGCAGCGCCACGTCCGCGGCCGGCCCGAACCGCACGTCCAGCCGGAGCCTGCCGCGCAGCGGGTCGTAGAACCACACCTGGCCGTGGTGGTCGGCCGCCGCACCCTCGCCGCGGCGCGCGAAGCTGGACACGAAGTAGATCCCCCCGCCGGCGCTGCCGCCCCAGTAACAGCCCTCCAGCTTCTGCGCGTGGGTGATCCCGCCCGGCCCGAAGTCCTGGTGCCGGATCGGGGTACCGGCCGCCGAGGGGTCCGGGACCGGCACCCACTCCACGGGGAACTCCGCCCCGGGCTCGTCCACCACCGACAGGTCCGCCAGCCCCGGCACGCGCAGCGCCTCCAGCCGGCCCCCCGCCCGCAGCGAGCCGAGCCCCCCGAGCGGCACCGACGGCAGGAAGCGGTAGAACAGTCCGAACGGCCGGACGAAGGCGTCCTCGGTCTCGTAGACCACCCCCCGGTACGGGTCCACGGCGACGGCCTCGTGCGCGAAGCGGCCCAGCGCGGTGAGCGGTACGGCTCCCGAGCGGTACGGGTCGGCGGGGTCCACCTCGAAGACGTACCCGTGGTCCCGCGCGTACCCGGCGGTGCCCGCCCGGTCCTCGGTCTCCTCGCAGCTCAGCCAGGTGTTCCAGGGGGTGCGGCCGCCCGCGCAGTTGACGGCGGTGCCGGCGAGGGCGACCCGCTCGGCGGTGACCCGTCCATCCGGGCCGAGCTCCAGGACCGTGCAGCCGCCGAGCGCCCGGGGGTCGTACGTCAGCCCCGGAACGGCGGGCACCCGCAGCGCGGCGGTGGCCCGGTTCTCGTGGTTGCGCACCAGCCGCACGCGTCCGCCACCGGCGCCGAAGGCGGCCATGCCGTCGCAGTTGGCGGGGACGGCGCCCTCGCCGGAGCGCAGCGGGTCGCCCGCGCGGGAGAGCACCCGGTACGAGAAGCCGGCCGGCAGGTCGAGGAGCCCGCGCGGATCGGGCAGCAGCGGCCCGTACCCCCGCTTCGCGGCCCGGGCGGAACCGGGGGAGCCGGCGAACAGGGCTCCGAGCGCCCCGCCGAAGGCGATCGAGCCGGCGGCGAGCAGGCTGCGTCGGGTGACGGACATCGGCAACTCCCGGCGGTGGCACGTGACATGTGACCGATTCGTCCTACCATGCAGCCCGTTGACGGGGCCGCCGCCGCGAGGCGGGGGGCGGTCGGGTCACCCGGGTGGTGGCGGGGGACCGGCGCGGGACCGGCCGGGGCGCCGAGGTTTGCCGTTCGGTGCCCGGTGGGGATCCCTGCTGTTGTGTGCGGGGCGGGGATGGGGATGGGGATCGTCACAAGGGGGCGGGATCGTGCGCAAACCACGACTGTTCATCGCGTCGTCGTCGGAGGGGCTTCCCTACGCCGAGGCCATTTTCTCGCAGTTGGAGCGGACGACCGAGCCGAGTCTGTGGACCCACGACATGTTCAAGCCGAGCGAGACGTTCGTGGAGAGCCTGGAGCGCATCGTCACCAGCACGGACTACGCGGTGGCCGTCCTGTCGCCGGACGACCTGCGGGTGATGCGCGGAACCAGTTCGTCCGTGCCGCGCGACAACGTGATCTTCGAGATGGGCCTGCTGGTCGGCAAGCTCGGCCGCAACAAGGTCTTCATGGTCACCCCGCAGGGCAAGGACACCGGCCTGCCGAGCGACATCTCGGGCGTCTCCCTGCTCGGTTACGCGCAGCGGCAGGACGGGAACCTCGTCGCGAGCGTCGCCACGGCCTGCCGGAGGATCTCCGACAGCCTCACCGCCCGCAGCAGAGGCCGCAATCCCTTCTCCACCGTCGCCTTCTGGAACAACGTGCAGGAGCGCCACCGGGCCGGCCTGGATCTGCGGAGCCTGGTGGAGGACGCGCAGGAGTCCGTCTTCGTCTCCGGCATCTCGCTGAGGTACCTGGTGCACCTGTGCTCCAACCAGCTCCGCGAGGCGCTCGCCTCCGGTACCACGGTCGATGTCCTGCTGCCGTCGAACGAGTCGGTGGAGAACGGTCACTACGACCGGCACAAGTCCTATGTCCGGGAGGAGTTCCCGCTCGCCGTCGCCCGCTGGAGGGAGTTCGCGCAGAGCCTCGGTGACGACCAGAGGTCCCGGCTGAGCGTCACCCAGACCCCGCTGCTGCTGACGCACTCCATTGGTGTCTACGACGGTGCGATGTACGTCAATTCCTTCTGCGCCGGACTGGATTCGCAGGAACTCCCCAGTTTCCGCATCGATGCGGACTTCGATGCGTACCGTGCCTACCTGACCGACATCGGCACGCACCTGAGAGCCGGTGTCAGGACGGCGGGAGACCGCACCGAGACCGTCATCCAGACCCTGCTCGAGCAGACGGACCGGAGTGCATGAGCATCAAAGCCGTTTTCTTCGACTGCTGGGACACCCTCCTGCAGGATGCCGTGGAGCTGAGCGAGGAGATCGACGCGCGCATCGCGGAGCTGGTGTCCGCCGGTCTGCGCGTGGAACGCGAGCCGGTCGAGCGGGCCGTGCGCGGGGAAGGCGAGGAGTTCTCCGCGAGGATCCGCGACGGACGCACGGTGGTGACGCCCGCGATGCGCCTGGGGTCCGTCCTCGACGCCCTGGCCGGTCCCGGCACCGCCGCGCGCCACGAGGAACTCGTCGCCCGCACGCTGGCCGCGGTGGACGACGCGATCCGGCACGTGCCCCCCGAAGTCGTCCCCGGTGCCCACGAGATGCTGCGGGACCTCCGCTCCGCGGGGCTGGTCATGTGCGTGGTGTCCAACACGGGATGGACCTCTACGGACGCGGTCACCGGCGCCCTCGACCGGCAGGCCCTGCTGCCCTACTTCCGCACGTGCTACTTCTCGGGTGACGGATACCGGCCCAAGCCGAGCCCGGAGATGTTCGCGCTCGCGCTGCGGGACCTCGGACTCGACCCCTCGCACGCACTGCACGTCGGTGACCAGGCCCAGACCGACGCGGTCGCGGCGTTGGCCGCGGGGCTCAGGAGCGTCGTACTGCTGGAGGGAGGATCGCGTTACAGTGCCCGCCGCGGAGCAGAGCCGGGAGAAGACCGGCGGATCATCAGGGTCGGCTCGCTCGATGCCGGACGGGAAGCCGTCCTCGGCATCGTCGACCGCCCGCGCTGACGAGGACCGGCTCGGCCCGTGGCTCGGCGGGCGGACTCTGGACGAGGTGGTGCGGGACCGGCTGTTCTCGTACGGCCGGCAACCCGAGGGCGCGCCCGCGGACGGGGCGGGCGGCCTTGCCGAGCACGCCGCCCTGCTCCACCCCCATCTCCCCGGCATGGACCGGCGCCACTGGATGAGGCGTTCGCGCGGTGTGGACCCGCCCGTGGACCTGAAGCTGGTCCAGGACAGCTACGTGTGGCGGCGGATCCTCGAAGAGACCGGCCTGCGCCCCGGCAGCAGCCTGCTCGAGCTGCTTCCGGGCTTCTCCCGGACCATTCCCTTCGCGCTGTGCGGAAGCGGCGTCGCGTGCCGGCTGACCCGGATCGACAGGGACACCTCGTGGGCGGCTCCCCGGTCCGTCGGCGGGAAGGTGGCCCTGCGGCTGCTGGAACTCGACCTGTTCAGTCCGGAGCATTCCTGGGCCGGGTACGACTTCGTGATCGGGAACCACGTACTGGACGATCTGATCATCGGCGTCTGGGACAGCCACGGGTACCGGCTCTCCTTCGGCAGGGCCGAGGAATCGGCCCTCCTCTGGCGGAACTTCCATGCCAGCGGCGACAGCGCTTCCGTCATCCCGGAGGTGACGCGGCTCTTCGCCCGGCTCATCTCCACGATGGACCCCGGCGCCGTCCTCGTCCTCAGGGAGTACCCCGCCACCTTCGCGCTGGTCAACGGCATACGCGCACAGCTGGAGCTGCACTGGTGGATCTACCGGGCGATCGTCGGGCTCACCGCCTCGCTCCGCGGCACCGCATGGGAGCAGGACGTGTCCGCGATCCCCGTGGCCGACGGTTCGCGACTGACGGGCGGCGTGCTCTGCTTCCGCAGCGGCCCCGCCCCCGGCGGGTGACACCCCGCGGCGGGTGACACCTCCGGCCCTGCCGGAACGCCCGCCGCCGGAGCACGGGCGCCGGCGACGGGCGGGAGGAGCCGGGAGCGGGGAGCGCGTCAGACGAGCTTGGCGCTCAGGGTGATCGTGGTGCCGGTCAGGGCCTGGCTGACCGGGCAGTTCTTCTTGGCGTCCTCGGCCGCGGCGACGAAGGCTTCGTTGTCGAGGCCCGGCACCTCGCCCTCGGTGGTGAGGTGGATGCCGGTGATGCCCTGGCCCGGCACGAAGGTGACGGCGGCCGAAGTGGTCAGCTTGGCCGGGGGGTTGCCCGCCTTCGCCAGGATGTTCGAGAAGGCCATGTTGTAGCAGCTGGAGTGCGCGGCGGCGATGAGCTCCTCCGGGCTGGTCCGCCCGTTCGCGGCCTCGTCGGTGCGCGCGGGCCAGGAGACCGGGTAGCTGCCGAGGCCGGAGGAGTCGAGGGTGACGACGCCCTTGCCCGTGAGCAGGTCGCCCTCCCAGACGGCATGGGCGTTGCGTGTGGCGGCCATGGTGGATCCCTTCGTAGAAGCGGAAACGGCCGGGCCCCCGGAAGGGCCCGGCGTTGCCAAACCTACTGGGACACCAGGGGCTTCGCGTCGCGTGCCAGCGCGGTGAGCCGCGAGATGGCGCGGAAGTACTTCTTGCGGTATCCGCCGTTCAGCATCTCTTCACTGAACAGGTGATCGAAGGGGACCCCCGAGGCGAGCACGGGTATCTCGCGGTCGTACAGCCGGTCGGCCAGGACCACCAGCCGCAGCGCGGTCGACTGGTCCGGCACCGCGCCCACGTCGGTCAGGCAGACCGCCGTGATCCCGTCGGTCAGCGCGCCGTAGCGGCTCGGGTGGACCTTGGCGAGGTGGTCCAGGAGGTGGGGGAAGTCGTCCAGGCTCGCGCCCGGGGTCGCGTACGCGGCCTTGGCGACCTGCTCGTCGGAGAACGGCGCCGGGGCCTCCGGCAGGCCGCGGTGGCGGTAGTCCTGGCCGTCGATGCGCAGCGGCCGGAAGTGCGCCGACAGGCCCTGGATCTCCCGCAGGAAGTCGACGGCGGCGAAGCGGCCCTCGCCGAGCTTGCCGGGCAGGGTGTTGGAGGTCGCGGCCAGTGCCACGCCCTGCTCGACGAGGCGGCTGAGCAGGGAGGACACCAGGACGGTGTCGCCCGGGTCGTCCAGCTCGAACTCGTCGATGCACAGGAGGCGGTGCCCGCCCAGGGTCTGCACGGTCTGCTGGAAGCCGAGCGCGCCGACCAGGTTCGTCAGCTCCACGAAGGTGCCGAAGGCCTTGAGCGCGGGTTCGGCCGGGGTGGCGTGCCACAACGAGGCCAGCAGGTGGGTCTTGCCGACGCCGTAGCCGCCGTCGAGGTAGACCCCGCGCGGGGCGGTGGGGGCGGCCGGCTTCTTGGAGAACCACCGCTTCTTCGCGGCGCCGCTCGCGTGCGCCCCGCCGAGGCCCGCGGCGAAGCCGCTGAGCACGGTGACGGCCTCGGACTGGCTGGGCTGCGTCGGGTCCGGGTTGTACGTATCGAAGCGCACCGAGTCGAAACGCGGCGGCGGGACCATCTCGGCCACCAGCCGTTCGGCGGGCACGCGCGGCTCGCGGGCGCACAGTGCCTGCGGGCCCGCGTCGGCTATCGGGGGCCGGCCGGAGGCGGAACCGGGGGCGGAGAGTGATGTCGGCACAGCCCTTAACTCTACGGGGCGTGTCAGACTGCACCGATGCGACGCCTGTTCCCTGTGACCGATCAGACACCCGCTTCCCCCCAGGCCCCGGCCGACCGGGAGTGGTCCCTGGACGAGCTCGCGGAGGCCTACGCCTACCCCGCGCTCGGCCCCGGAGACCACTGGCTGCGGGCGAACATGGTCTCCACCCTGGACGGCGCGGCCCAGCACGAGGGCCGCTCACAGCCCATCTCCGACGAGACCGACATGCGGATCTTCGGCACCCTGCGGGCGCTGGCCGATGTGGTGGTCGTCGGAGCGGAAACGGTTCGCCAGGAGGGCTACCGTCCGGCCCGGGCCCGGGAGGCCTTCGCGGCCCGCCGCGCGGCCGCCGGCCAGGGCCCGGCCCCGGCCATCGCGGTGGTCACCGCGAGCATGGACCTGGACTTCACCCTCCCCCTCTTCACCTCCCCCCTGGTGCCCACCCTGGTGGTCACCGGCGCCGCCGCGCCCGCCGGGCGGGTGGCGCAGGCCCTCAAGGCCGGGGCCGAGGTCGTGGTGGCCGGTGAAGGCGAGGGCGTGGACGCGGCCCGGGTCGTCCGGGAGCTCGCCGCGCGGGGGCTGCGCCGCCAGCTCACGGAGGGCGGTCCCCGGCTGCTGGGCCAGTTCGTGGCCGCCGACGCCCTGGACGAGCTGTGCCTGACGATCTCCCCGATGCTCACGGCGGGTGGCGCCCAGCGGATCGCCGGAGGACCGTCCGTCACGGTTCCGCACCGGCTCGCGCCCGCCTGTCTGCTGGAAGAGGCCGGGTTCCTCTTCACGCGTTACCGTCGGATCTGACAAAGGCGGAATTTCTCGTTCCGGTTAGCTTCCGCAGGGTACGAACCTGGGCACATATATCTGCGCATGGCCCCGCGCGAGAGCGGGGCAGGATGGTTTCCGCAGGGGGCCGGCCAGCCGGCCTCGGCCCATGAAGGAGAGGGCGTCCGTGTTCACGAGCGTATTGATGATCGAGCAGCCCCTGACCGCGGTGGACGTGGACTTCGTCACCACCCTGCACGGAGACGACTCGGTCTCCTTCGTCGTCCTCATGCAACCCCGCGGCGACCAGGACCGGCTGCTGCGGGCCATCGACGACGTAGCGCTCGGTGAGCTCCCCGAGGCCATTCACGAGGGCGACGAACCCGAGGGCGCGGCCGCCCGGGGCCCCGCCGAGCAGGCACTCGAGTACTCCATGGAGGCCCTGCGGAAGAAGGGCGCCAACGTCATCGGACAGATCATCGAGGACCATCCGCTCGACAAGCTGAAGTCCGTCGTCGAGGAGACCGGCGCCGACGAGGTGATCGTCCTGACCGCCCCGCACTTCGTGGAGGAGTTCTTCCACCGGGACTGGGCCTCCCGGGCCCGCCACAAGGTCGGCGTTCCGGTGCTCAAGCTCTTCGCCCACAACGAATAGGCTGGGGCGGACGTACGACGCACACCGCACTCGATCCTGGAGCGACCTGAATGAAGCCCGGCCTGCCGACCGCCATGGAACGGCCCCACTTCATCGGCATCGGCGGCGCCGGCATGTCCGGCATCGCGAAGATCCTCGCCCAGCGCGGCGCGAAGGTGGCCGGCAGCGACTCCCGTGACTCCGAGACCGCCCAGGCGCTGCGCGCCCACGGAGCCACGGTCCACATCGGGCACGCCGCCGGTCACCTGGACCCCGACTCCACCTGCGTGGTCGTCTCCAGCGCCATCCGCGCCGACAACCCGGAGCTGGCCCGCGCCGCCGAGCTCGGCATCCCCGTCGTGCACCGCTCCGACGCCCTCGCCGCCCTGATGGACGGGCTGCGGCCGATCGCGGTCGCCGGTACGCACGGCAAGACCACCACCACCTCGATGCTGGCGGTGTCCCTCTCGGCCCTGGGCCTGGACCCCTCGTACGCCATCGGCGGCGACCTGGACGCCCCCGGCTCCAACGCCCACCACGGCGAGGGCGACATCTTCGTCGCCGAGGCGGACGAGAGCGACCGCAGCTTCCACAAGTACACCCCGCAGGTCGCGATCATCCTCAACGCGGAGCTCGACCACCACGCGAACTACGCGTCGATGGACGAGATCCACGAGTCCTTCGAGACCTTCGTCGGCAAGGTCGTGCCGGGCGGCACCCTGGTCGTCGCCCACGGCCAGGAGGGCGCCGCCGAGATCGCCCGCCGCGTCGCCGGCCGCGAGGGCCTGAACGTCGTCACGTACGGCGAGGAGCCCGAGGCCGACGTCCGCATCACCAAGATCACCCCGCGTGGTCTGACCAGCGAGGTCACCGTCGTCATCGACGGCCGCATGCTCACCTTCACCGTCTCCGTCCCCGGCCGCCACTACGCGCACAACGCGGTGGCCGCCCTCGCCGCCGGTGTCGCCCTCGGCATCCCGGCGCACAACCTGGCCTCCGCGCTCGGCAAGTACACCGGCGTCAAGCGCCGCCTCCAGCTCAAGGGCGAGGCCGCCGGAGTGCAGGTCATCGACTCGTACGCGCACCACCCGACCGAGATGACCGCCGACCTGGAGGCCATCCGCGGCGCCGCCGGGGACTCCCGGATCCTCGTCGTCTTCCAGCCCCACCTCTTCTCCCGCACCCAGGAACTGGGCAAGGAGATGGGCCAGTCCCTCTCCCTGGCCGACGCCTCCGTGGTCCTGGACATCTACCCGGCCCGCGAAGACCCGATCCCGGGCATCACCAGCGAGATCATCATCGCCGCGGCCCGCGCCGCCGGGGCCGACGTCACCGCCGAGCACTCCAAGGAGGCCGTCGCCGACGTCATCGCGGGAATGGCCAAGCCCGGTGATCTCGTTCTCACGATGGGCGCGGGCGACGTCACGGATCTGGGACCCCAGATCCTCGCCCGTCTGTCGAACTGAGGGAACCGAGGGAGCGGGAACGTCATGTCGTACGAGGTCCAGAAGACGGACGAGCAGTGGCAGGCCGAGCTGACCCCGTCCGAGTACCAGGTGCTCCGACTCGCGGGCACCGAGCCGGCCTTCCGGGGTGAGTACACCGACACCAAGACGGAGGGCGTCTACTCCTGTCGCGGCTGCGGCTCCGAGCTGTTCCGTTCCACGGAGAAGTTCGAGTCGCACTGCGGCTGGCCGTCCTTCTACGACCCGAAGGACACCGAGGCCGTCGAGCTGATCGCCGACACCTCGCACGGCATGGTCCGCACGGAGGTCCGCTGCGCGAAGTGCGGCTCGCACTTGGGCCACGTCTTCGAGGGCGAGGGCTACCCGACCCCCACGGACCAGCGGTACTGCATCAACTCGATCTCCCTGCGGCTGACCCCGGGCGGCGGGGCGAGCTGAACCGTTCCGGTTCCCGCCGGGCCCAAGGCCCGTCGGGAGCCGGTCAACGTGGGGCGGGCGGTCGTGCGGTGGTGGCGGTGCGGTGGGGCAGCCAGAAGCAGGACGCGGCCAGGAGGGCCGTCGTCGCCGCGGCGGTCAGGACCGGGACGTTGCCCAGCCAGGCCGCCAGCGCGCCTCCGGACAGGGCCCCGACCGGGACGGTCGTCAGGAGCGCCGCCTGGGCGAAACCGGCGACGCGGCCCTGGAGGTGGGGCGGGGCGATCAGTTGCTGGGTGGTCGTCATGGAGATCGCCCACACCGTCGCCGTGATGCCGAAGAGCAGTTGGTACGCGAGCAGCGCCGGGAAGGCGAGCCCCAGCGAGGCCGCCGGGACCAGGAAGATCGCGAGGGCTGCCACCACCGCGCAGATCCGTGTCGCCCGGTACAGCTCCATGGAGGTCGCGAACCGGCCCGCGAAGAGGACTCCGGCGACGGTGGCGACGCTGAACGAGGCGTAGACGAGCCCCAACTGCCATGCGGGGAGGTTGAGTTCCCGGGTGGCGTAGACGACGAAGAGCGCGTCCGCGGCGCCGCTGCCGAGGTTGAACCCGGCGCCCGCGAGCACCTGCCGGCGCAGCACCGGTTCCGCCCGGACCACCGCGAGCCCCTCGCGGAGCGCGGCGAGCCGGGGGCCCCGGCGTCCGGTGGACTCGGCCGGTCGGTTCAGCGACGCGGGCAGGGCGAACAGCAGCAGGGCCTCGACGGCGTAGGCGGCGCTGCCCGCCAGCAGGGCCGGGGCCGCCCCGGCGAAGCCGACGAGGACGCCGCCCAGGGCGGGCCCGCCGATCTGGCCCATCGTGCGGGCGCCGGTCAGAGCCGAGTTGCCGGCCAGGAGCTGCTCGGGCCGGACCACCCGGGGCAGCGCCGCCTGCAGTGCCACCGAGAGCGTCCACGTCAGCGTGCCCGACAGGGCGGCCACCGCGTACAGGTGCGACAGGCGCAGGCTCCCGAGCGCCCCGGCGAGCGGGACCGAGCCGACGACCACCACCTGTAGCGAGGTGAGCGTGACGGCCAGGCTGCGCAGCCGGGCCCGGTCGGCGAGCACACCGGCGAGGGGGCTGAGCACGGCGCCGGGGAGATAGGTCAGGGCCAGCAGCACCGACGCCCCGAACGGGCCCGCGTCCAGCCGGGTCACGGCCAGCAGCGCCAGTGCCAGCGCGGTGATCTGCCGGCCGACGGAACTGGCCGCCTGTTCGCCGCAGAGCAGCAGGAACGGGCGGTGCCGGCGCAGCACACCCCACGGCGTGACACCGGGGTCGGCGGCCGTGGACGAGGGCCGGGGCGGCGACGAGGTCACGGGTCAGACGCTCGTGCAGGGGACGGGCCAGCGGCGCAGGCGCGGCGGCAGTGCCACCGCCCATCCCTGCGTGACCAGGACGAGACGCTCGCCCGCCAGCAGGGACAGGGCCTCGCGGTGCGCCGCGTCGAGCTCGCCGAGGGCCGTGGGTTCCTGCACGGCGAGGAAAGCGGCGAGCAGTACGGGCTGGTCGATGGTGAACCGGGCCGCGGCCGAGGGATCCCGGCGGTCCATGACCGTCACGAAATCCGGCCCGCGGCGGTGGTAGAGCAGGCCGTACGCGTACCGGGACCGCCATACGGCCGCCTCGTCGGACCCGACCGGGGCGCCGGGCGGGGGAGCCGGTGGCGGGAGGTGGTGCAGCAGCCCCGTGTCGAAGGGCAGGGCGTCGGTGTCCGGGACCCAGCGCACCGTGCGCGCCTCGCTCTGGCACTCGCGCAGGAAACGCACGGCGTCCGCCGTGCCGCGTCCGCCCGCGCCCAGTGACAGCGGCTCGTCCATGACGAGCTGCCCGCCGGTCATATGGTCACCGCCTCGGCGTCGGCCCCGGCCCCGGCCTCGGCGTCCTCGGTGAGGGTGCGGACCGGAGCGTTCCGCAGTGGCAGCGACACGTACGACCGTCCGTCGGAGAACAGCAGGCCCAGGGACACGCACTCGCCGAGCCACTCCGCGAGCCGTCCCGGGGCGACCGGATGTCCCTCCTCGGTGAGGAGCCGGTGCAGGGCGGGCTCGGAGCGGCCGTGTCCGAGGTGCCGGAACGCGGAGGCCTCCCAGCCGGTCAGCCGGTGCGTGCGGGCCGGCCATCCGCGGCGCCGGTCGTGCACCAGCAGCTCATCGTCCCCGTCGGTGCCGGATTCCATCAGCAGCGTCGAACCGGCGTGCGCGGAGCGCCAGTTCTCGACGGCCCGTGCGAGCCGCTGCTCCGTGCTCCCGCCGATCCCGCGGGGCGGGGTGTCGAAGAGGTAGACCAGATCGGCCAGTTCCTCCTCGGGGAGGTCGTACACGTGGCCGTACATCTCGGCAGGGGTCCGCTCGGCGAAACCGAGGGCGGGATCGGCGAAGTGTGGGCTGAACCGCTCCAGTTGGATGCGGAACGCGCCGCCCGGCGGCTGCAGGTGGACGAGCGCGGGGAACTGGTCGACGACCGCGTCGTAGTCGTCCGCCGTCTCGCCCGGGAACCCGTACAGGTAGTTCCACGTGCAGGTGAGCGACTGGTCGGCGCATTCCCGGAGCGTGCGGACGTTGCGGGAGCCGGTGACGCCCTTGTCCATGAGGTCGAGGACGCGGTTGTTGAGGCTCTCGATCCCCGGCTGGATGTGCACCGCGCCCGAGCGGGCCAGGAGCGCCAGTTGGTCCGTGGTGAGGTTGGACTTCACCTCGTAATGCATCAGGAGGTCCCAGCCGCTGTCGGCGGCGAGCGGCAGGAAGTCCGTGAAGTACGCCATGTCGATGATGTTGTCGACCGTGACGATGTCGAGGATCCGGTGCCGCCGCACGAGCCGGTCGACCTCGGCCCACAACTGTTCGCCGGGCTTGGCGCGGAACGCCATCGCCGAGCCGTTGAGACCGCAGAACGTGCAGTGGTGCTTCTCGCCCCACCAGCAGCCGCGCGCGCCCTCCACGACCAGTTTCGGGCGTACGTACTCGGCCACCGGGGAGGCGTCGAGCTCCGCCTGCCAGATGTCGTAGTCGGGCGAGGCGATGTCACGCGGCGCCACGGTACGGCGCGACTCCTCGTTCGCCCGCGAGGTCCCGCCGTCCCACCAGCACAGGCCCGGTACGTCGACGGGCGGGGTCCCGGCGTCCAGATGGGCCAGCAGGGCGGGGAACGCGTACTCGCCCTCCCCCCGCACCACATGGTCGACGAAGGGGTGGTTGCGGTGCAGGGCATGGCCCATCGGCCCGTCGCAGTTGCTGCCGCCGAAGACCACGGTGAGGCCCGGGCGGCGGCGCTTGAGCTCGGCGGCGAGCGCGAGCGAGGACACGTTCTGCATGAACGTGCTGGTGAACCCGACGACGTCCGGGTCCTCCGCGAGGATCTCCGACGCACTGCGGGAGACGAACTCCGCCGCGTGGACCCGCATGGCGCGCGCCTTGTCCACCGGGATCCCGCGCCGCTCCGCGTACGCACCGAGCCGCGCGACACCCCAGTCGGCGTCCTCGTAGAGCACGCCCGAGAAGACCCAGTCGCCGAGCCCGTCGAAGATCGAGTCGCTGCCCACCTCGGCGTGGTCGGCCGGGCGCAGCAGTCCGTCCGTCCGCTCCAGCAGGAATTCCGCCCAGCGCAGCGAACCGTGGAACTCGCGGACCTCGTCCGAGGGCCGGGTGCGGGTCAGCAGGGCGTGCAGCAGGCCGATCTGGAGCGAGGGCAGGTCGATCGGCTGCCAGGGCATGGTCACCAGATGAACGCGCATGCGGTCCTTCCCGCCTGGCGGGTCGCCCGAACGGCAGCCCGGTACGGGGCGTCGGCGCCCGGCGTCCGCACTGCCACGCCGGGCGCCGACTCCCGCCCGGTCAGGACGACGCCGGTCGCTTGTCGATGGTGATCCGGTCGCGCTTCCTGTCCTCGTCGCGGACCGCCACCTTTTTGATCTCTGGCTTGATTCGGGTGTCGTCCTCTGGTGCCTTGTCGCTTTCCATGGTTCCTCCCGTTCTTCAAGTCCGGTGACCTTAAAGGCCGTTACTCGTGGTACGCAAGGGGTGATTCCGGCCCTGCCCCCGCGTCTTGTCGCCCGGGCCGGGAAGGCCGAAGATCATCGAGTGATCGATTCAGGGGAGGGGACATGATGCTCAAGGGGGGCAATGCCTTCGTTCCGACCGTGCCGCTGCGGGTCGCCGTGCGGAACGGGCTGGACGTATCGGCGCTGTTGTTGACGGAGCAGGGCAGGGTCCGGGGGGACGGGGACATCGTGTTCCACGGTGCGCCGGTCCACCCGTCGGGCGCGGTGCGGCTGCTCGGGGACGACAACGGCACGGCGTGGCTGGAGGCCGCGCTCACCGCGATCGAGGGGGAGATCGTCCGCGTCGTCGTCGTCGGGTCGACGGAGAGCGGCGCGATGCGGGACGTCCACGGGCTGTCCGTGGAGTCGTTCGCGCCGGACGGTACGTCGGTCGCGCGGTACGACGTGACCGACGCCGGCGGGGAGACGGCGATGGTCCTCGCGGAGCTGTACCGGCGGGCCGGGGGCTGGAAGTTCCGTGCGGTGGGCCAGGGATACCTGAACGGCCTCGCGGGGCTGGTGGCGGACCACGGAGTGGACGTGGCGGACGCGGGACCGGCGCCGACCGCCGCTCCGGTTCCGACTGCCGCTCCGGTTCCGGCTCCGGTCCAGGCCCCGCCTCCGGTCCAGGCCCCGCCTCCGGTCCCGGCCCCGGTGCCGTTCCAGGTCCCCGCCCCGGTCTTCGCTCCGCCCTCGGCCCCGGCCCCGGTCTCGGCTCCGGTCTTCGCCCCGGCCCCGGCTCCGGTCCCGCCTCCGGTGTTCGCTCCGCCCCCGCCCCCGCCCCCGGCCCCGGCCCCGCCTCCGGCCTTCGCCCCGGCCCCCGGCCCGGTCCCGGCTCCGGCTCCGGTCTTCGCTCCGCCTCCGGCCCCGGCTCCGGTCCCGCCTCCGGGCTTCGCCCCGGCTCAGGCTCCCGTCCCGGTCTACCCTCCGGTTCCGGCTCCGGTCCCCGTCTACCCTCCGGTTCCGGCTCCGGTCCCGGTGCCCGCGGTGGTGGCTCCGCAACCCGCGCCGGAGGTGCCCGCGCCGCACTGGTCGTTCGGTGGCGTCTTCGAGCCGTACGCGCAGACCGGCCGGGACAACGACGTGATCACGGTGGACGGGCTGCCGCCCGGGCCGGTCATCGTCGAACTCGCCATCCGGGGCGACGGATACACGGGCCTGTGGCCCCTCACCCGGTTCAACAAGGAGGGTGACAACCTCATCAGCAGCTGTGAGGAGAACTACCGGGGCCGGGTGCTCACCCAAGTCCCCGGGAGCGGGCGGCTGCGGCTGAAGCTGAAGGCGGAAGGCCCGTGGCAGCTGCGGGTACTGCCGGTGGCCGCGGCGACGCACCTCACGGAGGAGGAGCTGGAGGGCGGCGGCCCCGACGTCCTGCTGCACACCGGCGGAACGGCAGACCTCGTCATCCAGTACCGCGGCGACGATTACCTCAAGGTCAACTTCTATGAACTGGCGGGGCACGACGACCCCACCGGGCTTCCGGAGGAAGAGAACGTCGTCAGCGAAGTCGGCAAGCGGCGGGAGGCCGTGCCCCTGCCCGAGGGCCCGGTCCTCGTGCAGCTGGAGTACGCGGACGGGCCGTGGCGGGCCCGGTTGAAGGGGCTGCAGCCCCACAGCGGGCCGTCGAACGACGACGGCATGGCGAGCGTGACCGACATCCGCACCGCCCAGGGCCGGTCCTGGTGGGGCAGGTCCTGAGCGGCTGACGAGCCGCGACACCCGCGCGCCGCGGGCCCTTTCGACCCCCTGCCGGTCGGGAGGGCCCGCCGCCCCGGTGTCGGAGACGTCGCGGTTGGGTTCCGATCTTGTCTCTCGCCTGCGATGATCCGTCGCCGATAGCACGCTTTGGTCGCGGAAGACACCTATCTGTTTCTTCATTGTGGCTGGATATGATCGGGCCCGGTCCGGCTGTCGGGCTGCCCCTCCCGCCCCTGTTCCCGAGGTCCGATGTCTCCCATAGAACCCGAAGGCGTACGAGGGAAGTCGCCGGCCCGCCGGCGGCGCGTCGTGCGCCTGCGCACCCTGCTCGTCTGGCTGGCAGTGGTCCCCACCGTGGCGATGGGCGCCCAAGTGACGCTGACCGCCGAGCGGTTGCTGACGCAGTCGGAGCACCTGCGGGCCGATGTCGCGGCCGCCGAGAAGGTCGGCGCACCGCTGTACACGCTCATGGTCGACATGCAGTCCGAGCGCACGATGACCGCCGCCCTCTGGGCGGGCGCCGCCGGGGCCGAGGACGAGCTGCGGAACCGGCGGGAGGCCACGGACCGGGGCGCGGCCGAATTCCGTCGGCTGGCGGACTCCTCGAACGGATCGTTCGAGGAAGTGACCCAACGGCTCGACGGGCTGGCCGCGTACCGCCAGCGCGCGGACGCCCACACCGGCGGCGCCGACGCCACGCTCGCCTACTACACCGGGGTGATCGACGCGGTCATCCAGGCGTACCAGCGGGAGTTCAGCCACGCGGACGACGCCGACATCGTCCAGGAGAGCCGGCCCGTGGTGGCCATGCTCGTGGCCACCGAGATGGTGGCCCGCGAGGACACCCTCCTGTCCCTGGCCGGGCCGTCGAGGCAGCTGAACGCCGCCGGCTTCGACCAGTTCATCAGTGCCGTCGGAGCCCACCGGCACCTGTACGAGACCTGGATCGTGCCGTACCTGCCGGAAGGCGACCTGCGGTTCTACGAGCGGATCGTCGCCTCCTCGGAGTGGCAGACGAAGCTCCGCATCGAGAACGCGATCATCTCCAAGCACGCGGACGTCGACTCCGGCGTCAAGCTGCCCGCCGAGGTCGGCGGCTGGCGGGCCGCGCACGCGAACTTCTCGGTGCAGATGGCCACGCTCAACATCGACCGCGCGCGGAAGGTCCTCATGCGCGGCGAGGCCAAGGCCGCCGAGCTGGAGACCGAGGTCGCCTGGCTGATCGGGGTGAGCGGCGGCGGGCTGCTGGTCGTCGTGGTGATCGTGGTGTTCACCACGCGCTCGGTGCTCCGCCGGCTGCGCGATCTGCACGAGCGCACGGTGACCGTCGCCGAGGAGACCCTCCCCGACGTCGTCGCCCGGCTCCAGCGCGGGCAGTCCGTCGACGACGGCGTCCTGCCCGCGGTGCGCGGCGACCGGGACGAGGTCGGACGCATCAGCGACGCCTTCGCCCGGACCGTCGCCGTATCCGTCGACGGGCACCGGCAGCTCGCGGCCGAGCGCCACGGCTTCGGCATGTTCGCCACGGGCATCGCCTCGCGCACCGGAAACCTGGTCAGCCGCCAGCTCAGCCTCACCGAGGACCTCCAGGACACCTTCGGCCACGACGAAGCACTGCTCGCCCAGTTGATGCGGGCCGACCAGCTGACGGTGGGCATGCGGCGGCAGATCGAGAACCTCCTCATCCTGGCCGGCGGCGAGGTCCCCGACCCGCACACCGAGCCCATGCGCATCGCCGACCTGCTGCGCGAAGCCGCCGCGGAGGTCGAGGACTTCCGGCGCATCGAGCGGCAGGCCCTGGACGAGACAAGCGTGGAACCGCAGGCGATCAGCCAGATCAGCCATCTGCTCGCGGAGCTGCTGGACAACGCCACCCGTTTCTCCCCGCCCCGGTCGAAGGTGGTCATCCGCGCCGAACTGGTCGCGGACGGGCTGTCGATCGAGATCGAGGACCGCGGTCCGCGGGTGTCCCCCGAGCGGTACGAGGAGATGAACGGGCGCCTGCACGAGGCCCCGCCGTACTCCGTCCTGGCGCAGAACGCGCACCGGCTCGGCCTCTTCGTGGTCGGACACCTCGCCGACCAGCTCCGGGCGACCGTCACCCTGCGGCGGTCGGTGTACGGAGGGACCTCGGCGGTGGTCGTCGTCCCCGGAGAGCTGCTGATGGCCACCCCGACGACCCTGAGGACCCCGACGACCCCGGCGCTCCCGGCGACCGTGGCGGACGCACCGCGCGAGCTCCCGCGCGCGACCGGGCCCGTACCCGTGGCCCTCTCGCCCGAGCCGGAACCCGACCCGCGACCGTCCGCCGCCGTCCCGGCGCCGCGGACCGCCGAGGAACGGGTGCCCGAGCCGGCCCCGCTCACGGCCGCCGGTCTGCCGAGCCGCCGTACGAAGGCCCCGGCCCCCGCGCCGGCCGTCCGGCCGGCCCTCGCGGCCGCCCCCGCCCGGCCGGCGCTGCCCGAGCGCGTCCCGCAAACGCACATCGCCGAGCAGCTGCGCGCGCCCCGCACCCCGGAGACGGCAGTCCGGCAGGACACGGCGACACCGGAAGAGGTGGCGGACGCCTGGGCGGACTACGAACGCGGGACCCAGACAGTGGAAGAAGAGCTCCGACGGGATCGGCCATGACTACCTCAGCACACGAAATGATCTACAGCGTCCTGGACAACAACCTGAGCAGGATCGCCGGCATCCAGGGAGCGGTGCTCCTGTCCAACGACGGCATCAAACTCAGCGCGTACCTGCTGGACGAGGACCAGGCCGACCGCATGGCGGCCGCCGCCTCCGGCATCGCGGCCACCATGAAGGCGATCTCCCGGGAGGTCGACGGCGGCCGCGTCATCCGCCAGCTCGTCGAGATGGACGACCGGTACCTCTGCATCGTCGGTTGCGGCGAGGGCAGCACGCTCATCGTGGTGACCTCCCGCAAGGCGAGGCTCGGGGAGCTGGGCGGCGAGGCCGTCCGGACCGCCCAGGCACTCGGCGAGTGGCTCGGCACCCCCGAGCGCGGCCAGGTGCCGACCGCGTAATGCCGCAGGACGAGCCACAGCCCGCGAGCCGGCGCCGGACGCGGCTGTACGCCCTCACCGACGGGCGTACGGCCGCTGCGCACACCGTCCTCACCATGGACACCACGATCACGGCGGCGGTGGCCGAGGACGCGCTCGCCGGACTCGGACTGCCCACGGAGTGGCGGGAGATCCTCGCCATGTGCGCGGAGCCGGGCGGGCGGGCGGTCGCCGAGATAGCGGCGCGGATGCACATCCGCCTCACCCCGATGACCCTGCTCCTCGGCGAACTCGCCGACCGCGGGCTGATCCACCACCGGTCGCCGCTCGCGGCGGCCGAGACCACCGACGTCGACCTGCTCATGAGAATCAGGGACAGCCTTGCCCGGATATAGCCTGCCCGTATACGACGTGCCCGCCTCCCGGGAACCGGCCCCGGTGAAGATCCTCGTCGCCGGTGGGTTCGGAGTCGGCAAGACCACCCTGGTGGAGACGATCTCCGAGATCGAGCCGCTGCGCACGGAGGAGCGGCTGACGGCCGCGGGCGTCGGCGTCGACGACCTCGACGGCATCGAGTCCAAGACGGTCACCACCGTGGCGATGGACTTCGGCCGGATCACCCTCACCGACGCCGGAGTCGTCCTCTACCTGTTCGGCACACCGGGCCAGGAGCGCTTCTGGTTCATGTGGGACGACCTGCTGGCCGGGGCGCTCGGGGCGATCGTGCTGGTCGACACCCGGCGCCTCGACCGCAGCTTCCCGGCCGTCGACTTCTTCGAGAGCCGCGGACTGCCGTTCGTGGTCGGCGCGAACTGCTTCCACGGCGAACAGCCTTACACCGCCGAGGAGATCGCGGCGGCCCTGCACCTGCGCGACCCGAACACGCCCGTCCTGATGCTCGACGCCCGCTCCCGCGCGGACGTCCGCGCCTCCCTGCTCGCGCTCCTCGACCTCCTCATCGTCAACGCGCAGGCCCCGGCGGCCGTCGGCGGCTGACGGCCACCAGCCCGGCCGCGTAGTCCGCGAGGGTCCGGCGCGGGGTCCAGCCCTGGGCGCGGGCCCGGGTCAGGTCCAGCACCACCGGGTGCGCCAGCTGGTCCACCGCGTAGCGGCTGAGGGGCGGTTCGGCGGTCGGCAGGGCCTCCGCGAGCCGGGCCGCCGTACGGGCCAAGGGCAGCGGCAGGTGACGGATCCGGGCCCGTACGCCGTGGGCCCGCAGGACCTCCCGCACGGCCGCGTCGCGGTCGTAGGGCCGCGCGTCCGCCACGTTGTACGCGCCCGGGGGCCAGCCGGCGGTCGCCGCCGCCAGGCAGGCGTCGGCGAGGTTCTCCACCGCGGTGAGGCTGAGCCGCACGTCCGGACCCGGCAGCAGCAGGGTCCCGGCCCGGACCCGGGACAGCAGCCGGGGCAGCAGCTGGGTGTCCCCGGGGCCGTAGACGGCCCGCGGCCGCAGCACCACCGCGCCCGCCGCCAGGGCGAGGGCCTCGCCCGCCGCCTTGGTACGGCCGTAGGCGTTGAGGTGGCCGGCACGCGGATGGTCCTCGCCGACCAGGGTCCGGTCCGTGCGCGGGTCGTACACGCTGGCGCTGCTCACCCACACCACGGGCCGACCGGCCGCCGCCCGCAGCAGCCGCTCCGTGCCGTCCACGTTGACCGCGCGCATCTCGGCCTCGGCCCGGGAGCCGGGGGCCGGATCGCCGACCGCCGCCGCGCAGTGCACCACCAGGTCCGCGCCGCCGAGGTCCGGATCGCCCTGGGAGGCGTCCCAATGGCGGTGTTCCCCCACCGGCCCCGGCCGGCGGCCCACGCACACCACCTCCGCCCCGCTCTCGGCGGCCGCCCGGGCCACGTGCCCGCCGCAGAAGCCGCTCGCCCCGGTGACCGCGATACGGATGCTCATGCGCCCGCCCTCACCGTGAGCTCGCGCCAGCCGGGCAGTGCGGCCCGCCGGTCCACCCGGGCCCGCGCCACCACGGGCCGGTACGGGGCCAGTTCCTCCAGTACGTCGGCCAGCTGGGCTCGCGCCAGCCGGGCCCCCGGGCAGGCGTGCGCCCCGGCCCCGAACACCAGGTGGGCGGTACCGGGCCCGGCCGGCCGGTGCGCGTCCGGCTCGCGCCGGTGCGCCTCGGCGGCGTGCCGGGCCACCAGCAGCAGCCGGTCGCCGCCGCGCACGGGGCAGCCACCGACGACCCCGTCCGCCGCGGCCACCCGGGGCAGCACCGGCGAGGCCGCGGTGACCCGCAGCAACTCCTCGGCGAGCACCGGGCGCAGCCGGGCATCGGCGGCCTGCCCCCAGAGCCCCGCGTCGGCGCACCAGGCCACGGCCCGGGGCAGCGCGGCCACGGTGGTGTTGACGGCGGCCACGGCGAGCATCGCGCGCAGCGCCGCATCGCCGGCGGCGACCCCGCCCAGGGACCGGGTGCCCGTGCCGGGGCCGGTGGCGGCCGCGGAACCCGCGGAGGCGCCGGCGCCTGAGCCCGCGCCCGCGCCTGAGCCCGCGCCCGTGCCGGGGCCGGTGCCCGTGCTGGAGTCGGTGGCGGCCGCGGAACCCGCGGAGGTGCCCGCGCCTGAGCCCGCGCCCGCGCCGGGGCCGGGGCCCGTGCCGGATCCCCCGGTGCCCGCGCCGGGGCCGGTGCCCGGGCCGGAGTTGGAGTCCGTAGGGGTGGTGTTGCCGTTGCCCCGGTGTGTACGGGGGCAGGGGTCTGGGGCGGTCGCCGGGTTCGTGACGGGGCTCAGCAGCTGCTGAAGGCGCTCCGCGGCTTGCCTCGCGGCCGCCTCCGCGCGGGGTCTGGGCGGGCCCGGGAGGTGGCTGCGTACGGAGGCGGCGGCGGCTTCCGCGGCGGCCTCGGCGACGGCCCGGGAATCGGCCTGCGAGCCCAGCAGGGCGCACACCACCGACCCCGACAGCTCCCGCGCCAGCTCCACGAGGTCCACCTCGCCGCCCCGGGCCAGCGGCGCGAGGCGGCGTACCAGCAATGGCCGCCACACCGCGCGCAGTTCCTCGACCCCGGCCGCGCCGAGGCCGATCGCGAGCCCGCGGCGCTCCGCCCGGTGGGCGCCGCCCTCCTGGTCGAAGAGCACGCCGCCGGCGCCGGCGGCCCGCGCGGCGGCGCCCGTGGTTCCGGCCGCCGTACGGTCGAGCGGGAGACGGGTCAGCGCCTCCCGGTAGGCGGCCGCGTCGTGCACGAGGAGGGTCCGCCCGAGGCGGCGCACGGGCCGTCCGCGCGTGGCGGCGAGCAGCGTGAAGAGGACGGGATGGCTGCGCAGGTAGACCCGGCGGTCGCGCCGCCGGGCCGCCGCCTGGGACGGGTCGGTGCTCATCGGGTGTTCCTCCCTGTGGAGCCGGGCGCCGCTGGACGGTGCGTGCAGCGGCCGCTCGGCCCGGTGGGCCCGGCCGTCGGCAGGCCGTGTACGGAGGCGGCCGGAGAACCGGAGCCGATCCGGGTAGGCGTGTGTGTGCGGCGGCCGGTCGGCCACCTGGTCCCGATCGTCCGCAGCGTGTGCGCGCCGCAGTCGGGCGGCATCTCGGGCCCGGCCGGGCAGGGGGCGCGGGCGGCGGGCAGGGGGAAGGGGAGGTCCCGGGGGGTGCACACACGGCCGCCGCTCGGCCCGGTGGGCCCGGTCGTCCGTACGGCGTGTGCGGTGGCCGGGGGGCCGGACCGGGGTCGGGTTCGGGTGGGTCTGGTGGTCATGCCGATGCCTCCAGGCGGCGGGCCGCCAGCGCGGAGGCCGCCGCGCGGTCCGGTTTGCGGGAGCGGCCCGACAGCGGGATGCGGGCGAACAGGAGCGCGTCCGGGCGGGCCGTTCCCATCCGCCGCACAGGCTCCGCGAGGGCCGCGCGCAGGGTGGCCTCGGCCGCGCCGCGGCGCGGCTGGACCACGGCGACGAGGCGTTCGTCGCCGTCGCCCGCCGGGACCCCGACGAGCACGGCCAGCTCCACGCCCGGCACGTGCAGGGCGGGTTCGTACAGGCCCGGGTAGATGTTCTCGGCCCGGCGCAGCACCATGTCCTTGGCCCTGCCTTCGAGGACGATCCGGCCCGCGCCGTCCAGCCGCGCCCGGTCCCCCGTACGCACCCACGCGTCGGGCTGCTCCCCGAGGTAGCGGTGGCGGGCCGCGGCCCCGGAGAGCAGCAGCTCGCCGTCCGCGTCGCGCTCGGCCAGGACGCCCGGCAGCGGGGCGCCGACCAGGTCGCCCGGCCCCTCGAAGGCGGACTTCTCCCGTGCCTCGACCGCCGCGGCCGGGAACAGTTCGGTGAGCGCGTACACCCCCCAGGCCTGCGCCGCGCCCGCACCGCGCACGCGCTCCAGCAGCCCGGCGCCCGCCGGGGCCGAGCCCGTCCACACCCGGCCGTGGAAGCGGGCGCCGGCGTCCAGCGCGTCCCGCAGCTGGGGCGGGGTGAGGTACGTGTGCTGCGGGCGCAGCCGTTTCAACTGGCGGGCCAGGATCCGGGGATCGCGGGCGGGGAGGGCGACGGGCGCGCCGCGCGTGAGGGCGGGTACGAGCACGAAGAAGGTGCCGCCGAGCACGGGTGCGTCCGGGACCGCGTCGAAGAGGGAGGACACCGCGGCCATCCCCGCGGCGAGGCTCGCCCGGGTGTGCACCACCGCCCGGGGCGTGGAGGTGGTTCCGGAGGTGAACACGATCACCGCGTCGGCGTCCCCGTACGAGTCCCCGCGTACCGGCACCCCGACCCGCGGCGCCCCGAGCTCCAACGCGGGCGCGCACCCCGGCAGTCGGGGCCCCACCGTCGCGACCGGCCCCAGCCCGGCCAGGTCCGGCAGCGCCAGCCCGGCCCGGCGGGCCAGCGGCCGGGCCCAGCCCGCCACCGCCTGCGCGGCCGCGTCGGCGAGCACCAGCGCCGGCCGGGCCAGCGCGAGGCGGGCCCGCAGTACGTCGGGCCCCGCGCCGGGGTCCAGTACGGCGCCGCGCAGCCCGAGCCGCCACAGGGCGAGCAGCACGGCCAGCGCCCGGGGGCCGGGCCGCACGGCGACGCCGACGATGTCCCCGGCGCGCAGTCCGCGGGCGTGCAGCGCGGCGGCGAACGCGTCGGACAGCTCGGCGAGTTCACCGCCGGTGGCGCGCACCCGAGGGGCGCCCGTACGGCCGGCGGTGAGTACGGCGGGCCGCTCGGGGCGGGCGCGCAGCGCGTGGTCGAGTCGGTCGAGCATCAGCGGGGGTCCGTTCCGTGGCGGCCGCTGCCCTGGTCGAGGTACCAGCGGGCGGTGCCCGCGATCCCGTAGGCCCGCAGGCGGCGCGTCGAGTTCTCCACGACCATCGCCCGGCAGTGCGAGATCCGGTCGGTGTGGCGGCGTACGGCGTTGAGGAAGAGCCGGTCGGTGGGCGAGGGCCGCCGCGGCATGCCGCCGACCTCCAGGTACAGCTTGGCGGTGATCGCCATGTTGTTCCCGGCGTGCATCCGGTACGGCGCCCGGTAGCCCCTGCGGCGGGAGTGCTCCGGCCGCAGCCGCCCGAACAGCGCCGCGAGGCGCACGAGCATCCCGAAACCGGCCCGGCCGAGCGGCCCGTGCTCGTCGCGCCGGGCCACGATCCGTCCGCACACCAGCCCCGGGCTGTGCGCGAGCGCGGTCCGCGCGGCGCCGGTCCAGCCGGGCCGGGGCAGGCAGTCGGCGTCCGTGCGGGCGAGCAGGGTCGCGCCCCGCCCGATCGCGTGCCGGAAGCCGGTGTCCACGGCCGAGCCCACCCCCTTCTCTGGCTCCTCGATCACCTCCACCGGGAAGGGCGCGCCCGCCGCGAACTCCCGGGCTATCGCCCCCGTGCCGTCCGCCGAGGCGTTGTCGACGACCAGCAGCGTGAAGTCCCGGTCCCGCTGGGCGGCCAGCGCCCGCAGGGTGTCCGCGAGCCGGGCCTCCTCCTCGTGCGCGGGCACCACCACCCACAGGGCCCCGCTCACGACTTCTCCCAGACCATGGTCATGATGCTGATGCCGCCGCCCAGCCCGACGAACAACACCCTTTCCCCCGGCTCCAGTTCCCCGAACACCCGGTCCAGCTGCACCCCGATGCTCGCGCTCGCGACATTGCCGAGCTCGGGCACGGTCACCACCAGCTTTCCCGCCGGCACCCCCGTCAGCTCCGCGAACCGCTCCAGGTACGGCACCGTCACCTGGTGCACCAGCACCTTGGCGAAACCGTCCCAGCCCATCCCCGTCCGGTGCAGCGTCCGGTCGATGACGGCCGTGCCCACCTTCTCGAAGACGCCCCGCAGTTCGTGCCCGTCCCCGCGGAAGTAGGTGTACGCGTCCCCGCGCGGGTGCCGTGACCCGCCGCCCGGGATGCCCCCGACCTCCCAGTGCTCGGAGTGGGTCTCGCTGTCCACGTCGAGGATCCCGCCCCGCTCCACCGCCTCCACGACCACCGCCGCGCCCGCGTCGCCGAAGGTGTAGCCGGCGAAGGCCTCGCGGAACTCCGCGAGGGAGGCGGGATCCTTGCGCACCGCCCGGCTCGGGGTCTCCCCGGTCACCACCAGGGCCCGCCGGGCCCGCCCGGCCAGGATCACCGACCGGGCCAGGTCGATCCCGTTGACGAAGCTGTTGCACGCGTTGGTGACGTCCAGTGCGTGCGCCCGCGAACCGAGCTCCGCCTGCACGATGTGCGCGGTGGCCGGCTCGACCAGGTCCCGCGAGGCGGAGGCGAAGACCAGCAGGTCCACGTCGAGCGGACCGAGCCCGGCCGCGGCCAGTGCCCGCCGGGCCGCGCCCACCGCGAGCGTGGACGCGTACACCCCCGCGCCCGCGACGCGGCGGGAGACGATCCCCGTGGCCTGCGTCAGCAGCCTTGGCGGCAGCGTCAGGCCCGCGCACAGCGCCACCTCGCGCTGGAGGTCGTCCGAGGACAGCACGTCCTCGGGCAGCAGACTGGCCACGGCGGTTATCCCGGCACGCGACGGCGGATCACACGGCTGAATGAACATGCCCCCACGATGACAACTCGCCTTCTCCCGAGCCTGAGTACGGATGCTCAGTTCCCCACACGCTCCCGCACGGGCCGCCTGAGTACATAGGGTGAGGAGACGAGAACCACGGGGGAGGAGGCGGCGATGACGACGCGCCGATTACCGGAGCTTGCCCAGTACCGCGACGACGCGGTGACGCGCCTGCTGTGCGCGGGAGCGCACCTCGACGAGGGCTACGCCCGCGAGGTGGACGTCGAGCTCACCGAGGACCGGATGAACGCCACCGGGCTCACCCTCGGCATCGACCTGATCGCTTTGGCCCGCCACGCGCGGGCCGCCGCCCGGCGCATCGACGTACGGGACCGGCGCCTGGCCTGGCTCTGCGCGGTCGGCGTATGGGCCGCCGTCCCGGCCGGGATCTACGGGCTGGCGGGTGGAGTCACAGGCCTGGCCTACGCAGCCGGCGGGGCGCTCCTCCTCACGTACGGGACGGCCTGGGGGCTGGTCCACCGGGCGGAGAGCGAGGCCCGGGCGGCCGCCCTGGCCGTCGCCCACGGCACCGGCCGGCCGATGGACCTGGCCCCGGGCGTCGCCCCGGAAGCGGAAGACCGGCTGCTGGAGCAGAAGCGGGCCAACGTGGTCCCCTACGCGGCGCGCGCCGAGCGCACCAACCCCTTCGTCGGCAGCGGCCAGAAGATCAAGGAGATGGTCTGGCAGCCCATCGACGTCAGCCGGCCCGCCGACGACCCGGCGGGCGGCGGCAAACTGCAGATCCGCCCCTTCGACGCCGTCGACCTGCACAGCTTCATCGCCCGCGAGATGGAACACATCGCCGGCCTGAAGGGGCTGCGCGCCCGCAACCGGCTGTACGTCAGGGGCGATCACGTCGCGTACGTCGGGGCCGACCTGCTGCCCGACCGGCTGCGCCGGCCGCGCGCCCAGATCCCCAAGCAGCTCGTACAGGCGGGCCTGGTCCAGTCCGGCGCCGGCATGCGCACCTACCTCAGCCTGGAACGGGCCGGCGAGGGCGGCCGCGTCATCGTCTCCATGCACCTGCGGGCCCGCCTCCAGCACCCCAGCCTCACCTGGGAGGTCGCGGCGTACGGGATCCCGCCGCTCCAGGACCGCTTCTACCGCGTGCACCGGCTGCCGGCGGGCGGGTTCGAACGCTGGTGGGACCTCTTCCGGTTCGCCACCACCGCCACCGCGTCCCTGCTGCTGCGCGCGCCTTCCCGGCTCTCGCGGCGGGGCTCCGACCGGCGCCGCCGCGCCCGCCACCTGGAGCGGCTGCGGCGCGAGATCGACCGCAAGCACCTCCTGTACGACTACGGAGCCGTGGACAGCATCCGGGAACGGGTCGCGGACTGGCAGCAGTTGGGCTTCTCCGAGCGCACCGACTCCCAGGACTTCCTGCAGCGGCTCCAGCAGGGCGTACTGATCGCCACCGAACGCTTCCTGCAGGACCACAACGTGGACACCGCCTCCTACGACCAGGCGCAGCAGGTCATCAACACCACCACCTACACCTTCCAGGGCGACATCCACGGCCCCGGCAACTACGGCGCCGGCGGCACCGTCAACCAGCACGGGTCGGCGCAGCAGGGGCACCAGGGCCACGGCCCCGCACGTCCCTGACCGCAGCGCCCCCACCCGCACGACCCATCAGGAGGACCGAGATGGCCACGTACAACTTCAACGGGAACATCAACGGCCCCGGCAACTTCGGGGACAACGGCACCATCAACATCGGGCAGCAGGACGGCGCCGAGCGGACCCTGCGCCTCGCCGCCGAACTCGCCCAGTGGCTGCGCGCCGAAGGCGCCGGGCAGGACCGGCTCGCCGCCGCGCAGACCCTGCACGGCGAGCTGGAGCAGGCCGGGCGGGAACAGCGCGCCGCCGAACCGGGAGTGGTCCGGCGGGCGCTGGAGACCATCACCCTCGGCCTCGGCGCGGGCAGCACCGGGCTGGCCCTCGCCCAGGAGATCACCCGCCTGCTGGGCTGACCCGCCGGAACCCCTCAGGGCGCGGGCCGTCTCACCTCGACCGTACGACGGCCCGCGCCCCGCCGAAGTCCAGCTCCAGGCCCGCACGCAGGGGAACGGTCTGCCCCGGGGCGATCTCCTGCGTGGTGCCGTCCGCCCGGGTGCCCGTCCAGGATCCCCCGGACCGGTTGGCGAGCCCGAACTTGCCGGGCCGCTGCGGATGTTCGGTCAGCTGCGCCACCAGCGTGCCGTCGCCGTAGTCGTGCCGGGCCGGCTCCGGCGCGAGGTGGTGCGCCTGCACCCGCGAGGTGCGGTGCAGCAGGATGTGGTGCTCGGTGCGCGGCGGGGGAGTGGTCAGCACCAGCCGGGGCGGCAGCACCAGCGTGCTGCGGCAGGCCCAGCAGGTCCCCGGCACGGCGGACAGCGGCTCGGTCATGTTCTGCTTGCCGCAGTGCGCGCAGTCCACCACCGCGTCGAGCACCGCCCGCAGGGTGTCCCGCCACTGCGATTCGCGCACCCGGGCCGCCGGATCGAGCAGTCCCGTCGTGAAGTTCTTGACGAACAGGTCCTTCAGGGAGGCCGGCGCCACCCCCCACGTCGCCAGCACCGTCGCGTGCTCGACGGGATCCGGTGCGTTGGAACGGTCCACCGGGTCGAAGACGAACAGCGGCTGCTTCCCGTACAGCTTGCGCTCGGCGGCCTCGTCCAGGCACCGGATCGCCAACTCCAGCTGGCCCTTGAGTGGGTGATGGTTCATCAGCAACATGAACAGCAGCACCGACAGGGAGTGCAGGTCGCTCTGGGTGCCGGGGGAGACCCCGGGGTCCCCGCGCACCAGCTCGGGCGCCATGAACTCCATGGTCCCCGAGATGCCGGTGCTGTCGCCCTCCACCACCGCGTTGTCGTTGTCGCAGACCAGCACCTCCCCGGTGGCCGGGTCGAAGAAGATGTTGCCCCAGGAGATGTCCCGGTAGGCGATCCCCCGCGAGTGCAGCGCCTGGTACGCCTCGACGGTGTACAGGCAGGCCGTGAGCAGCGCCCGGATCGACGTCTGCAACTGGCGGCGGAAGAGCGCGGGCAGCCCCTTGAACCGGTCCGGCCGGATGTCCATCAGATAGCCGAAACCACCGCGCGCGTCGGCCACGAAGTCCCGCGGCCACAGGAAGCGGTCGTCGTCGAAGTCCCGGTCCACCAGCTGCCGGACGATGTCCTCCTGCGCCGGAGTCGCGCACGCCGGGTAGTACCACTTCAGCGCCCGCTCCCCGGCCGGGGTCCGGACCCGGTACACCTCCCCCTGGCCGCCCGCGCCCAGCAGGTCGCAGACCTCCACGCTCGTACCGCTGTCGGCCGTCAGCCGGGTACCGCTGTCGAGCATGCCGCTCATCATTCGCTCCTGTACGGGTCTCGCAGGTCTTCCATGTCTACCGGGGCCACGGGCGACCCCTCCGGCACGTGCCGTTCCCCCGGCCCGAACGACCCCTCCGGCACCGACCGTTCCTCAGGCGCCGGCCGTTCCTCCGCCACGAACGGCTCCACCGGCCCCCCAGGCCCGTCACCCGCGTGCCGGGCCGCCACCAGCGTGGTGTCGTCCCCCGAGTGCTGCGAGGCCTTGGCCAGCCACTCCGGCAGGGCCGCCCGCACGCACTCCGTGCCCTCCGCCGACAGCCGCTCGTCCAGCCCGGCCATGAAGTCCCGGAACCCCTTGTCGGAGGCGAAGCTCTTGGACAGCCCGTCCGTGGACAGTGCGACCAGACGGGGCGCCCGCGAGGGCGCGGTCACCGGCGCCCAGTGCGTCCGCACCCGCAGCCACGCCTTCGGCGTGCACAGCGACTCCGTCTCGTCACCCAGGTCCGCTTCCTTCGGCGCGAGCGGTACGCCCACCCGCCCGTCCTCGCCCACCACCGTCAGCTCCCCGTCGCCGAGCTGCCAGGCCGCGAAGACCCGGGGCGTCAGCACGGCGCCGACGAACGTGCTCCCGTACAGCAGCAGCTTCTCCTCCGGGGGCAGCGCCGGCTCCCCGGGCGTGCTGTTGCGCTCCCAGTTCCCCAGCACCTTCTCCCGCCAGGCGCTCACCAGTTGGCGGGGGAAGGCGTACTCGGCGTAGCGCATCAGCCAGGCCAGGCTCGGCGGCTTCCGCTCGCCCCGGGGCTGGGCGAGCGAGGCGAACAGCCGGGCCTCCTGGACGAACAGGTCCACGGCGTACCGGGACCCCAGGTGGCTGCGCGCGTGCACCGCCGAGCCGTGCCCGTCGGCCACCGCCATGATCAGCGGGGCGCCGGCCGTGCCCAGCCCCTCCACCTCGAAGTTGTCCTGGTTGCGCGCCTTGTTCACGCCCTGGACGCTGCCGTGCAGCGATTCCCAGAGCGGCCGTTCGGATCCGTCGGTCGGCAAGGGCCCGCTCACCACACGTCGTCATCGTCGTCGGCGAGCACCGGAGGGGCGTACGGGGGCTGCTTCGCGATCGTGTCCCCGCCTCCCGCCACCGGCTGGGAGGCCGCCTTGACGGCCGCCGTCGAGGCCCAGCGGATCGCCGCGGCCAGCTGCTTGGGGCTGTTCGCGTCCAGCGGCTGGAACTCGGGATTGCCGAGGAACTCCTGGAGCACCGTCCGGTCCGCGTCCGCGCCGATCGCGATGGCCACCCGCACCGCCTTCCGGCCCCACGGGGTCGCGTCCACCGCCCGCAGCCCCGCCTTCCAGTCGTCCGTCGGCACCCCGTCGGAGACCAGCGCCAGCACCGGCTTCAGGGCCCGCTGCGGCATCGGGGGCGTGTCCAGCTCGCGCGAGACGAGGTGGAGGGCGTCGCCCAGGTTCGTCATACCGTCCACCTGCACGTCCTGCCAGGTGAACTGCTCGACCGGCACCGGGTCCTGGTGGTGCCAGCGCGCCGTCGTGGAGAACGTCATGGTACGCAGCAGCAGTTGGGCCGCCGGATTGTCCTGCGCGACCGAGCGCATGGCCGGAACGGCCTCTCTGATCGCGTAGTTGAGCTGGCCGATCTTCTCGCCCTGCATCGAGTACGAGCAGTCGAGCAGCCAGATGAAATGGACGGGCCTGTTCGCCATCGGCCCGCCGGGGATGTCACTCACCGCATGTCTCCTTCAACTCCCGGTCCATTGCGGCACGAACCGCACCAGCGCCACCACCACGGCGGCCGCCGTCACCACGACCGCCACCACGAACAGGGCCAGCATCAACCGCCGGCCCCGCGCGATCTGCGGGGTAATCATGGGGCCTTGCTCCCATCCGACACGAGCCTCTCCTCCGACACGAGCCTCCTCTCCGGCACGAGCCCACCGACACGCAGCCCGGTCCGCGACAGCAGCCACAGCACCGGCTCGGCCGCCCGCAGCCGCTCGGAATCCAGGGCGCCCGCCCCGGTCGCGGCGCGGGCACTCACCGCCCAGTAGCGGGCCGCCGCGAAATCGTGGCCCAGGCTGCGCACCAGGTCGTCGAGGCCTATCTCGCCCAGCCAGCCGTCGACCGGCTCCGCGGGCCGCGGCAGCGAGGTCAGCCGGTCCAGGGTGTCCCGCTTGGTCACCACCGTGGCCACGGCCAGCCGCCGGCGGCGGCCGCTCAGCCCCTGCAGCTCCCCGGCGAACACCGCGTACGTCTCCACGGGCCCGAGGTCCGCAGGCCGGGCTGCCGCCGCCAGCTCGGGGTCGCCCTCCCGCAGGGAGCGGCGTACGACGGGCGAGGCGAGCACGTCGGCGACCAGCAGGATCCCGTCGGCGTGCGCCAGATAACCCTGCAGGCGGGTGCTGTCGGCGTCGCGCAGGGACTCGCCCATCGGGTCGTACAGGTAGAGCAGCCTGCGCCGGCGGCCGCGCCCGACCAGCAGCATCATCGCCCGGGGCTGGCCACCCTGGGTCTTGAGGGCCCAGCCCGACTCGCTCCTCAGCTGCCTGTCCAGGGCGCGGGCATCGCGCAGGTCGTCCGTGGAGGCGAACTCGACGGTCAGCGCCGACTGGTGGGACAGGGACTGCAGCCCGTCGAGCACGGCCGCCAACAGCATGGTCTTCCCGGCGGAGGTGCCGCCGATCAACGGCAGGTGCACGACCCGGACGCTGCCGACGGCAGAGGGCAGCTGCTGATCGCAGTGCGGGCACCGTGCGGTGAGCCCCCGCCGCCCGGCCAGGGCCGTGGTCGGCAGCGCCCGGCCGCACCGGCACACGTGCCGCCAGGCGCCGAAGCCGCCGGGCCGCAGCTCGCGGTGGGCCTTCCCGCAGCCCGGGCACAGGTACACGGCCAGCGGGAACGGCAGGTAGCAGCGCGGGTACGGGCACTTCATGCGCACGCCCCGGGCCAGCTCCCACAGTCGGTCGGCGGCCCGCCCGGCCGCGACGGCGGCGAGCGCCCCGAGGGAGACCAGCACGAGCTGGACGGCGAACACCACCGCCACGCACAGCAGCAGGGCCGAGGCGAGCAGCGCCGACAGCACCGCGGCCAGGGCCGTGCCGGGCGCGAGCGCGCGCCGCAGCAGCCGGCCGAAGCCGCCCTTGGCGCGGATGCCGGTCCGGCCGCTGCGGCCCTGTAACAGCCGGTCCCGCACCACTCTGCCGAGCCAGTGCCGGGTCAGCAGGTACCGGACCGTGCGCGAGGCGTACAGCACGGCGTACCCGGAGTCCTGCCACATCTGCCGGGCCCAGTACGCGCGCCGGGCCGGCTCGCCGCCCGCGTACGGGGGGATCCGGTCGTCGGCGGCCCCGGGCCCCCGCGGCCCGAACGCCCGCCAGGCGGCCACCAGGGCCAGCGCGAGGAACCGCCACAGCCCGTAGAAGAGGCACACGCCGACGGCGACGATCCCCGTGCCGTACACGAGACCGCGCAGGACGAGGTCGGCCGTCACGAGCCCCCTCCCCACTTGAAGCGGCCGCGCAGGCGGCCCATCGCGCCGGGCCTCTGCCAGGTCCGGAAATCCTCGGCCCAGCGGCCGCCCAGCCGGGCCAGGGCCTCCTCCACCGAGGACAGCTCGGCCGGCTCCAGCCCCCGCACCACCGGCCGCAGCACCCCGTCGAGCAGGTCGGTACGGGCCTCCTGCCAGACCGGGCCGGCCTGCGGCTGCGAGGACCACACCGTGAAGCAGTCCGCGACGAAGCCGGGAGCCAGCCGCAGCCGGGCCGTGACCTCAGGCTCCCGCGCGGCCTGCCGGTAGGCGGCCAGCAGCTCCGCGTCGTTGCTCTCGATCAGCGCCCGCAGCTCGGTCTCCGGCCGGTCCTCGGCCAGCAGCAGCCGCGCGGACAGCGCCTCGTACGCCTGTGCCCGCGCACCCGGCTCCGGGCCCGTGGACCCCAGGTCCAGCGCCTGGCGGACCCAGCCGGGGCCCGTCGTGCCCGCCCGCAGGTTCCGGGCCAGCTCCAGGATCAGCAGCGAGGGCCGCAGCGGGGCGGGGAGCAGCTCGTGGAAGTGAGCCAGGACCTCGGGCGCCAGCTCCGCCGCGTCCGGGTCCCCGGCCGGGGCCAGGGCCGCCGCCCGGGCGAGCAACTCCCAGGTCCCGGCGTCCCGGTGGACCTTCGCCCCCGTCGCACCGAGCACCAGCGCGGCCTCGCCCGCACCCGGCGCCTCCCCGTCCCACACCAGCCGCATCGCGGTACGCAGCACCAGCGGCTCCGCGTAGAGCGAGACCCCGGATTCGCCGAGCAGCGCGTGCAGTGCCGCCACCCGGTCCGGAGCGGCCCCGACCACCCCCGCGGCCGAGGCGCACATCCGCAGGTGCGGCCGGGCGTCGGAGGCCGTCAGCCGCAGCCCGGTCCGGGCGAACAGGATCCGTGCCGCGGCCGGATCGCCCGCCGCGAGGGAGTCCAGCTGATCGAGTACGAGGGCCCGCAGCGCCGGCAGCTCCGCGAGGGCGGCCCGCACCCCCTCGCCGTACGCCCGCTCCGGATCGGCGAGCAGCGCCCGCGCCAGCTGCCGGGCCACCCCGGGCAGCAGGTCGGCGGTGTCCGCCCCCAGCACCGAGGCGACCCGCAACAGCCCGGCCCGGTCCCCCGGTTCGGTCCCGGCGGCGCCGAGGGCCGCCCGCAGCTCCGGCTCCAGCCGCGCGGCGAGCCGGGCTCTGGCCGGCCCGCCCAGCGCCCCGGCGGAGGGCAGCGCGGCGGGCACGGCCGCGCCGCGCACCGCCTCGGCGAGGGCCAGCTCGGCGAGGGGCTCGCACACGGCGGGCGGGGCCCAGCCGTCCAGGGCCGCCAGCAGCCGCCCGCACGCGGCGACCTCGGCCGCGTCCCGGTCCCCCTGCGACGCCCCGGGGCCGGCCAGCGCCACGGCCAGCGCGTGCAGCCGGGCCGCGTCCAGGGCCTCCCGGTGACCGGCGGCCCAGTCCGCGGCGGAGGTCCGGCCGGGGGCGGGCAGCGGGATGTCCGCGGCCAGGGCGAGCGCGGCCAGGGGGCCCGCGTCGTACGGGTCGGCGCCGAGCCGCCGGACCTCCGCGAACAGCTCCTGCCGCCGCGCCTGCCAGATCCGCGACGCGGTGTCCGCCCACGCGTCGGGGGCCCCGGGGGCGGGGGCGGCCGCGCGCGTGACGTCGTACACCCGGTAGCGGCTCTCCTGCCCGGCCAGTCCGAGGCCGTCCTCGGGGACCACGCCGATGATCTGCTGCCGGGCCAGCTGGGGGCGCCGGGTGTAGGTGGTGAAGGTGAGCCACTGGCCCCGCTGGTGCGGCAGCACACTGCACGCCAGCATGATCCAGCGGGCCACGGCCTCGCTGTCCGCCTCCACGAGCACGATCTGCGGGGCCGCCGGGTCCTCGCCGAGCCTGCGCACATCGGCGAAGAACCCCGCCAGCCACGGCCCCCGCGCGGTGACGAACCCGGCCAGCCCGGCCGGGTCGTGCGGGCGCGGTACGGGCACCGCCGCCAGCGGGGGAGCCCCGTCCGCCGGGGTGTCGAAGGCCCACTGCGGCGAGCCCCAGGAGGTGATCGGCAGCGCGCCGACGGCCGGACCGGAGTCGGCCGGCTGCGGCAGGTGCACCGCGTGGGCGTGGAAATTGCCCCAACGGCCGCTGTAGTCGGCGCCCGTGTACACCGACCGGGCCAGCAGCCGACTCCCGTCGGCGAGCACGCTCAGACTCAACGCCTGAGGGAAGCCGGCCAGTTGCTCCGGCCCCGGACGCGGCGGCGCCTCCCGGGGCGGCTCGTAGCCGATCAGCTGCTCCGCCTCGCGCAGCAGCCCGGCCGGTACCCCGGGGGTGACGGCCGTGAACCGGAACCCGGAGCCGTCGGGGCCGGGCGGCGCCGAGGTGTAGTGCAGTTGGGCGAGCTTCACGCCTCTCCCCCCGCGCCGGTACGACGGCCCGCGCGCGCCGGGCCGGGTGCCTGCGGCAGCAGCCCGCCGAGGCCCAGCAGCCACAGCAGCGGATCCTCCACGCGCAGCGGCTGCGGACCCGACTTCGGCGCGTCGGCGGGCGCGTGCGCGGGCGGCGGTGAGCCGAGCGCCGACAGCCCGAACAGCGACAGTTGCGCGAAGTCCCGCTCCAGCTGCCGCAGCAGGGAGCCCGAGTCCCAGCCGTCCAGCAGCGAACGCAGCTCCTCGTGCACCGCGAGCCGGTCCTCCCCGTCCAGCGCCCCGGCCGAGTGGTCGGCGTTGCGCAGCAGCGGGGAGTGCGGGTCCAGCAGCGGGGAGAGGGAGTCCGTCTTGGTCACGGCCACCGCCACCGGGGTGGTGACCCGGCCCCGCGAGGAGCCCCGGCCGCGGGCCCGCAGCTGCGCGGCGAGATCACCGGCGATCTGCTGCGGCGGGGTCTCCACGACCGGCAGCGGCAGCTCCGAGTCGACCGGCAGCCGGTCGCGCACCGCCCGCATCTGCAAGGGGTCCACGAGCATGATGATCCCGTCGGCGGCGGCCAGGTAGGTCGTGTACCGGTCCATGGCCTCGGCGCTGCTCAGGTCCTCGCCCGCCGCGTCGAAGAACACCAGCGCGGTGTGCCGGCTGCCGTCCCCGCGCAGCCGGCGGCGCAGCGGCAGGCTCAGCCGGTACAGCAGCGGGTCGTTGAAGCCGAGCGCGGCCGGTCTGGTGGCCTCGGGCAGCCGCAGCCGGTCGTAGAGGTCCTCGGCCATTTCCCGGTCCCGGCGCTGCGTCTCGCCGCCCATCGGGGTCAGCGAGGCCCCGTAGGCCCGGCCCACCCGCCCGCGCAACTCGTTGACCAGCACGGACACGTACGTGCTCTTGCCCGAGCCCTTGGGGCCGAGCAGGGCGATGATCCGGGTGTCCTGGTCGCAGTAGTCGCTCGGGAAGTCGCTGTGACAGCGCCGGCAGACCCGCACCGGGGTGGACACCCCGCACGCGGGACAGTCCGCCCGCGACCCTCCACCGCCTCCGACCCCGCTTCCGCCGAGCGGCAGTTGACGCGGGATCCGCGAACCGATACCGCGCGCGGCGGCGAAGACGGGCCCGCGCATCTTCAACGCGGGCGGCACGGCGGGGCCGATGAACTCGGCCCACACCGTGTCGAGTTCCGCGGTGCACGGCTTGCCGCCGCGGACGCCGGTGGGGGACATCTGGCAGCGGTAGGGCAGCTTGGCGGCGGGGGACCGGTCGAAGCAGTAGGGGCAGACGACGGAAGTCATCCCAGTCTCCTTGCGTGGGAGCCGTCCAGCTCCCGTCGGGGAAGGAAGTGCATGCCTGGCCCTGTGCCGCTGGGTCATTCCATGGCCTGGCTTTGTGTTCGGATCTCGACTGCCTCTAGCGTCCAGGGCGTGGGCGTGGGTGTCTCTTCCGTGAAGCGGGCGTTCAAGTACCGCTTCTATCCGACCGATGCGCAGGCGGTTCCGCTGGCGCGGACTTTCGGCTGCGTGCGGAAGGCGTACAACCTTGCTCTTGCTGCCCGTACCGAGGCCTGGACGGCCGGCCGCGAGCGGGTGAACTATGGGCAGACGTCGGCCATGCTCACGCAGTGGAAGAAGACCGAGGAGCTGGCCTACCTGGCCGAGGTGTCCTCGGTTCCGCTCCAGCAGTCGTTGCGGCACTTGCAGTCGGCTTTCGTGGGGTTTTGGACGAAGCGGTCGCAGTATCCCCGCTTCAAGTCGAAGAGGAAGTCGCGCGCCTCGGCTGAGTACACACGAAGCGCGTTCGGCTACAAGGACGGCCGACTGATCTTGGCGAAGATGGCCGAGCCCCTGGCCATCGTGTGGTCCCGTCCGCTGCCCACCGGCGTGGATCCGACCACGGTCACGGTATCCCGCGACAGCGCCGGACGCTGGTTCGTGTCCCTGTTGTGTGAGGACATCCCCTCCCCGATGCCCGCCTCCGCGGACGCAGTGGGCATCGATGCCGGGCTGAGGGACCTGGTCGTGCTCTCCACTGGGGAGAAGATCGCCAACCCCAAGCACGGGAGCAAGAACCGAGAGCGTCTGGCACGTGCCCAGAAGGAGCTTTCGAGGAAGGACAAGGGCAGCAAGAACCGGTCCAAGGCCGGCATCCGCGTGGCCAGGATCCACGCGCGGATCGCGGACTCCCGCCGGGATCACCTGCATAGACTGACCACTCGACTCGTGCGCGAAAACCAAACGCTCGTGATCGAGGACCTCATCGTGCGCAACATGCTGAGGAACCACAAACTGGCGCGCGCCATCTCGGATGCGGCATGGCGTGAGCTGCGGGCGATGCTTGAGTACAAGGCGGCCTGGTACGGGCGCGAGCTGATTGTCGTCGACCGATGGTTCCCGAGCTCCAAGCTGTGCTCGGCCTGTGGTGCGATCGTCGATGAGATGCCCCTGAACGTCCGCGCGTGGACGTGCGTCACCTGCGGGACGACCCACGATCGGGACGGGAACGCAGCTGTGAATCTTCTGGCCGCCGGGCTGGCGGTTGCTGCCTGTGGAGCGGGTGTAAGACCTCATCGGGAGTCCTCCTCTCGGTCGGGGCGGTTCGTGGTGAAGCAGGAAGTCCCACCCGTGAGGGCGGGGGTTCCCTCCCGCTAGGGAGGGAGTGAGGCCAACTCAGCGGACCACCAGGGACTGGATCGGGGGCTCTTCGAGCCGGACGGAGGCGGCGCGGCCGCCGAGGAGGAAACCGCGGACGGCGTAGGGGCGGCCGGGCGCGGTGGCGGGGTCGAGTTCGCGCTCCAGCGTCCCGGCGGAGGCGAGCTCGTCGCCGGTCAGCCGGCACAGGGTCGTACCGCCGGTGGGGCCGGGCGGGCGCTGCGGGTTGCGGCCGCCGTCGCCACGGGCGACCAGTACAAAGCCGGGCAGCTCCGCCGCCGCCCCGGGCGGCCGCACGGTCACCCGCAGGACGGCGGGCCCGCGGCGCAGGCCGCGCCGGGCGCCGGGCAGCAGTTCGTAGGCGATGGCCACGTCGGCGGGCAGCTCGGCGCGCGCGTCCCCGGAGGCGGCGGCGAGCACGGAGCGGGCGCTGCGGGGCGCCGCGTGGGCCTCGACGCGCAACGCGGCGGGAGTCACGGGCAGCCGGAGCCCCTCGCGCAGGAACACGCTGCGGGCGACGGCGTGCTCGGCGACCCGGCCGTCCTGGGTGACGGCGACCGTCACGGTGCCGGTGCTGCCGGGCCAGTCGAAGGTGACCTGCACCTCCTCGGGGGAGGTCCGCCGCACCGCGAGCCCGGTGACGGGGAGCGGCGCCTCGACCAGCAACCCGGGCCCGGCCACGGCCCGCTCCCCGAGCACGGCGACGGCGGCCACGGTCAGGAGCGCCCCCTGCGGCGGCCGCCCGACCAGGAGACACCCGCCGGTCCGGGCCCCGCCGACACACGGCGCGGCGCTGCCGCCCGCGCCGTCGGCCGTGTCCGTCCCGGCGGCGGCCGTCTCGGGGTCGGCCGCGTGGGTGCCGTGTGCCTCGGGGCCGAGCGGGGGCGGGGCGATCCAGACCAGTGGGGGCGGCAGGTCGGCGGTTTTCAGTTCGGTGCCCGGAGCCGGCGGGGTGGTGGGCCATTCCACCAGGCGCAACTCGGTGTCGGCGGCAGCCTCGACGCACCGGGCTCCGGCCGCGTGGAAGTCCAGCCCGCCCGAAGCCCGCGGAGTCGCCGTCAGGGTGTGTACGGGTGTCGGCCAGGGGTGGACGGTGGCCGCGGCCGTCTGCGGGGTCGAGAGGATCGCGTGGGTGGAGCGGCCCGGCGCGGTGAAGCGGGCCCGGACCGTGAATGCGTACGCGCCGGGCTCCAGGCCCTCCGCGCGCAGCCCTTCCCGGTCCGCCGCGAGGCCCGCCACGGGTCCCCGCGGCCCGGTGAGGATCACCTCGGCGCCGGCCGCGCCCGCCGGGGCGGTCCACGAGGCCCGGATCCAGCCGTTGCCGTCGGTCACGCGCAGCCGCGTCACCGCCGGGGCGACGGCCACGGGGGCCCCGATCAGCGGCGGTCCGTCCACCGCGCCGTCGTCCCCGAGCGGCAGGGCGACATGGCGGACGCGTACGCCGATCCCCGTGTCCCGGTCCAGCAGGACGCCTCCGCGCGGCCGCCCCGCCACCTCGGCGAGGGGCAAGCCCGCCGGTTCGCCCTGGGTGAGCCGCACCACCCGCCAGCCGCGTCCCTCGAACCCGCCCGGCGGCCACCGCAGTTCAACCCCTTCGGGTACGAGCGAGGCTTCCAGCGGGCCGGGATCGCCCGGCTCCGGCCGGTACGTGCGGACCAGCCCGCGCACCGCCCGCGGGCAGTCTCCCGCCAGCCACGCCGCCTCCTCGTACTGCACGGAGGCGCGGTCCGCATCGTCCCGCTCCTCCAGGCGCCGGGCCGCGTCGAGCGCGGTGTCGGCGGCCCCGGCGCGGGCGGCCAGCTCGGCGAGCCGGGCCTCCAGTGCCCGGTCCCCACCCGCCTCCAGTGCCCGGTCCCCACCCGCCGCCGGCGCCCGGGCCCCTCCCGTCGGCAGCACCGCGGCCTTCCGCTCGGCCGCGCGCACCCGCCGGCCCAGCCAGTCGTCCTCCAGGCCCTCGGCGGCGGCCCGCTGCCCCGCGTCCAGCCGGGCCCGCGCCGCGGCGGCGTGGACCAGCACGGCGGTCTCCACCGGGTCCACGCCGAAGCCGGCCGCGGTGGCGGGCAGGTGGCCCGCGGGATGGTCGTGCAGCAGGTGGACGAGCTGGTAGAGCAGGATCCGCCGCAGCGCCGCCGGGTTCCCCTCCTGGATCCCCGCCAGCCGGTCCAACAGCCACGCAGCCTCGGGCCGGTCCACGCGCAGCGCGCGCAGCACCGCAGCGTTCACATGGGTGCGCCGCCCGGGCCGCTCGACGCGGAAGACCCCGTCGAGCATGCGCAAATGACCGCCCGAGGGAGTCAGGAGTTCGCCCAAGTGGCTTAAGCCGAGGGTCTGTTGCGCGGAGACGAGTTCCCCGTACCCTCCCACGAGCGGCGAGAGCGGCAGACCGGAGAGCGCGCGGGACGGCCCGAGGGCATGCCCGAAGTCGGTCCCGGCCATCCGTTCTGCGCCCCCCGTGCAGTGTGTGGGAGGTCATTCCAGCAGATACGCGGGCCGTTCGGGAGGGCTTTCGTTCTCCAGGTGTACCGCGCACCGTCACGAAGTGATCTCCGTCCGGTACCCCGGGGGCGCTGTCCTTGGGGCGCCCCCCGACACCCCCCTCACCCGCAGAGGACGTCACTCCATGACCGAATTCAATCGGCGCAGGTTCCTGCAGATAGCCGGCGGTACCGCCGCCGTCGCGATGCTGAACGAGAGCATCGCGCGCGCGGCCGCCATCTCGGCGCAGGGCACGACCGGCACGATCCAGGACATCGAGCACATCGTCGTCCTCATGCAGGAGAACCGGTCCTTCGACCACTACTTCGGCGCGATGAAGGGGGTCCGGGGCTTCGGCGACCCGCGTCCCGTCCTCCAGGACAACGGCAAGTCCGTCTTCCACCAGTCCAACGGGACGAAGGACATCCTGCCCTTCAACCCGCAGATCGAGGACCTCGGGATGCAGTTCCTGACGGGCCTCAACCACGACTGGGCGGGCGGCCAGAAGGCCTACAACAAGGGCAAGTACGACAAGTGGGTTCCGGCCAAGACGGCCACGACCATGTCGTACATGACCCGGAACGACATCCCGTTCCACTACGCCCTCGCCGACGCCTTCACCGTGTGCGACGCCTACCACTGCTCCTTCATCGGCGCCACGGACCCCAACCGCTACTACATGTGGTCGGGTTACACGGGCAACGACGGCGTGGGCGGTGGCCCCGTCCTCGGCAACCAGGAGCTGGGCTACGGCTGGAAGACCTACCCGGAGCGCCTGGAGTCGGCCGGGGTCTCCTGGAAGGTCTACCAGGACATCGGCGACGGTCTGAACGCGGCCGGCCACTGGGGCTGGATCAACGACGCCTTCCGCGGCAACTACGGCGACAACTCGCTGCTGTACTTCAACAACTACCGCAACGCCCAGCCCGGCAGCGCCCTCTACGAGAAGGCCCGCACCGGCACCAACGTCAAGGCGGGCGAAGGGTACTTCGACAAGCTGCGCGCGGACGTGGTGAACGGCACCCTCCCGCAGGTCTCGTGGATCGCCGCCCCCGAGGCGTTCAGCGAGCACTCCAACTGGCCGACGAACTTCGGCGCCTGGTACATCTCGCAGGTCCTGGACTCGCTGACCGCGAACCCGGCGGTGTGGGCGAAGACGGCCCTGTTCATCACCTACGACGAGAACGACGGGTTCTTCGACCACGTCGTCCCGCCGTACCCGCCGGAGTCCGCGTCCTGGGGCCTGTCCACGGCGAGCGTCACCGGCGACCTGTACACCGGGGGCGTCTCCGGCTACGCCGCCGGCCCGTACGGCCTCGGCCCGCGCGTCCCGATGATCGTGGTCTCCCCGTGGAGCAAGGGCGGCTACGTCTGCTCCGAGACCTTCGACCACACCTCGGTGATCCGCTTCATGGAGAAGCGCTTCGGCGTGCAGGAGCCCAACATCTCGCCGTGGCGCCGTGCCGTCTGCGGTGACCTGACCTCCGCCTTCGACTTCACCCGGGCCGACGCCGCGCCCGCCGCGCTGCCGTCCACGGCCGGGTACGTCCCGCCGGACAAGGACCGCCACCCGTCCTACTACCCGACCGTGCCCGCCACGGGCACGATGCCGAAGCAGGAGGCCGGCTCCAAGCCGACCCGCGCGCTGGGCTACAGCCCGTACGTGGACGGCCGGGCCACCACCTCCACCGGCAAGTTCACCCTGACCTTCCACTCCGGCCCCACCCTCGGCGCCCACTTCCACAGCACCTCGGGCAACCGCACGGACGGCCCCTGGCCCTACACGGTCGAGCCGGGCAAGACCCTCTCGGACACCTGGTCCACGTACGGCTCCACCGGCAACCAGATCAACCTCTCGGTCTGGGGCCCGAACGGCTTCCTGCGCACCTGGAAGGGCCCGGCGAAGAAGACCGGCCCCGAGGTCACGGCCCGCCACGACGGGACCACCGGCAACCTCAAGCTGACCCTGACCAACTCGGGCTCGGCGGCGGTCAACCTCACGGTGACCAACTCCTACGGCGGCGCGGCCCAGACCCTGCGGGTCGCGGCGGGCGGCACGGCCACGTACACGGCGGACCTGAGCGCGACCGGTCGCTGGTACGACGTCACGGTGGTCTCCGACGCGGACACCACCTTCCTGCGCCGCTTCGCCGGCCACGTGGAAACGGGCGCCGCGGGCATCTCCGACCCGGCGATCAAGACCGTCTGACCCGGTCCTCCGCCGCTCGCAGCAGCCGCCGCTCCAGGACCGGGAGGTCCTTGGGGCGGTGGCCGCGCGCGTGCCGGAGCAGCAGCTCGCGGGCGGTTTCCGGGACCCGGCGGCGCTTGGGGTGGCGGGTGGTGAACTCCTCGCTCGCGAAGAACCGTACGGCGCCCTCCAGGCCCGCCCGGTCCGTCTCCCGCACCGCCCAGGCCAGTTCCTCCGTCGACGCCCCGGCCAGCAGCCGCCAGGGCCCCCGCTCGGCGAGCAGCCACGCGGCGTCGCGGGGCTCCGCGCGCACGGCGCCCAGCCAGCCGAACACCACGCCCAGCGGGACCGCGCTCGGCGGATCGGGCTCCTCTTCGCCCCCGGCCAGCGCCTCGGCGTACTCCCGCAGCCCGTCGGGAGCCCGCGCCACCCACCGCGCGCGGTGGCGGGCCGGGATCCCGTCGGGGGACAGCGGGTCGACCAGGCGCTTCAGTTCGGGGGTGACGGGAGCGGGATCCCACCCCTCGTGGCACATGCATTCGATGCCGCCGCTTCCGGCGGCGTCGGTGTGCCGTTCGGGCGGAAGCACGGCCCGCACCTCGGCGATCTCCGCCGGGTCGGTGATCTCGTAGCTCCGGGGGTGATGGGGGTGGCGCGCCCCGTCGCCCGGCGAGAAGTCCCCCATGTGCAGCGGCTCGGCCCCCGGTATCGGATTCACGGTGTGATGGTAGGCCCGCTGGGCAGAAGGTACGGCGTCGGTTTCCTCCGCCCCCGTCACCGAGGGAGAACGCATGGCCATCGCCCACCGCAGGATCGGCACCGGACCCGCCCGCGTCATCGTGCTGCACGACTGGTTCGGCACCTCCGCCAACTGGGGTTCCGTACTGGACCACCTGGACCCGGACGAGTTCTCGTACGCCTTCCTCGACTACCGCGGCTACGGCGACCGCCGGGACGTCCCCGGCCGCTACACCCTCCCCGAGATCGCCGACGACGTCCTCGAACTGGCCGACCGGCTCGGCTGGGACACCTTCTCCCTCCTTGGCCACTCCATGGGCGGCAAGGCGGTCCAGCAGGTCCTCGTGCGCGCCCCCGAGCGGGTGGAGAAGCTGATCGGGCTCACACCCGTGCCGGCCGCCCCGTACGAGATGGACGACGCGACCCACGCCCTCTTCTACGGCGCCGCCGAGGACCCGGCCAAGCGCCGGATCATCCTCGACCTGGTCACCGGCAACCGCGCGAGCCGCCACTGGCTGGACGGCATGGTCGAGCACTCCCTGAGCGTCTCCCGCCCCGAGGCCTTCGCCGGCTACCTCGCGAGCTGGCAGCCGCTCGACCTGTCCTCCGCGGTGAAGGGGAACACCGTCCCGGTGCTGGTCCTGGTCGGGGAGTACGACCTCGCGCTCACCGCCGACGTGATGCGGGCCACCTGGGCCGCCTGGTACCCGAACTGCCGGATCGTCACGATTCCGGGTTCCGGCCACTACCCGCCGCACGAGACCCCGGTGGCCTTCGCCACCGAAGTGGAGGCCTTCCTCCGCGCCTAGAACGAAAAAAGCCCGTGGGGTACGAGGAAACCTCGTACCCCACGGGATCAGGGTGAGTGACGGGACTTGAACCCGCGGCCACCTGGACCACAACCAGGTGCTCTACCAACTGAGCTACACCCACCACGAAGGGCGGCGGACCACCCGTTCGATGTGCATGCACAGCATAGCCGATCAGCGGGGTGGTCCCGCGACGCGTTATTCCGCTTCGGGGGCGGCCTGGCGTGCGGCGGTGGCGTGGGTCACAGCCGCCACGGCGAGGGCCCGGACGATCGGGTGCGGCACCGTCCCGTCCCCGTGCAGCTCCGGCTGGAAGAGGGTGGCCAGGAAGAAGGGGTGCCCGGGCAGCTCGGCGATGCGCACCTGCCCGTCCTCGTCGTGGCCCGACAGGAGCAGCCCGTGCGCGGCGAGGGCCGGAAGGTGCCGGGGCGCGGGCCCGTAGCCGCAGTGGTAGCGCTCCGTCGACCGCTCCGCGCCGAGCGCGGACTCGGCGAGCGAGCCGGGCTCGGCCCGTACGAGGCCCTCGTGCCCCACGAGCGAGCAGGCGAGCGGCGCGATCACCGGGTCCGCCGCCGCGGGGTCGTTCTCGGCGTGCGCGGCACCGGCCAGCCCGCACACCGTCCGGGCGTACTCCAGCAGGGCGTGCTGGAAGCCGCCGCAGGTCCCGAGGAACGGGATGCCCTGCTCGCGGGCCACCCGGATCGCGGCCAGCGCCCCGGCCTCGCTGGCGTACGGGCTGCCGGGCAGCACCCACACGGCGTCGAACCGCCCCAGCGTCCCGGCGGCGGCCTCGGCCGCGGCGTCGCCGGTGGGGATCCAGTAGGCGTCCAGCACGAGGCCCTCGCGCGAGGCCAGGGCGTCGAGGAGCAGCGGAACCCGGGTGTGGGACTTCACGTGCGGGGAGCGGTCGCCGACGAGGGCGATCCGCGCGGTCTGTGCGGTGGTCATGCGGATCATCTTGCGGCGGGGGTCGACTTCAGCACCAACGATCGTTCGTGCACGCTCGATAAGCACCCCTGATGCCCCCTGCGCAGGCACTCGGCGTACCTCTTGTGCGGGCCTCCTGGGCGTGCCCCTGCCTGTGGCTCTTGCGCGGGCCCCTGCGCCGGTCCCTGCACGGTTCCCCCCGGCCCGCCCCTGCGCCGGTCCCCCTGAGCGGTTCCCCCGCGCGGGGGACTGCGCGGTCCCCCTGCGTGGTCCCCCTGCGCCGGTCCCTGCACGGTTCCCCCCGGCCCGCCCCTGCGCGGTTCCCCTGCGCGGTCCCCCTGCGTGGTCCCCTGCGCCGGGCCCCCTGAGCGGGCCCCTGCGAGCCGGCCCCCTCCGGTGTGGGGTCGGCCCGGCCGTGGCCGGGCGCGCGCCGGGGCGTCTCCTCGGGCGTCGAACGGTTCGAGGGGTCGGTGGGCCGAGGGGGCCCGGTTCGACGCCCTGCGGGGACGCCCCACCGCACACCCGGCCCCGTCCGGGCCTGCGGTACCGGGGGGCAGTCGTGCCGGTCCGGTCCAGGCCCGCCGCGTCCTGCGGGCAGCCCGCCGGGCGTGCCGGGCCCGGGCTGGGGTTGCCCGCAGGGCCGGGGGTGCGGGGTGTGGGTCGGCGGGCCGCCCGCAGGGCGCCGGCGGGGTTGGGTGGTGAGCTGCCCGCAGGGCGCCCGGCATGCTGGGTGGATGGATCCGCACCTCCTCCGCAGCTTCGTCGCCGTGGCACGGCTCTCCTCCTTCTCCGCCGCCGCGCGCGAGCTGGGCTACACGCAGTCCGCCGTCTCCCAGCACATCGCCGCCCTGGAGGCGGACCTGCGGGCCGAGCTGCTCACGCGGCGGCCCGTGGCGCCGACCCCGGCGGGGACCCGGCTGCTGGAGCACGCCGGGCCGCTGCTGCTGCGGCTCGACGCGGCCCGGGCCGACGTGCTGCGGCTGGCCGCCGCCCCGCCCGGGCGGGTCACGCTCGCCGTGTCCCCGCTCGCGATGGGGCCCCGGCTGCTCGCGGCCCTGCCCGCCACCGGCGTCACCCTGCGGGTCCTGCCCCCGGCGGAGGTGCCCGCCGCCGTCGCCACCGGCGGCTGCGACCTCGGTCTCGTCGACGGGCCGGCCGCGCCGAGCGACCCGCTGCGGCTGCCCGACGTGGCCCCGCTCACCGTGACGGGTGTGGGGGAGGAGGAGATCGTCGTACTGCTGCCCGCCCGGCACCCCTTCGCACACCGGGCCTCCCTCCGGCTGGACGACCTCGCCGACGCGCGCTGGCTCGACGCCCCCGGCCTGTGCTCCCCGCCGCTCGCCGCGGCCCGCTCGGCCCTGCGCTACGACGGCACCGACCTCCACGGCCTCTGCGCCCTCGCCGCAGCCGGTCACGGCCTGGTCCTGCTGCCCCGCCGCGTCGCCGAAACCGCCGTCGCGGGGGTCGCCGTACCCCTGTCCGCGCCGCGCCTGGTGCACCGTACGGAGCTCCTCTCGCCCGGCAGCCCGACCGGCGCGGCCGCTGCCCTCGCCGCGCGCCTCACGGCAGGATCACCCGCATGACACGTGACGCCACGTCCCAAGGCCCGGCACCCTTCACGGCCGACGACTACGCCGCCCGGATGGCCGCCGCGGCGCAGACCGCCGCCGACGCGGGACTCGCCGGGCTGCTCATCGCCCCCGGGCCCGACCTCGCCCACCTCACCGGCTACCGGCCCACCGCCGAGACCGAGCGGCTGACCCTGCTCGTCCTGGCCGCCGGGCAGGAGCCGGTGCTCGTCGTCCCCGCGCTGGAGGCTCCCGACGCCGCCAAGGCCGCCGGCGCCTCCGCGCTGACCCTGCGGGACTGGACCGACGGGAAGAACCCGTACGCCGTGACCGCCCCGCTGCTGGACGTCGCCGGCCGCTTCGGGGTCAGCGACAACACCTGGGCCCTGCACCTCCTCGGCCTCCAGCGGGAGTTGCCCGCCACCTCCTACGTGCCCCTCACCGACTCCCTGCCCATGCTCCGCGCGGTCAAGGACGAACGGGAACTGGAGCGCCTCGCCGCGGCCGGAGAGGCCGCCGACGCCGCCTACGAGCAGATCCTCCACGTCCCGTTCGCGGGCCGCCGGGAGACCGACGTCGCCGAGGACCTGGCCGCCCTGCTGCGCGCGCACGGCCACTCCCAGGTCGACTTCACGGTCGTCGGCTCCGGCCCCAACGGCGCCAACCCGCACCACGAGGCCGGTGAACGGGTCATCGCGCACGGGGACATGGTCGTCCTCGACTTCGGCGGTCTCCGGTACGGCTACGGCTCCGACATCTCCCGCACCGTGCACGTGGGCGAGCCGACCGCCGAGGAGCAGCGCGTCCACGACATCGTCCGCGAGGCCCAGCAGGCCGGCGTGGCGGCGGTCCGCCCGGGGGTCTCCTGCCAGGAGGTGGACCGGGCGGCCCGCGCGGTGATCACCGAGTTCGGCTACGGGGACCGCTTCATCCACCGCACCGGCCACGGCATCGGCGTCACCACCCACGAGCCCCCGTACATGGTCGAGGGCGAGGAGCGGCCGCTCGTCCCCGGCATGTGCTTCTCCGTGGAGCCGGGCATCTACCTGCCGGGCCGGTTCGGCGTCCGCATCGAGGACATCGTGACCGTCACCGAGGACGGGGGGCGCCGCCTCAACAACGCCCCGCGCGAGCTCGCCGTCGTCGAATAGCCGAGTAGCCGAAAGGTCGGAAGGCCGAACAGCGGCGGTGCCCGCTCACGGGCCGAGCACGACCGCCGATTCACCCGGTACGTGGACCCGCCCGTCCGGGCCGGGGTGTTCGACCGGCTCCCAGGCGGCCAGCACCCGGACCCCGTTGCGGCCCAGCGCGATCGTCACCGGCTCCGGGGAGAGGTTCACGCACACCCGGACGTCGCCGCGCCGGAAGGTGAGCCAGCGCCGTTCCTCGTCGTGGGCGACCCGGACCGCCGCAAGGTCCGGGTCGCGCAGGTCCGGGTGGCTGCGGCGCAGCGCCACGAGGGCGCGGTACCAGTCCAACAGGCGTGCGTGCGCTGCCCGTTCGGGTTCGGCCCAGTCAAGGCAGGAGCGGTCCCGGGTGGCCGGGTCCTGCGGGTCCGGGATCTCTTCCGGCTTCCAGCCGTGCGCCGCGAACTCCCGGCGCCGCCCGGCCCGTACGGCCTCGGCGAGCTCCGGGTCGGGGTGGTCCGTGAAGTACTGCCAGGGCGTCCCGGCCCCCCACTCCTCGCCCATGAACAGCATCGGCACGAACGGCCCGGTCAGTGCCACCGTCGCCGCGCACGCCAGCAGCCCGGGGGGGAGCGAGGCGGAGAGCCGGTCGCCGAGCGCCCGGTTGCCGATCTGGTCGTGGGTCTGGGTGTAGCCGAGGAAGCGGTGGGCCGGGGTGCGGCGCCGGTCCACCGGGCGGCCGTGGGTGCGGGCCCGGAAGGAGGACCAGGTTCCGTCGTGGAAGAAGGCCCGGGTCATGGTCTTGGCGAGGGCGCCGAGCGGGGCGGTGGCGAAGTCGGCGTAGTACGCCTGGGATTCGCCGGTCAGCGCGCAGTGCAGGGCGTGGTGGAAGTCGTCGTTCCACTGGGCGTGCAGCCCCAGCCCCCCGTCGGCGCGCACGGTGACGGTGCGCGGGTCGCACCGGTCCGACTCGGCGATCAGGAACAGCGGCCGGCCGGTGTCCGCCGCCAACTCGTCCACGGCGGCGCTCAGTTCCTCCAGGAAGGTCAGCGCCCGGTCGTCGGCCAGCGCGTGCACGGCGTCCAGCCGCAGTCCGTCGATCCCGTAGTCGCGCAGCCAGACCAGCGCACTGCCCAGGAGGTACGCGCGCACCTCGTCGGAGCCGGGCGCGTCCAGGTTCACCGCCGCGCCCCACGGGGTGTGGTGGGTGTCGGTGAAGTACGGGCCGAAGGCGGGGAGGTGGTTGCCGGAGGGGCCGAGGTGGTTGTGGACCACGTCCAGCACCACGCCCAGCCCGGCCGCGTGCGCGGCCTCCGTGAACCGGGCCAGCCCGGCGGGGCCCCCGTACGGCTCGTGCACCGACCAGGGGGCGACCCCGTCGTACCCCCAGCCGTGCCGGCCGGGGAAGGAGCAGACCGGCATCAGCTCCACGTGCGTGACGCCGAGGGAGGTGAGGTGCCCGAGGCGGGCGGCGGCGGCGTCGAAGGTGCCCTCGGGGGTGAAGGTGCCGATGTGGAGCTCGTACAGGACGGCGTCCTGGAGGCGGGTGCGGGGCGGCGGAGTCCGTACCGGAATGAGCGCCTCCAGGTCGACCACCGCGGACAGCCCGTCGGGGCCGTCCGGCAGCCGGCGGGAGCGGGGGTCGGGCCGGGGGGTGGTGTCGCCGTCCAGCAGGAACCCGTACCGGCTGCCGTCCCCGGCCGGTGCCTCCACCGTCCACCAGCCCTCGCGGCCCGGATCGCGCGCCATGTCGTACGTCGCGTCGTCGAGTCGCAAGGCGACATGACCTGTCAGTGGTGCCCACACCTCGAACTGCACGGACGGGTCCCCTCGTCTCCGGCGGTGTCCAGCATGCGTATCCTGCCCATCATTCCCGGCGCGGCGGGGGAGTTCTGGACACTCCGCCCCCGACGGGCCGACAATCACCCTGTGACGTCGAGTTTCGAGTTCTCCGCCTACCCGGTGCCGCGGCTGTCCGATGCCGAGCGCGACTGGGCCCTGGACCAGCTCCGCGAGGGCGCGGCCGCCGGCATGCTGTCGCACGACACCCTCGTGCGCCGGATCGAACTCGCGCTGGCCGCCCGCCGCTCCGAGGACCTCGCCGTCCTCACCGCCGACCTGGGGCCCCGCGACACCCCCGAAAACTCCTGGACCCGTCGGCTGTTCGGCTGGGTCGGCCGGGTCTCCGCCGTCAGCGTCGGCGTCCGCCGCGCCTGGGCGGCCGAGAAGCTGCCCAAACTGCTGCTCCCGCACCCGAGCTCGGGGGCCCTGCGGATCGGCCGCGACCCGGGGAACGGGCTGCGGCTCACCCACGAGACGGTGTCCCGGGTGCACGCGGAACTCCGCACGCGGGACGGGGCGTGGGTGCTGAAGGACCTGGGCTCGACCAACGGGACCACGGTCAACGGGCAGCGGGTCACGGGCTCGGCGGTGGTCCGCGAGGGGGACCAGATCAGCTTCGGGAAGATGAGCTTCCGCCTCTCGGCGGGCTAGGGAGCGCCCTGGGTGCCGAACTTCACCGACCTGTCCGACGATCTTGAGCACCCGGCCGTCGACGGCTTCCTGTCGGCCGTGGACCGCACGATGAACAGCAACACGCTGCTGCTCAAGCTCGCCGTCGACGTCCCCGTCACGGAGGAGAACCGGCAGGCGGTCCTCCATGACTTCCTGCGCAGCACTCCGTTCGAGCAGATGATGCTCGCCGCCGACCGCCGACGCGACTGGTACAACCTGTCCGACGACTTCGGCGGGCTCCCCCCGGAGCGCCCGCTGGTGCGCGAGGGATTCCTCGCGACCATCGGCCCACTCGACCGCATGGGGTTCACGGCACGGCTGCGGTGGATGCTCTGCGAGGCCTTCAGCCCCTACGACAGGCACCTCGCGGTGGCGGACGCCGAACGGCTGGTGCGCGATTTCGCCCGCCGACTGCTGGGCCCGGACGCCTCGACGTGGCGGTTCGCCTCGGTAGCACCCGACTTCCTGCGCTCCACCGGCTACTTCAGCGGCGAAGAGCCGCTGCGGCCGGTGTACTTCGACGGCGGGGACTGCGACACGGCCACGTTCGTCCACCGCGATCGGGTCGGCTACCTGCTCCTGACCAACGGCAGTCCCTGAACCGGCGGCGGGCCGGTGGCCGGTGGGGCGGGGCCACAGCGGAGCATGGAACCCATGGAAGACATGCAACCCGTGGAACCGGAACACACCACCCCCGTCGTCCGGCGCGCCCTCGCCGGGGATCTGCCGCGCCTCGTCGAACTCGTGCACGAGCACATCGCCTACGAGAAGTCCGCGCCGCGCCCGCCGGGACTCGCCGAGCGGCTCGGCCCGCAGCTCTTCGCCGAGGACTCCCTGGGAGCACCTGGGGGTCCCCCCGGACGGAGTCTGGGGGAGGCGGCTGGGGGACTGTGGGTGCTCCTGGCCGAGACCCCGGACGGCGAGGTCGTCGGATACGCGGCCTGCTCGGCCGAGTTCTCCTTCTGGGACGCCCGGCACTACCTCCACATGGACTGCCTCTACCTCGCGCAGGACGCCCGCGGCCACGGCCTCGGGGCCGCGCTGATGGACGCGGTGGCGGGCCTCGCCCGCGAGCAGGGCCTCGACCACGTCGAATGGCAGACCCCCGAATGGAACGAGGGCGCGATCCGCTTCTACGACCGGCTCGGCGCCACCGGCGCCCCGAAGCGCCGGTACGCCCTGCCCGTGGACCCCGGAGCCGGAGCCTGACCCGGGCTACCGCCCGGCCGCCGCGAGGCGTCCGTACGTCGCCAGGACGGTACGGGACTGGTGCTCCACCTGGGTGGCCACCGGCACCCAGCGGGCCCCGAAGCGGGCCGAGAACTCCTCGCACCACCCCGTGACGAGCCGGTCCAGCCCGGGCGCCGCCGGATGGCCCTGCGCACGCAGCACCCGCAGCAGCATCGAGGCGGCGCGCAGCGACAGGCGCCGCCCGAAGGCGTCGATGCTGGCGATGTACGCCGCCGTGGCCTCCGGGGGAGCGCCGGCGCCGGTCCACTCGACGGTGATCCGGGGGATCAGCGCCAGCGTCCAGTCCACGGCGCGCAGCAGGGGCGCGGCGGTGGGGTCCGGCCCGGCGGTGGCTCCGTCCCGTATCCGGGCGACGAGCGAGGCGTCCGCGGTGAGCCGGCCGGCCAGCATCCGCAGGGCGCCGCGCGGGTCGGGGTGCGGGGCGGGGTCGTCCACCAGGTCGGAGGCCCACATGGGGACTTCGACGATGGCGGTGGTGCCGGCGTACCGGTGTGCGTGGTACCAGGTGCTGAGCCGGGTGTCCTCCGGATGGAAGGCCCCGGCGGCCTCGCTCCCCGGCTCCGGGATGACGAAGATCCCGGGCCCGGGGGAGGGCCAGCCGGCGGCGTCAGAGGCCCCGTTCTCCACCGGGATGCGCAGCTCGGCGGCCGATTTGCCGAAGGGCTCGGCGAGGCCGGGTATGTCCCGGGTGAGCTGCACCCAGGAACCCCCGAGGTCGGTCGCGTGCAGGGAGACCTGGAGGACGGGGCGGAGCTCGTCGATGAGCGCGGTCAGGGCGAGGGTCTCGGGCGGCAGCCGGTCCGGGGGCAGGAGGGACGGCGCCCACTCGGGCTGTTCGGGCCCGGGGGGCCGGTAGAAGCTGCGGTGGTAGTCGAGGAGCGAGTACGGGCGGGGCGTGCGGTGCAGGTCGGCTCCGTCGGGGTCGGCGCAGAGCAGGAAGTGCCACCCACAGCCGGCCCGGGGCGCGGGGTCGCGGAGCAGCCGCCGGGCCAGGGCGAGGGCGGTGGCCCCGCCGACGGGCTCGTTGGCGTGCGCTCCGGCGACCACGAGCACGTTGCGGCCGGTGTCGCGACCCGTCGGTGCGAGGGAGAGCACCCAGAGGGGCTGCCCGGCGCGGGAGGTACCGGCCTGGCGGAGCCGGGCGTGGGCGGGGTGCTCGTCCGCGAGGGCGCGGGCGGTCAGGGCGAGTTCGTGCGGTGTGGGGTAGCGGGTGTCGCGGAGGAGGGTCACAAGTGATGCCATGCCCGCCGGGGCGGCCGGCTACTGCTCCCGGGGCGGTGATTTCCCCCTGACCAGCGCGGGCTCCGCCACTACCGGGGCCCGGCCCGCCGCGCCTCCATCGCCGGCGGGGCTGAAAGTGCCGCTGCGCGGCACCCTGGGCTCCGCCCAGGCCCGCGCCGCTGGAGGGTGCTGCGGCGCTGCCGGGGGCTCCGCCCCCGGACCCCCGCTCCTCAAACGCCGGAGGGGCTGAAATTGCCCTCGGGGCAATCCAGCCCGCCCGGGCGCAAGGCTTGCGCTGCGCGCACATGCAGGCTGACCCGGCCACATCCAGCCCCGCCGGCGTTTGAGGCGCGGGGTCCGGGGCGGAGCCCCGGGAGGGGCGGGGCTACTCCTCGCGGATCAGGAGGGCCACGGGGCGGGCGGCCAGTAGTTCGGCGAGGGCCGCCTCGCCGGCGTACGGCGGGGGCCCGGCGCCGTCCACCGCCGGGGACCACCGACCGGCCGGCAGGGCCAGTACGGTGCCGCGCCAGCCCCCCGCCCCCGCGAGCCGGTGCGAGAGACGCGTGGCCACCACCACGAGGCGGTCGGAGCGGGCGAAGGCCAGGCAGTGTTCCGCCGCCGGGCCGCGGGCCTCCAGCGGGCGGTAGCCGGTGAAGAGCTCAGGGCGGTCCCGGCGCAGCCGCAGCAGGGCGGCCGTCAGGGCGAGCTTCTCCTCGGCCGGCCCCTCCGCGGCGGCCCCCGCGTCGAGCCGGGCCAGCGCCTCCCGCGGGAAGACGGCCGGACTCCGGTTGTCGGGGTCGACCAGCGCCCGGTACTCGGTCTCCGCGCCCTGGTAGACCTCCGGCACCCCCGGCATCGCCAGGTGCAGCAGCGTCATGCCCAGCAGATTGGCGCGCGCCGCCTCCGCCAGCTCCGGCGGGAGGTCCACGCCGTCCGGGGCGTATCCCGCGACCCCCGCCTCGTAGGCCTGGTCCCGCTCGGTCCAGCTGGTGTGCAGCGCGGCCTCGCGGACCGCCTTGAGCAGGGCCCCGGCCAGCCGGGGCGCCGCACCGGCCACCGGGCCGAGCCCCACCGCGGTCTGCCGGGCCACCCACGCCAGCTGCGCGTCCGGTCCGCCGCCGAGCGGGCCCATCGCGTCCGGGGCCTGGGACAGCACCGAGATCCGGGCGCGGACGTCCGCACTGCGTTTGGTGTCGTGCGTGGACAGCACCGTCCCCGAGCGCGGCCAGTCCCGCTCCAGCGCGGCGCAGTACGCGTGGAACTCCGCCACCGGCACCGCCGGCCGCCCGGGATCCCCACCGACCTCGGTCGCCGACAGCAGCGGCGCGTACCGGTAGAAGGCCCGGTCCTCAAGGGACTTGGCGCGCAGGGCCGCCGAGGTCTGGGCGAAGCGGGCCGCGAAGGCGGGGTCCCGCAGGAGCAGCTCCCGTACGCCGTCCACCGCGCCCGCACCCACCACCGCGGCGGCCCGCTCCCGGGCCTCGGGGGCCGGCTCCGGCTCGCCGGGGTACGGCCGGTAGACGGGGTAGGCCACGAGCAACTCCCGTACCGCACCGGACAGCTCGGGCCCGGCCCGGCGTTCCAGCGCCGCCAGCTCGGCGGCCAGGTCGCGGGTCAGCACCTGCCGCGCGCACGCCTCGGCCGTTCGCTCCCAGGAAGGGGTGGCGGTCAACTCCTCGTACCGAACCGCCAGTTCGGCCGCGCCCGCCGGGTCGGTGAGTACCCCGTCCACCCGGTGCAGCGCGTCGTACCCGGTGGTCCCCGCCACCGGCCACCCGGAAGGCAGCCGTTCGTCGCGGGCCAGGATCTTCTCCACCACCACCCAGCAGCCCTCGCCCACGGCGGCCCGCAGTCTCCGCAGGTACCCCTCCGGGTCCGCCAGCCCGTCGACGTGGTCGATCCGCAGGCCCTCCACCACCCCGTCCCGGACCAGCTCCAGCACCTTCGCGTGGGTGGCCGTGAACACCTCCGGGTCCTCCACCCGGACCCCGATGAGTTCCGAAATGGTGAAGAAGCGGCGGTAGTTGAGCGAGGTGCGGGCCTCCCGCCACCAGGCCGGCCGGTACCACTGCGCGGCCGCCAGCCCGGCCGGATCCAGCCCGGCGGACCCCTCCCGCAGCGGGAACTCCTGCTCCCCGTAGCGCAGCACCTCCCCGTCGGCCTTCGGCTCGCAGGACTCCGCCGGCCCGGCGAGCACCGGCAGCAGCACCTGCCCGCCGCCCGCCTCCCAGTCGATGTCGAACCAGCGCGCGTACGGGGAGTGCGGTCCCTCCCGCAGCACCTCCCACAGCGGCCGGTTCAGTCGCAGCGGCGTCGGTACCGCCATGTGGTTCGGGACGATGTCGAGGACCAGCCCCAGCCCGTGCGCCCGGGCGGCCGCGCCCAGCGAGCGCAGCCCCGACTCGCCGCCCAGCTCGGCCCGCACCCGGGAGTGGTCGGTGACGTCGTACCCGTGCGCGGAGCCGGGCACTGCCTCCAGTACGGGGGAGAGATGCAGGTGTGACACGCCGAGCGAGGCGAGGTGCGGTACGGCTGCCTCGGCCGCCGCGAAGGGGAACTCCGGCCGCAGCTGGAGCCGATAGGTCGAGGTTGGTGACGCGGAGGCGACAGCTGTCGGAATGTCATGTTCCGATTGAATGTCTGACTGCGGCTGACTCATGAGAACGTACGTACCCAGCCGGGCGGATTCCGTGCCATTACCCCATGCATCCGGGTGACTGTGCCGGGTTAGCGTCGACCAAGTGGTCGGAACCTTCAACACCTATCGTCACGTCATCGCCCTGACCGGGCCCCTCCTTCCCTTCTTCTCCTTCTTCGCCCGACTGCCCGTAGCGATGTCCCAGTTCGGGAGCGTCCTGCTGGTCGCCCAGACCAGCGGCTCCCTCGCCACCGCCGGAATCGTCGGTGGCACCCTCTCCGCCGGACAGGTGGTCTTCGGACCGGTCCTGGGCCGGCTCGCCGACCGCCACGGACAGCGGCCCGTCGTGCTCGCCGCGGCCGCCGTCAACGCCGTCGCCACCGCCGCGCTCGTCGCCGGTGCCCTCGGCGGACTCGACACCGTCCCGCTCGCCGCGGTCGGCGCCGTCACCGGCGCCTCGGTACCGCTGATCGGGCCGCTCGCCCGGACCCGTTCCGTCGCCCTCGCACACCGCGCCAAGGCCGACGAGAGCGTCGTCGGCGCCGTCCACTCGCTGGAGGGCACCATGGACGAGGTCTCGTTCGTGATCGGCCCCGCCCTCGTCGGGATGGCCGCCCTCGTCGCCCACCCCGCCGTCGCCATCGGCGGCGCGGCCGCCCTGGTCGCCGTCTTCGGCACCGCCTTCGCGCTGCACCCGACCGCCGCCGTCACGGCCGGGGGCCCCGCGCCCGAACGCCCGAAGGGGGTGCGCCGCACCCGGCCCGCCGGGGTGGTGTACTCCGTCCGAGGCTCGCTCTTCCTGCAAGGGGCCATGTTCGGCGCCATGCAGGCCGGGATCGCCTCCCTCACCGGGGAGTTGGGGGTGCCCGGCCAGGCAGGCGTCGTGTACGCCGCCAACGGCGTGGTCAGCGCAGTGGTGGGCCTCGCGCTGGGCGCGCTGCCCGCCCGCTTCGGGCTCAAGCTGCGGTGGCGCACGGCCACTGCCGCCGCCCTGTTGCTCTCCGTGCCGTTGCTGTTCACCGGCAGCCTGTGGGGCCTGTACCTGATCGTGACCCTGCTCGGGGTGGCCGTCGCACCCCACCTGATCACCGCGTTCGCGCTCACCGAGAGGCACGTGGAGCCGTCCCGGCTCGCCGAGTCGATGGCCTTCGCGGCCAGCTCGCTGGTGGCCGGGCAAGCGCTCGCCCTCGCACTGTCGGGCCGGATGGCCGAGTGGTACGGGCCCTCCGGTGCCTTCGCGGTGGCCGTGGGGGCAACCGCGCTCGCCCTGGTGCTCTCCCTGTGCACCAGGGTGCCCGCCGCCCGCACGCACACCGCCAAGGCCTTCATCCCGGCCCATCAGGCCGCCTCCCCGGCGGCCGGAGAGGCCGCCTCCCCGGTCGCCTGAGGTCGCCTGAGGGGTCCCGGTCGCCGGAGAGGGCGGCGCCGGCTACGCCGGGCGCTGAAGCACCACCAGGCACCGCCCCGTCAGCGCCACCCGGTCCCCGGCCGCATACTGCGGCCCCGTGCCGGGTGGCAGTACGTCCGGCCGCGCGGTGTCCACGATCAGGCGCCACTGCGCCCCGTGGCCCGCCGGAACCGTGAAGTCCTGCGGGTCGGCGCCCGCGTTGAACATCAGCAGGAACGAGTCGTCGGTGATCCGCTCCCCGCGGCTGCCCGGCTCGGAGATGGCCTCCCCGTTGAGGAACACCGTCAGCGCCCGCGCGTGCTGTGCCTGCCAGTCCCGCGCCCGCATCTCCTCGCCGTGCGGGGTGAACCAGGCGATGTCCGAGAGCTCGTCGTGCGTGCCCTCCACCGGCCGGCCGTGGAAGAACCGCCGCCGCCTGAAGACGGGGTGGTCGCGGCGCAGCCACACCATCCGCCGGGTGAACTCCAGCAATGCGGGCGAGGGTTTGCCGGGCTCCGGCCAGCGCACCCACGACAACGCGTTGTCCTGGCAGTAGGCGTTGTTGTTGCCGCCCTGGGTGCGGCCGAACTCGTCGCCGTGACTGAGCATCGGCACGCCCTGCGACAGCATCAGGGTGGCCGTGAAGTTGCGCATCTGGCGCTCGCGCAGCTCCACCACCTCAGGGTCCTCGGTGGGCCCCTCCACCCCGCAGTTCCACGACCGGTTGTGGGTCTCCCCGTCCCGATTGCCCTCCCGGTTGGCCTCGTTGTGCTTCTCGTTGTAGGAGACCAGGTCGTTGAGGGTGAAACCGTCGTGGCAGGTGGTGAAGTTGATGGAGGCCAGCGGGCGCCGCCCGTCGTCCTGGTACAGGTCCGAGGAGCCGGTCAGCCGCCCCGCGAACTCCGCGAGCGTGCGCGGCTGCCCGCGCCACAAGTCCCGTACGGTGTCCCGGTACTTGCCGTTCCACTCGGTCCACAGCGGCGGGAAGTTGCCCACCTGGTAGCCGCCCTCGCCCAGGTCCCAGGGCTCCGCGATCAGCTTCACCTGGCTGACCACCGGATCCTGCTGGACCAGGTCGAAGAAGGAGGACAGCCGGTCCACCTCGTGGAACTGCCGCGCCAGCGTGGCCGCGAGGTCGAAGCGGAAGCCGTCCACGTGCATCTCGGTGACCCAGTACCGCAGCGAGTCCATGATCAGCTGGAGCACGTGCGGGGAGCGCATCAGCAGTGAGTTCCCGGTGCCCGTGGTGTCCATGTAGTGCCGCGGATCCTCCGTCAGCCGGTAGTACGAGGCGTTGTCCAGGCCGCGGAAGGACAGCGTCGGGCCCAGGTGGTTCCCCTCGGCCGTGTGGTTGTAGACCACGTCCAGGATCACCTCGATCCCGGCCTCGTGCAGGGCACGCACCGCCGATTTGAACTCCAGCACCTGCTGGCCGCGATCACCCGAGGCGTAGCCGTTGTGGGGGGCGAAGAAGCCGATCGTGTTGTAGCCCCAGTAGTTGCTCAGCCCGTCGTCGACCAGCCGGTGGTCGTTGACGAACTGGTGCACCGGCATCAGCTCCAGCGCCGTCACCCCGAGTTTGGCGAGGTGCCCGATGACCGCCGGGTGCGCGAGCGCCCCGTAGGTGCCGCGCAGCTCCTCGGGGAGATCGGGGTGGTTCATGGTCAGCCCCTTGACGTGCGCCTCGTACAGCACCGTGTGGTGGTACTCGTGGCGCGGCGGCCGGTCGTTGGCCCAGTCGAAGTACGGGTTCACCACGACCGAGCTCATGGTGTGCGGGGCGGAGTCCAGGTCGTTGCGCGAATCGGGCCGGCCGAAGTGGTAGCCGTAGACCTGCTCGCCCCAGTCGACGCTCCCGCTGATCGCACGCGCGTACGGATCGAGGAGCAGTTTCGCCGCGTTGCAGCGCATCCCGCGCTCGGGCTCGTACGGACCGTGCACGCGGAAGCCGTACCGCTGGCCCGGCATGATGCCCGGCAGGTACGCGTGCCGGACGAAGGCGTCCGTCTCGCGCAGTTCGACGGCCGTCTCCGAGCCGTCGTCGTGCAGGAGGCACAGCTCGATGCGGCGGGCGGCCTCGGAGTAGACCGCGAAATTGGTGCCGGCGCCGTCGTAAGTGGCGCCGAGCGGATACGCCTGTCCAGGCCAGACTTGCATGGATAACGACTCTTCCCGTCCTGCTGCGGCTGATCCGGCATGGACCACGTCACTGCCAGATCTTCCCCGAAACAGGTGGACCAAGCGGGGACTTGGCAGGGGTCCTACCGGGTGACCCGCAGACCTGATATGCGGGTCAGTGGACTGTGTGCGCATCGGATAATGGGTCAACGGACAGCCGGTGTACGGGCCATCGGGCTGCACCGGGCCGCGCGCGCGGAGTACCCTTCCGTGATCACTGGAGACGGGCGTCCAGACGCAGGAGGCGGTGCACGGGTGAGCTCGGGAGGTCTGGAGCTGCCCCCTGGTGACAGCGGTCACGAGGGTGGTCCGGCGGACGCCGTCGGCGCGGCCCCCGGCGGTGCGGCGGCCGCGGCGGTGTCGCTGGCCCCGCAGGCGGCCGGGAGCGCCCGGGCCGGCGCCGAGCTGGACTGGGGCACGGAGGCCTGGAGCGAGGTCCGTACGCGGGCCCAGCGCGCGGGCCGTGCGTACATCTGGCTGAACCTGATCGAACAGCGGCTGCGGTCGGTGGTCGGGGCGGTGCTGCGGCCGATCTACGAGCCGGTGCACGGCGAGGACGACTGGGTGGTCGCCGCCGCGGGGCCCGCCGGGCAGGAGTGGGTGCAGCGGGCCGTGGCCGTGCGCGAGGTCAGCCGGCGCAAGGGCTACCTGCTCGACCCGGCCGACGACAACGTGCTGAGCTTCCTGACCCTGCCGCAGTTGCGGGAGCTGATGGTCCAGCACTGGCCCTGCTTCGAGCCGTACTTCGACGACCGGCGAGAGATCGAGCTGGCCCTGGACGAGCTGGAGGTCACCCGCAACGTGGTCTCCCGCAACCGGGCGCTGTCCCGGGCCGTGCTGGAGCAGGCGGAACGGGCCTCGGCGCGGCTGCTGGAGGTACTGGGCGGCGGAGCGGGCTCGCGGGCGGACCGGCTGCCGATCGACGCCGTCGAGGACCTGGTGGGCGACCGGTACGCCGACGTCATCTCCGTCCACCCCGACCGGGTGCGGCTCCAGCGGCAGCTCCCGGCGGAGGACCTCTTCGGGGGCGCGCGGCGGCTCGACGCCATCGGCATAGGCCTCAACCTGCTGGTCCAGAACTTCTCCGGCCGAAGACTCGTCCGGCTCACGGAAGCCGGCTGCCGGGTGCGGCTGCTGTTCCTGAACCCGGCGAGCAGCGCGGTCAAGCGGCGCGAGCGGGAGCTGGGGCTGCGCAAGGGCGAGCTGAGCCGCTCGGTGGAGATGAACATCCTGCACGTCCGCCGGGTGCGGGCGGGCCTGCGGGACCCCTCGCGCTTCGAGATCCACGTCTTCGACGAGACCCCCCGCTTCACGGCCTACCTGGTGGAGGGCCAGTCGTCCGGCATCGCGGTCGTCCAGTCGTACCTGCGCCGCGCGCGCGGCATGGAGGCCCCGGTCCTGGTCCTGCGCGGCGGCGGCCGGGGCGTCCCGAAGGACTCGGAGCACGGGCTGTTCACGACGTACCGGGAGGAGTTCGAAGCGGTGTGGGAGGACTCCCGGCCGGTGTCGTGACACGCCCGGGCCGCGGCCTTCCCGGGTGCCCGCGCCGGACCCGGGGGACGGCTTGTCAGTGGGGCGTGGCAGGCTGAAAGCCGTTGATCGAAGGTGTTACGGGGGAGGGGCACGACATGGGGGGTTCGGCGATGAGCTGGGTCAGTGGGCCGATGGTGGCCTTCGACCTGGAGACCACGGGGACGGACATCGAGACCGACCGCATCGTCACGGCCGCGGTCGTGACGATGGAGCCGGACGGGCGGGTGGCGCGGGAGCGGACCTGGCTGCTCGATCCGGGGGTGCCCATTCCGGAGCAGGCCTCGGCGATCCACGGGATCTCCACGGAGCACGCCCGGGCGAACGGAGGACCGGCCGCCCCGGCGGTCGAGGAGATAACGGGGGCGCTCGCGCAGGAGCTGCGCGCGGGCACGCCCCTGGTGGTGATGAACGCCCGGTACGACCTGTCGCTCCTGGATCGGGAGTGCCGCCGGCACGGCGTGGAGCCCCTCGCGCAGCGGCTGGCGGGCCGGCCCGCGCCGGTCATCGACCCGCTGGTGCTGGACAAGCACGCCGACCGGTACCGCAAGGGCCGCCGGACCCTCCAGGCCCTGTGCGAGCACTACGGGGTCACGCTCGACGCCGCGCACAACGCGGTCGCCGACGCGCTGGCCGCGGCCGGCGCGGCGCGGCGGATGGGGGCGCGGCACGCCGCCATAGGCTCGGTCGCGCTGGCGGACCTGCACGACCTCCAGGTCCGTGCGGCCGCGGAGCAGGCAGCCTCCCTGCAGAGTTATCTGCGGCGCACCTCGGATCCCGAGGCGGTCGTGGAGCGGGCCTGGCCCGTGGTTCCGTACAGGGTCTGACGGGTCTTACGGGTCTTACGGGTCTTACGGTGTGACGGGTCTGATCGGTCCGGCCGCGCCCGCTACCGCAGCAGCCACTTCTTCGTCAGGTCCATGACCTCGGCGCGGCTGTGGTCGCCGTGGTCGGCGGCGACGACGTAACTGCCGAGCCGCACCGAGAAGGTGAGCATGCAGCGGACCTCGACGTCGTCAGGGTCCGGGCAGAACGCGCCGAAGAGCGAGCGCAGGTAGTCCATGCGCCGGTTGTCGACGCGGCGCAGCCGCTCGGCGACGGCCTCGTCGCGGCGCGACCAGTCGCGGATCGCGAGGTCGAGCGTCACGGTCGTCGTCGGCCCGTCGCCGTACGACGACGAGACGAGGGTGAACAGGCGGTCGAGCCGGGCCCTGGCGTCCCCGCCGCCGCTCTCGACCTGCTCGATCACCGCCTCGGTGACCGCGCGCTCCCAGGTGTCGAGCATCTCGTCGAGCAGCGCGCCCCGGTTGCGGAAGTACCCGTAGAAGCCGCCCTTGCTGACGCCGAGCGCCTGCGCCAGCGTCTCGATCCGGACGGCCTCGGGGCCACCGGCGGCCAGCGCCCGCAGCCCCTCCTCGATCCACTTGCCGCGTGGTGTGCGGGTCACGCCCACGATGTGTCTCCCCTCACGTTCCCCTCGTCTATACGGTCCCGTATAGATCGGTGCTAGCCTTCATCTATACGGCATCGTATAGATAGGGGCTTGCTCGTGAGACTCCCGATAACCGCGCACACCTCCCGCCCCTGGCGGATCCGCGAGATCGCCGGCGACTTCCAGGTCGAGGACGTCTGGGAGCTGCCGACGCCCGGCGGACCCGACGACCTGGCGCTGCTCGTGGACCAGTTCGCGAACGGCGAGGGGGATCCCGTCCCCTCTCCCGTGGGGCGCGCGCTGTTCGCGCTCCGCTGGAAGCTCGGAGCCCTGCTCGGCTGGGACAAGCCCGCCGGCGGGCTCGGCGCCCGGGTGCCGACGCTGCGCGACCGGCTGCCGGCGGACCTTCGCGGGGGCTCCCGCGGACCGGACCTGAAGTCGGTCCCGTTCACCTCCGTCTTCCTGACGCACGACGAGTGGGTGGCGGAGATGGCCAACAAGACGATGCACGGGGCGATGCACATCGGCTGGGTCACGGACGGGTCCGGCGGCTACCGCGGCCAGATGACGGTCCTGGTCAAGCCGAACGGACGCCTCGGCGCGCTGTACATGCTGGGCATCAAGCCCTTCCGGTACCTGGGGGTCTATCCGGCGCTGATCCGGAGCATCGGACGGGAGTGGCAGAAGGGCGCGGCGGCGCGGGCGGTGCGGGCCGGGGGCGCCGGGGGCGCCGTTTAGGCCGTTTCCTTCGGAGCGGGCCGGTGTGTGCGGCGGGCTGCGCGGCGGCGGGGTCGGGGGTTGCCGGCCCGGCCGGGTCCGGGCGCGCGCCGGGGCGTCTCCTCGGGCGTCGAACGTGTCGGGGGGTCGGTGGGCCGAGCGTGGTTGCGTTCGACGCCCTGCGGGGACGCCCCGACACACACCCGGCCCCGTCCGGGCCTGCGGGGACGCCCCGGCGCATGCCCGGCCATGTGTGGGCCTGTGCGGGGGTGCCTCGACGCTCGCCCGGCCCCCTACGGTCCTGCGGGGAGGCCCGCGGCGCATGCTCGGCCATGTGTGGGGCTCAGAAGGAGTGCCAGCGGGTTTCCCGGTCGCCTTCCCGCAACGAGGCCACCCGGCGGCGGAATTCGGTCAGGGCCTTCGGGTTGGCGGGGGCGTGCTGGGAGACCCAGGCGCAGCTGGCCGTTTCCCGGGCGCCGCGCAGGACCGCGCAGCCCTCCCAGTCGCGGACGTCCCACCCGTACGCCGACGCGAAGGCCTCGTACGCCTCGGGCGGCACGCCGTACCGGTCGCGGCTGAGGGCCATCACCACCAGGTCGTGCTCGCGCAGATCGGCCGACACCGTCTCCAGGTCGACCAGGACCGGCCCGTCCGGGCCCACGTGGACGTTGCGGGGCAGGGCGTCGCCGTGGATCGGGCCCCGCGGCAGGTGCGGGGTCAGGGCCGCCACCTCGTCGGCGTAGGCGTCGCGCCGCGCCCTCAGGTACGCCGCGTCCGCCGGGTCGACGGCCCCGCCGGCCAGCCGCAGCCAGCGTTCGACCCCGCCCAGCAGGTCCCGCGCGGGCAGCTCGAACGGGGCTGCGGGCAGCGCGTGGATCCGGCGCAGCAGCACCGCCAGGTCCTCGGGGCCCGTCGGCCGGACCGCGTCCGGGAGCCGGTGCCACAGGGTCAGCGGGTGCCCGTCGACCAGCCGGGGCTTCGGCTCGGCCGCCCGGACCGCCGGGACCCCGCACTCCGCGAACCAGCCCGCCACCGCGAGCTCCCGCTCGGCGCGCTCCAGCAGGGCCGCCTCGCGGCCCACCTTCACCACCAGGTCGCCGACCGCGAAGACCGCGTTCTCGCCGAAGGAGAGCAGTGCGGCGGCGGCGCCGTCGCCGTCCAGGCCCGCGGTGGCGAGTACGTCCCTGGCCCGCGCCTCGTCCATGTGGTTCTCCGTATCCGGATCGTCGTGAATGCGCCAAGTCTTCCATCCGGACCCGGAGAGCAGTTGCACGAGACGTCTCGTCTCGTTATGGTTGGATCATGACCTCAGCCAAGCCCGCCCACATCGCCATGTTCTCGATCGCCGCCCACGGGCACGTGAACCCGAGCATCGAGGTGATCCGGGAACTCGTCGCCCGGGGCCACCGCGTCAGCTACGCCATCCCCGCCTCCTTCGCGGAGAAGATCGCGGAGACCGGCGCCACGCCCGTGATCTACACCTCCACCCTCCCCACCGACGACGAGCCCGAGGCCTGGGGCACCGAACTCATCGACAACCTGGAGCCCTTCCTGGACGACGCCATCCAGGTCCTCCCGCAGCTCGCCGAAGCCTTCGCGGGCGACGAGCCGGACCTCGTCCTCCACGACATCACCTCCTACCCGGCGCCCGTCCTCGCCCACCGCTGGGGCGTCCCCGCCGTCTCCCTCTCCCCGAACCTCGTCGCCTGGGAGGGCTACGACGAAGAGGTGGCCGAACCGATGTTCGCCGGGCTGAAGGCCTCCGAGCGCGGGCAGGCGTACTACGCCCGGTTCGCCGCCTGGCTCACCGAGAACGGCCTCGACGGCCAGATCGAACGCCTCCAGAGCCGTCCGCGCCGCAGCCTCGTCCTGATCCCCGAGGCGCTCCAGCCGAACGCCGACCGCGTCGACCGGTCCGTGTACACCTTCGTCGGCGCCTGCCAGGGCGACCGCTCGGCCACGCAGGGCAGGTGGGAGAGGCCGGCCGCCGCCGAGGGCAAGAAGGTGCTGCTGGTCTCGCTGGGCTCCGCCTTCACCAAGCAGCCCGCCTTCTACCGCGCCTGCGCGGAGGCCTTCGGGGACCTGCCCGACTGGCACGTCGTCCTGCAGATCGGCAAGTTCACCGACGAGGCCGAACTGGGCGATCTCCCGGCCAACGTCGAGGTGCACCGCTGGGTTCCCCAACTGGACATCCTGGGCCAGGCAGACGCCTTCATCACCCACGCGGGCGCCGGCGGCAGCCAGGAGGGCCTCGCCACCGCCACCCCGATGGTGGCCGTCCCGCAGGCCGTCGACCAGTTCGGCAACGCCGACATGCTCGTAGCCCTCGGCGTGGCCCGGCACGTCCCCATGGAGCAGGCGGACGCGGCCACGCTCCGGGAGGCCGTCCTCGCACTGGTCGCCGACCCCGAGGTCGCCGCCCGCGCCGAAGCCGTCCGCGCGGGCATGGCCGCCGAGGGCGGCACCCGGCGGGCCGCCGACCTCATCGAGGCCGAGCTGTCGTAGGCACGTCCTACGCTGCCCCCATGGCGAACACGGCGAAGAAGTACGCGGCGCTGCTGCGGGGCATCAATGTCGGCGGGAAGAAGAAGGTCCCGATGGCCGAGCTGCGCTCCGTCCTGGAGGGGCTCGGCCACGGGGGCGTCCAGACGTACCTGCAGAGCGGCAACGCCGTCTTCAGCAGCCCGAAGAAGGACCCGGCGGCGCTCGCCCGGGAGCTGGAGAAGGCCATCGAGGCCCACTTCGGCTTCCCGGTGGCATGCCTGGTACTGGACGGCCCGTACCTGCGCGCCGTCGCCGACGCCTGCCCCTTCCCGGCCGCGGAGCTGGAGGGCAAGCAACTCCACGCCACGTTCCTCTCCGAACAGCCCGGCGCGGAGCGCTTCGCCGCGCTCGACGGGGCCGCGTACCTCCCGGAGGAGTACCGGATCGGCGACCGCGTCCTCTACCTCTACGCGCCGAACGGCCTGGGCCGCTCCGAACTGGGCGCGGCCCTCCACAAGCCCTCGCTCCTCAAGGGCATCGACGCCACCACCCGCAACTGGAACACCGTGGTCAAGCTCGTCGAACTCACCGCAACCTGACCCGCGGCGAGCCCCTTTGCCGGGTTCGTCATAGCCGGGATTTCGTCAGTCCCGATCGTGTGTCGGCGACCGTGTACGTCGTCTCGTCGTCGCACTCACCGCCGTGGACGAGGGCGTGGAGGCGCGGTGGCCGCTGGGGTGCCCGCCTCCGTACCGGCGTGCGCCGATCGGCTGGCCTCGCGGGTGGCGCCGGCCGGTGGGACAGTGAAGGTATCGGGGCGCAGGGGGGATCCTCCGGCCTGCCGGAGCGGACCAGTCGTGGAGCAGCCATGACGGCAACGAAGCGCGATCAGACGCCCGTGGCCTTCGAGGGCGACGGTGTGGAACTGCGGATGCTGGAGATCGGCGGGGACTTCACCGTCGGCTTCGTGAAATTCGCCAAGGGCGTGGACATGACTCCGGCGTTCAAAGGGCTGCCGGGCGACCTGTGCACGTGCCCGCACTGGGGATACGTGTTCAAGGGCAAGGTCAAGCTGCACTTCGAGGACGGGGACCAGGTCTACGGGGAAGGGGAAGCCTTCTACTGGAAGCCCGGCCACGCCCCCACGGCCGTCGAGGACTGCGAGTTCCTGGACTTCTCCCCGACGAAGGACTTCAACGTGGTCGTCGACCACGTATCGAAGAACCTGCCTTAGCCGCCGGCCGCTGACCGCTAGCCGAGGGTGTCCAGCAGTTCCAGCTCCCGCGCGGTGAGGTGGATCGTCGCCGCGTTCAGGTTCTCCGCCAGGTGGACGGGGGAACCGGTGCCCGGGGTGGGGCACAGCACCGGGGAGTGGTGCAGCAGCCACGCCAGGGCGATCTGGCCCGGGCCCGCCCCGTGCGCCGCGGCCACCGAGGTGACGGCCGCGGCGCTCTCGCGGGTCAGGGTGCCGCTGCCCAGCGGGTAGTACGGGAGGAAGGCGATCCCCTTCGCCTCGCACACCGCGAGGACCTCCGCCGAGGTGCGGTCCAGCAGGTTGTACGCGTTCTGGACGGAGGCGATCGGGGTCGACTCCAGCGCCCGACGCAGCTGCTCCGCGGTGACCGTGTCCAGCCCGATGTGCCGGATCTTGCCCTCCGCCCGCAACTCGGCCAGCGCGCCCAGCTGTTCCGCCATCGGCACGGCCGGGTCGAAGCGGTGCAGCTGGTAGAGGTCGATGCGGTCCAGACGCAGCCGCCGCAGGCTCGCCTCGCACTGGCGCCGCAACTGCTCCGGGCGGCCCGCAACGTGCCACTGATCGGGGCCGGTGCGCACCACGCCGCCCTTGGTGGCGACGACGAGGTGCTCCCCGTACGGGTGAAGGGCCTCGGCGATCAGCTCCTCGGCCAGGTCCGGACCGTAGTTGTCGGCGGTGTCGATGAGGGTGACCCCGCGTTCGACCGCCGTACGGAGCAGGTCCCCGGCCGCGCCGCGCCCGCCGCGCGGACCCCAGTAGCCGGGGCCCACCAGACCGCCCGTGCCGAAACCGAGCCGCCGGAGCGGGAGATCGTCGCCCAGTACGAATATCTCGTTCGCCATGCCCCGACCGTAACGCAGGCGGCGGGATGTGCCAGGGTGCTGGGTATGCGTTACATCATCATCGGCGCGGGCGCCGTGGGCGCCACCATCGGCGGACGGCTCGCGGAGGCGGGCGGAGAGGTGGTCCTCGTCGCGCGGGGCGCCCACGCGGAGGCCCTGCGCGGCGACGGGCTGCGGCTCACGACGGCCGACGGGGAGCGGGTGCACCGGCTGCCGGTGGTCACGGGCCCGGCCGAGCTGGGCGAACTGCGCCCCGACGACGTGCTGTTGCTGACCGTCAAGACCCAGGACGCGATCGCCGCGCTCGACGCCTGGGGCGACGCCGAGGTCGCGGGCGGCGGCACGGCCGCGCAGCGGCTGCCGGTGCTGTGCGCGCAGAACGGGGTGGAGGCCGAACGCCTGGCCCTACGGCGCTTCGCGCGCGTGTACGGGGTGTGCGTGTGGCTGCCCGCCACTTTCCTGGAGCCGGGGGTCGTCTCGGCCCTGTGCGCGCCGCTGACGGGCATCCTGCACGTGGGCGCGGCGGCGGGCGGCCCCGCCGGCCGGCTGACCCGGGCGGTCGCGGCGGACCTCGGCAAGGCGGGCTTCGAGGCGCCGGTGGTCGAGGACGTGATGCGCTGGAAGCACGCGAAGCTGCTGGGGAACCTCGGCAACGCGATCCAGGCGACCACCGGACCGGAGCCGGACCCGGCGAAGGCGGCGCTGCTGGTGCGGGCCATCCGGGAGGGCAAGGCGGCGTTCGAGGCGGCGGGGATCGCGTACGTGCCGGAGGCGGAGCAGTCCGCTGCGCGCGACGGCAAGGTGAACCAGCCGGCCGGGGTGCGGGGCGGGTCTTCGTGGCAGAGCCTGGCGCGGGGCACCGGGTCGGTGGAGGCGGACTATCTCAACGGGGAGATCTGCTTGCTGGGCCGCCTGCACGGAGTCCCCACTCCCGTGAACGACGTGCTGCGGCACGCGGCCAACATCTTCGCCCGGGAGTCCCTGCCGCCCGGTGCCATGTCCATCGCGGACCTGACCACCCTCGCGGACGAAGCCGCCGCCCGGGCGTAGCCCTCCCGACGGGCGGCCGTGCCGAGGCCGAAGATGCCGCTGCGCGGCACCCTGGGCTCCGCCCAGACCCTCCCCCAGCTACCGCTGGGGGTGCCCCCTGCTCAAACGCCGGAGGGGCTGGATGTGGCTGATGCCGTCTGCCCAGCGTGCGCTTGTGCCCAAAGGGCCAAGTCCTGCCCCGCCGGCGTTTGAGCCGCGGGGTCTGGGGTGGAGCCCCAGGAGGGGGCTAGGCCGTGAGGGCCGGGACGAGGGCCGGGGTCGCGACGGCGGCTTCGTAGCGGTGGAGCACGAGGGTGGCCAGTTCCGGGGCTGCGCCCAGGACCGCGGACATCACGTCCGCGCCGGAGGCTTCCGCGCCGGCCGCGATGCGGTCCGGCAGCCGGCCCGGGGCGATGACGTACGGCGCCACCGCCACCCGGCCGTAGCCCTCGGCGCGCAGCGCCCGTACGGCGTCTTCCGTACGGGGCAGCGTGGCGGAGGCGAACGCAGGCCGCACGGCGCACCAACCGGCACGCCGCCACTCCCGCGCGGTTTCAGCGATCGCTGCGATCGCCTCCGGGTCGGTGGATCCGGCGGACGCGAGCACCACCGCGGTGGTGGACCGGTCCGCCGGGGTGAGGCCGGCTTCGAAGAGCCGGCGCTCCAGGGCGGAGATGAGGAGCGGGGACGGGCCGAGGACATCGGCCACCCGCACCGACAGCCCCGGCAGGCGCGCGGCCGACTCGGCCAGCGCCGCCGGGATGTCGGACTTCGCGTGGAACGCCCGGGTGAGGAGGAGCGGCAGCGCCACCACCTCCCGTACTCCGGACAGGTAGAGCGAGGAGAGCGCCTGGGCGACCGTCGGGGTGTTGAAGTCCAGGAAGGCCGTTTCCACCCGCAGCCCCGGCCGCAGCGTCCGGGCCCGCCCGACGAGGGCGTGCACGGTCGCGGCGTGCCGCGGGTCGCGGCTGCCGTGGGCTATGACCAGGAGTGCGGGAGCGGGCGCGGGTGCGGGGGACATCGGACTAGCTCTTGACCAGCAGGCCGCGGGTGCGCAGCACCCACCGCTCCAGCGGGCTGAAGATCAGCAGGTCGATGGCGATGCCGACGACCAGGATCAGGATGATCGCGAGGAACACGCCCGGCAGGTCGATGTTGTTGCGGCCGTTCTCCAGCAGCTGGCCCAGGCCCAGGCCCAGGTCGGGGGAGGAGGCGATGATCTCGGCGGCCATCAGCGAGCGCCAGGAGAAGGCCCAGCCCTGCTTGAGGCCGGCCAGGTAGCCGGGCAGTGCGGCCGGCATGACGACGTGCCAGGCACCGCGCAGCCCCGTGGCGCCCAGGGTGCGGCCGGCCCGCAGGTACAGCGGCGGGATCTGGTCGATGCCGGAGACGAGGCCGTTGGCGATGGACGGGACGGCGCCCAGCAGGATCACCGTGAACATCATGGCGTCGTTGAGGCCGAACCAGAGCACGGCCGGCGGGACCCAGGCCACCGAGGGCAGGGACTGCAGGCCCTGGAGGATCGGGCCGATCGCGGCGCGGACCACCTTCACCCGGGCGACGAGCAGGCCGAGCGGAGTGCCGATGGCCAGGGCGAGGAGGAAGCCGAGGAGGCCGCGGGACACGCTGGTCCAGATGACCTCCAGCAGGGTGCCCTTCAGCCACATGTCGGCCAGGCTGTCCCACACCGCGGACAGGGCCGGGAGCTTGGTCTCCTCGGTGACCTTCGCGGCGACGAGGATCTGCCAGACCAGCAGGACCAGGCCGACGGCCAGGACCGGGGGCAGGATCTTCTTGGTGAGGACCTCGCGGAACGGGGTCCGGTGGGTCTGGACGGCGTCGAGGGCGTCCAGACCGGCCTCCAGACCGGCGAGGTCGTCGGTGCCGTTGGCCTTGCCCTTGGGCTTGATGTCAGTGCTGGCCATGGCGGCGGATCTCCCCACGCAGGTGTTCAGTGATCTCAAGGGACAGTTCCGCGACGTCCGCGTCCTCGATGCGGCGCGGCTGCGGGATGCCCACGGTCCATTCCTTCGCGACCCGGCCGGGCCGGGAAGAGAGCAGGACCACGCGCTGGGCGAGGCGCACGGCCTCGCGCACGTTGTGCGTGACGAAGAGGACGGACAGCCCGGTCTCGGCCCAGATACGGGTGAGTTCGCCGTGCAGGACGTCGCGGGTGATGGCGTCGAGGGCCGCGAACGGCTCGTCCATCAGCAGCAGACGGCTGTCCTGGGCGAGGGCGCGGGCCAGGGCGACGCGCTGGCGCATGCCGCCGGACAGCTCGTGGACGCGCTTGCCGTACGCGCCGCCGAGGCGGACGAGCTCCAGCAGGCGCTCGGCCTCCGGCTTGCGGTCGGCCTTGGCGACCCCGCGCAGGCGCAGGGCGAGTTCGATGTTCTTGCCCGCGGTCAGCCACGGGAAGAGGGCGTGCTCCTGGAACATGAGCGCCGGGCGGCCGCCAGGGGTCTCGATGGACCCCGCGGACGGCTTGTCCAGACCCGCGACCAGGTTCAGCAGCGTGGACTTTCCACACCCCGAGGCACCCAGGATGGTGACGAACTCTCCGGGAGCGACATCGAGGCTGATGTCGTCCAGGACGAGCTGCGATCCGGCCGGGCCGGAGAAGGACTTCGAGACGTGCTCGATACGGGCGGCATGCGTGTGCTGCTCCGCTACGGTGCCCTCGGCAGCCTTGGCGAGCGTGGTGGCCATGGTCGTCACCTCCTGGGATTGCTGGATTACGGGGATCGCGTGGTTACTTGGTGGCGCCGAGACCGGCGTCGGAGACCTCGGGCTTGCCGGCGGCCTTCAGGACCTTGTTCAGGAGCGTCAGGTCGTAGATGCCGGCCAGGTCGGGCTGCTCGATGAGCTTGGCCTTGACCGCGTAGTCGGCCTGCGTCTTCAGCGTCGAGGCCAGCGGGTCGTCGGTGATCAGGATGCTCGGCCACGCCGGGTCGATGACCTTCGCGTCGAGCGGCTTGCCGCCCTCGGCCGCGAGCTTCGCGTTCGCGGAGGCCTTCGCCTTGTCCGGGTTGGCGTTGATCCACTCGTTGGTCTTCACCGTGCCGCGCAGTACGGCCTCGACGACGTCCGGGTGATCCTTGAGGAACTTCTGCGACACGATGATGTTCGTGATCACGAACTTCTTGTCGGGCCACAGGGCGGTCTCGTCGAGGAGGACGGCGCCGCCGTCCGAGACGAGCTTGGAGGCCGTGGGCTCCGGCACCCAGGCGCCGTCGATCGAGCCCGACTTGAAGGCGTCCGGGGTGACCTTGTTGTCCGTACGGACGACGGAGACGTCACCCTTGCCGGACTCCGGGTCGACCGTCCAGCCCTTCTCGCCGATCCAGTTGAGGAACGCGACGTCCTGGGTGTTCCCCTTCTGCGGGGTGGCGATCTTCTTGCCCTTGAGGTCGTCCAGGGTCTTGATCTTGTCCGGGTTCACGACGAGCTTGACGCCGCCGGAGGCGGAACCGGAGATGATCCGCAGGTTGGAGCCCTTGGACTTCACGTAGCCGTTGATCGCCGGCGAGGGGCCGATGAAGCCGATGTCGAGAGAGCCGCCGTTGAGGGCTTCGATCTCGGACGGGCCGGCGTTGAACGCCTGCGGCTTGATCGTGGTGCCGTTCAGTTCCTTCTCGATCAGGCCTTCCTGGAGGCCGACGAGAGCGGTGGCGTGCGTCAGGTTGGGGAAGTACCCGATGCGGACCTCGGTGGCCGACAGCTTCTCGCCGCCGGTGGAGGCCGCGTTGGCCTTCTTGTCCTCGGTCTTGGCCTCGGAGCCGTAGCCGCACGAGGCGAGCGCGCCGATCAGCAGCGGCAGGGCGGCGGCGGCGACGAGACCGCGGCGCGCGGTGGTGCGGGTGGTACGGGTGGTGCGGATGGCAGGCACGGGAGGTCTTCCTCTCGTGACGTGGTCATCTCATGACGCACGTCTTCGTCTGTGGAGCAGGGGCAGGTACGGCTCGTGGGGGGTGAGGGCGCGCAGGCAGTGCGCGTACGTCATCGCGCACATCGCGCCACCCCTCCCTGGCCGCTGCCGAGGGCGCCGCTGCCTACGCGGCCGCCCTCCTTCGCGAAGGTGGAGTAGATGTCGGCAAGCATGATCTAGAAGTCCCACCCTTCTTCATCTGCCTGGACGGTCGTCGTGGCCTTGGAGGCGAAGGACTCGCCGGCCATGCCCGCCGCCAGGGTGGTTCCGTCGGCCGGGTCGATCAGCAGGAAGGACCCGGTGCGGCGCGAGGCGGCGTACGCGTCGAGCGCGAGCGGCTCGGCGGTACGGACGACCACGCGGCCGATGTCGTTGGCCACCAGCTGCCCGGGGTTCGGGTGCTGGGACAGGTCGTCGAGGGTCAGCCGCGAAGGGATCTCCTTGACGATGGCCTTGACCGTGCGCGTCGTGTGCTTGATCAGCACCCGGGCACCGACGGCCAGCGGCTGGTCGGCCACGTGGCAGACCGTCGCCTCGACGTCCTGCGTGGTGGCCGGGGCGCTCCCGGACGGCGCGATCAGGTCGCCGCGGGAGATGTCGATGTCGTCCGCGAGGCGCAGGGTCACCGACTGCGGGGCCCAGGCGATGTCGACGCTCTCGCCGAGCGCGTCGATGCCCACGATGGTGCTCGTACGGCCCGAGGGCAGCACGGTCACGGCCTCGCCGACGCGCAGCACGCCCGAGGCGATCTGGCCCGCGTAGCCGCGGTAGTCGGGGTGCTCGGCGGACTGCGGACGGATCACGTACTGCACCGGGAAACGCGCCGGGCAGGCGGTGAGGTCGTGGCTGACCGGGACGGTCTCCAGGTGCTCCAGCACCGTCGGGCCGCCGTACCAGTCCATGTTCGCGGACGGGTCCACCACGTTGTCGCCGGCCAGGGCCGAGATCGGGATCGCGGTGATCTCCGGGACGCCCAGGTCCGAGGCGTACGCGGTGAACTCCTCGGCGATGGCCGCGAAGACCTTCTCCTCGTAGCCCACCAGGTCCATCTTGTTGACGGCCAGGACCACGTGCGGGACGCGCAGCAGTGCCGCGACGGCCGCGTGCCGGCGGGTCTGCTCGATCACGCCGTTGCGGGCGTCGACCAGGACCACGGCCAGGTCGGCGGTGGAGGCGCCGGTGACCATGTTCCGGGTGTACTGCACGTGCCCCGGGGTGTCCGCGAGAATGAACCGGCGGCGCGCGGTGGCGAAGTACCGGTACGCGACGTCGATGGTGATGCCCTGCTCCCGCTCGGCCCGCAGGCCGTCGGTGAGCAGCGCGAGGTCGGGGGCCTCCTGGCCACGGGCCTGGGAGACCGCCTCGACGGCCTCCATCTGGTCCGTCAGGACCGACTTCGAGTCGTGCAGCAGCCGGCCCACCAGGGTGGACTTGCCGTCGTCGACGGAGCCGGCGGTCGCGAAGCGCAGCAGGGTGGTCGCCGACAGATCGGCGAACTGCTCGGTGGTGCTGGTCATTTCTAGAAGTACCCTTCGCGCTTGCGGTCTTCCATCGCGGCCTCGGACATCTTGTCGTCGGCGCGGGTGGCGCCCCGCTCGGTGAGGCGGGAGACGGCGATCTCGGCGATCACGGCGTCCAGCGTGGCGGCGTCGGAGTCGACGGCGCCGGTGCAGGACATGTCACCGACGGTGCGGTAGCGGATGAGACGGGTCTCGGGGACCTCGCCCTCCTTCGCGCCGCCCCACTCGCCGGCGGTCAGCCACATGCCGTTGCGGAGGAAGACCTCGCGCTCGTGGGCGAAGTAGATCTCCGGCAGCTCGATGCCCTCGCGGGCGATGTACTGCCAGACGTCCAGCTCGGTCCAGTTGGAGAGCGGGAAGACGCGCACGTGCTCGCCGGGCGCGTGGCGGCCGTTGTAGAGCTGCCACAGCTCGGGGCGCTGGCGGCGCGGGTCCCACTGGGAGAACTCGTCGCGCAGGGAGAAGACGCGCTCCTTGGCGCGGGCCTTCTCCTCGTCGCGGCGGCCGCCGCCGAAGACGGCGTCGAACTTGAGGCTCTGGATCGCCTCGGTCAGCGGGACGGTCTGCAGCGGGTTGCGGGTGCCGTCCGGACGCTCGCGCAGCTTGCCCGCGTCGATGTAGTCCTGGACGGACGCCACGTGCAGGCGCAGGCCGTGCTTCTCGACCGTGCGGTCGCGGTACTCCAGCACCTCGGGGAAGTTGTGACCCGTGTCGACGTGCAGCAGCGTGAAGGGCACCGGCGCCGGCGCGAACGCCTTCAGCGCGAGGTGCAGCATGACGATGGAGTCCTTGCCGCCGGAGAAGAGGATCACCGGCTTCTCGAACTCGCCCGCCACCTCGCGGAAGATGTGCACGGCCTCCGACTCGAGGGCGTCGAGGTGCGACAGCGCGTAGGGCGCGTCCGTCTCGTCGTGGACGTGTGCGACGGTGGTCGTCATGCCAGACCCCTCTCGGTGAGCAGCGCGTACAGGGCCGAAGCCGACTCCTGGACGGTCTGCGTGTGCGACTCGATACGGAGGTCCGGGGACACCGGCGCCTCGTACGGGTCGTCGACCCCGGTCAGACCGGAGATCTCGCCCGCCGCCTGCTTGGCGTACAGGCCCTTCACGTCACGCTCGGAGCACACCTCGACCGGGGTGGCCACGTGTACTTCGAGGTAGTTCGTCTCGGTGGTCGCGTGGCGCCCCCGGACGGCCTCACGGCTGTCCGCGAACGGCGCGATCACCGGCACCAGCGCCTTGACGCCGTTGCTCGCGAGGAGTTCGGCGACGAAGCCGATCCGCTGCACGTTGGTGTGCCGGTCCTCGCGGGTGAAGCCCAGGCCCGCGGAGAGGAATTCGCGGATCTCGTCACCGTCGAGGACCTCCACGCGGTGGCCTTCGGCGCGCAGCCGCTCGGCCAGCGCGTAGGCGATGGTGGTCTTGCCCGCGCTCGGCAGCCCGGTCAGCCACACGGTGGCGCCCTGGTCGCTCACGCTCATCTGCTCTGTCTCCGTAAGTTCTTCGCTGGTCGTCGTCATCAGCCGTGCAGTCCGCACTCGGTCTTGCCCCGCCCGGCCCAGCGGCCGGCCCGCGCGTCCTCGCCCTCCGCCACGCGGCGGGTGCAGGGGGCGCAGCCGACGGAGGCGTAACCGTCCATCAGCAGCGGGTTGGTGAGTACGCCGTGCTCGGCGACGTACGCGTCCACGTCGTCCTGGGTCCAGCGCGCGATCGGCGAGACCTTGACCTTCTGCCGCTTCTCGTCCCAGCCGACCACCGGGGTGTTCGCCCGGGTCGGGGACTCGTCGCGGCGCAGGCCGGTCGCCCACGCGTCGTACGCGGTCAGGCCCTCTTCCAGCGGCTTGACCTTGCGCAGCGCGCAGCACAGGTCGGGGTCGCGGTCGTGCAGCTTGGGGCCGTACTCCGCGTCCTGCTCGGCCACCGTCTGGCGCGGGGTGAGCGTGATGACGTTGACGTCCATCACGGCCTCGACCGCGTCACGGGTGCCGATGGTCTCCTCGAAGTGGTAGCCGGTGTCGAGGAACACCACGTCCACGCCGGGGAAGGCGCGCGAGGCCAGGTGGGCGACGACCGCGTCCTCCATGGAGGAGGTCACGGCGAACTTCTTGCCGAAGGTCTCGGCCGCCCAGGTGAGGATCTCCAGCGGGGAGGCGTCCTCCAGGTCCCGGCCCGCCTGCTCGGCCAGCGCCTTGAGACCCACGGCTTTGAGACCGACGTCTTGAGTGGTGGTCATATCTCGTCCCCTCCAGCGGTGTCTGACTGAACACCCCGGGCCAGCAGCCCGAGGTACTTCAGCTGGAAGGCTCGGTTGCAGGCCCTGCATTCCCACGCGCCGTGACCCGTCTCGTTGGGAAACAGGTCCTCGTCGCCGCAGTACGGGCAGTAGAACGGTGCGGCGCGCTCGCTCACGAGAGGTCCTCGTCCTTGGCGCGACCCACCCAGGCCGCGAAGCGCTCGCCGTCCGCGCGCTGCTCCTCGAAGCGCGTGACGACCCGCTCGACGTAGTCGGGCAGACCGGCCGAGGTGACCTTGAGGCCACGGACCTTGCGGCCGAAGCCGGCCTCCAGGCCGAGGGCGCCGCCCAGGTGGACCTGGTAGCCCTCCACCTGGTTGCCGTCGTCGTCCAGGACCAGCTGGCCCTTGAGACCGATGTCCGCCACCTGGATACGTGCGCAGGCGTTCGGGCAGCCGTTGATGTTGATGGTGAGCGGCTCGGCGAACTCCGGCAGGCGGCGCTCCAGCTCGTCGATCAGCGAGGCGCCGCGCGCCTTCGTCTCGACGATGGCCAGCTTGCAGAACTCGATGCCGGTGCAGGCCATCGTGCCGCGGCGGAACGGGGACGGCTTGACCCGAAGGTCCAGCGCCTCCAGGGCCGCGACCACCGAGTCGACCTGGTCGGCCTCGATGTCGAGGACGATCATCTTCTGCTCGGCGGTGGTGCGCAGCCGGCCGGAACCGTGCTGCGTGGCGACGTCCGCGATCTTGGTCAGGGTGGCGCCGTCGACGCGGCCGACGCGGGGCGCGAAGCCGACGTAGAACCTGCCGTCCTGCTGCTGGTGCACGCCGACGTGGTCGCGCCACTGGCCGCTGGGCTGCTCGGGCGCGGGGCCGTCGGTCAGCTTGCGCTTCAGGTACTCGTCCTCCAGGACCTGGCGGAACTTGGCCGGGCCCCAGTCGGCGACGAGGAACTTCAGGCGGGCGCGGGTGCGCAGCCGGCGGTAGCCGTAGTCGCGGAAGATCGAGATGACGCCCTCGTACACGTCCGGGACCTCGTCGAGCGAGACCCAGGTGCCGAGGCGCACGCCCAGCTTGGGGTTGGTGGACAGACCGCCGCCGACCCAGACGTCGAAGCCGGGGCCGTGTTCGGGGTGGTTCACGCCCACGAACGCGATGTCGTTGATCTCGTGCGCCACGTCGAGCAGAGGCGAGCCGGAGATCGCGGACTTGAACTTGCGGGGCAGGTTCGAGAAGTCGGGGTTGCCGACGATGCGGCGGTAGATCTCGTCGATGGCGGGGGTGCCGTCGATGATCTCGTCCTGGGCGATGCCGGCCACCGGCGAACCGAGGATGACGCGGGGCGTGTCACCGCAGGCCTCGGTGGTGGACAGGCCGACGGCCTCCAGGCGGCGCCAGATCTCGGGGACGTCCTCGATCCGGATCCAGTGGTACTGCACGTTCTGGCGGTCGGTGAGGTCGGCGGTTCCGCGCGCGAACTCCTCGGAGATCTCGCCGATCACGCGGAGCTGCTCGGTGGTCAGCCGGCCGCCGTCGATGCGGACGCGCAGCATGAAGTACTTGTCGTCCAGCTCCTCCGGCTCCAGGATCGCGGTCTTGCCGCCGTCGATCCCGGGCTTGCGCTGGGTGTAGAGGCCCCACCAGCGCATACGGCCGCGCAGGTCGTTGGGGTCGATCGAGTCGAAGCCCGCCTTGGAGTAGATGTTCTCGATGCGCGCCCGCACATTGAGACCGTCGTCGTCCTTCTTGAACTGCTCGTTGCCGTTGAGGGGCGTGTGGTGTCCGACGGCCCACTGGCCCTCACCGCGGTGACGGCCGGTCTTGCGGCGCGCGGCGGCTGCGGGAGCTGCGGCTGCGGGCGTTTCGGGGGTGGCGGCCATGGCGGTACGTCCTTCTTCGGCGGCTCAGGAGGGCAGGCAGAGCAGGGGGCGGTGTGGATGTGACCCCTGGACGACGCTGAGCGGGTGCGGCTGATCGCCGCGCCTTCGCCGGGATTGCCGGCGGGCAGGGCGGTATTCGGCCTTCAGGGGGCTGCGATGATCGACACTTCCACGGCGACGATGCCGGGATTGTGGCGATGTGCGGCGGTTGCTGGTTCCGTCAGCGCGCCGGACAGATGGCGCTGGACATGCGGCCGAGGTCGACGTGCCGCCGACTCACCAAGGCAATTCCAGCTCCATTCATGGGGGGAAGCGTGGCATGCGTGTCTTGGAGGAGTCCACTACTGTCCGCGATTCGGACAGATCCGTCCCGAATGCTGGGATGGTGTGCTACGGGTCACCTTGCGGGGGCCGGACGGCTAGGCTCTCGGCTTCTTGATCATTTACTTGAGGGGCGGACGGAATGCGCACGGGGAGAGCGGCGGTCGCGGTGGTGATCGCGGCGGTACTGACGGCCGGCTGCGGGAGCGGGTCGGACGCACCGGACGCCGGGAAGGGCAAGGGCGGAGCGGCGCCGGACCGCAAGGCGGAGCCTCTGGCGGCCTTCGGGGTGCCCGAGGCGTGGGACGGAGGGCGGGGCTGGGACCAGTCCCTGCCCTGGGTGCCGATGCACGCCCCGACGCCCGTGGCCGTGGTGCCCGGGGCCGCCGCGGTCGCCGTGCTGGACGTGGGCGCCGGCTACACGGTACAGGTCCGGTCGGCCGCAGACGGGAAGGCCGTGTGGACCTCGGCGGACTGGACGCCCCCGACCCCGCTGCCCGCCGCGGACAAGCACGAGCTGGTCCCCTGGGTCCTGGGGGTGGAGCAGGACGGGCAGAAGTTCGTCGTCCTGGCCGCCCACGGACTGGCCGGCAAGGACGAGCTCCACGAGGGCACCGAGGTGGTGCGGCTGGCGCTGTACCCCGCGGCAGCGAAGGGCCAGGGCGTCAAGCCGGTCCGCGAGATCGACGTACCGCTCAAGGCCGACCCCGGTGAGGTCCGGGTCCAGGCCGAGGGCGGCCGGCTGATCGTCGCCCGCGGGGGACCGGGGGCGTACCCGAGGGTCGCGTCCGCGGTCGACCTGGTCAAGGGGACCGTCGCCGCGTACGACAACCCCCACACGCTGCTGCCCGAGTGCGAGGGCTCGCCGTCCTGCTCCGCCCGGGTGATGGCGGTGGGTCCCGCCGGGCCGCTGGTCCACCTGGAACCCGGGTTCGGAGTGCCGGGCCGATGGTCCAGTGACACGGTCCGGCCCGAAGGGGTTCCCTCGAAGGCGGGCCCCTACGAGAAGCGGAACGGGCAGGTGTACGGCGTGGCCGGCGGAAAGCTCCTGGTCCAGTGGGACAACGAACCCAAGGCCGGCGCCGCGACGGTTCCCACCTGGTCGGTGCACGACATGGAGTCCGGGCGGATGCTCGCCCGCACGGAGTGCGGATACAAGGAAACCCACAGCATGACCGGCCGGGGCTACCGGAACCACGACGTGGTCACCTCGCCCGCCGGACGGTTCCTCGCGGCCGGCCCCGTCGCGTTCGACCTGGAGCGCAAGCAGGGCGTCTGTCTGGCGGGCGACGGCAACCGGAAGGAGATCGCCGTGCGCTCGGTCCGGGACGACGGCACGGCCTACGGACTGGTGAAGACCGATGACGTGAAGGACGGCCGGCCGGCCGCCCAGCTCGACCTCACCTCCGCCACGGGCGACGCCAAGGCCCTCGGTGCGGGCGTGGAGACCCCGGACCACACCGACCTGGGCGGCGCCGCGCTGTTCGTCATCCGCGACCAGAACCAGAACCTGCGGATCTCGGTGCGGCAGGGCAAGTGACGCACCCGGGGCCGGCCGCCGCCACACGGCGGGCCGGACCCGGGTCGGCGTGCGACGTCCGGACCCGGGTCGGCGTGCGACGCGTGCGGCGGGAGCTACGCGCCCGGCCAGGGGCCCGGGGGCTCGGTGGCCTCCTTCTCGGAGGTCTCCGTCTTGAAGACCTTGAATCCGCGGCGCTGGTAATTGTCCATCGCCGTCGGGCCGTCCTCACTGCACGTGTGCAGCCACACCCGGCGCGTCGGCTGCCGCTCCGGCCAGCGCTCCGCGAGGGACCAGGCGCGGGCGACGCCCACCGTCAGCAGGTGCCCGCCGATCCGCCGGCCCCGGAAGTCCGGAAGCAGGCCGAAGTACATGATCTCCACCACGCCGTCGTCCTGCGGGTCGAGCTCCACGTACCCCGCCGGGGTTCCGCGGTCGTACGCCACCCACGTCTCCACGCCCGGACGCCCGAGCTGCTCCACCCACTGCGCGCGGGTCAGGGAGAGCCGGTCGGTCCAGTGGATGTCACCGCCGACCGAGGCGTAGAGGAAGCGGCTGAACTCGGGGGAGGGGACCTCCGACCGCACGATGCTGATCTCCGGGCCGGGTACGGCCGCCGGTATCAGGTCCTGCGGAGAGGTCATTTCCAGGGACCATGTGGTGAGTGTGATGGTGCTCATGCAGGTCAGGGAACCACGCCGGGGCCGCTCCGGCCCAGGCGGGCCCTGATCACCGCGGGCGCGGTGGAGTGCGGGAGCAGCGCGGCCGGGTCCTGCGGGCGGATCAGTTCCACCTCCACGTCCTGCGCGAACCGGTACGGCCGGTGGGTCAGCACGCCCGCGAGGTAGCGGCGTACGCGGGACATCTCCGCCCGGACCGTCACCGTGCGCGTCGGATCCCCGAACAGCTCCGCCGACAGCTCCGCCGCGGAGCGCCCGCGCGGGCTCTCCGCCAGCAGGAACAGCAGCTCCGCGTGGCGCGGGCTGAGCTCCTGCGCCCAGCTTCCGGCGGCCCCGTACACCGTCGCCGAGCAGGCCCCGGCCCGGCTGAGGTCGAGGACCACCCTCGTGACGGCCGTGCTCGTACGGTCCTGTGCGATCCGCAGCAGCCAGCCGCCCGGCAGCGGCTCCACCGTGCAGTCGCCGAGCTGCGGCACCCACACCCGGCCCGGCCCGAAGCCCTTCGGCAGCGGGATCCGCTCGGTGGGCACCAGGCCCGTGACGGCGGCCGTCCAGCCGTTCGCGTCCACGGCGAGCGCCCGCCCCGGCAGCCGGGCCAGCAGCGGGGCCGCGACCGTACGCAACTGCTCCAGCGACTCCAGGTGCCGGATCCGCAGCTCCCGCTCCGCGAGCCGGGCCACCGAGCTCACCCACGACAGGGTCGCCGGGTGCATGGTGGCCAGCGGCCCGCTGACGTCGACCACGCCCAGCAGGCGTCCGTCGCGCGGGTCCCGTACGGGTGCGCCCGCGCAGGTCCAGTCGTGGTGGCTGGAGACGAAGTGCTCCGCCGAGAACACCTGGACGGGCCGGCGGTTCACGAGCGCCGTGCCCACCCCGTTGGTGCCGACCACGGCCTCGTCCCAGTCGGCGCCCACCGCGAAGCCGAGCCGGTCGGCCTTGCGCAGGATCGAGGAGTGGCCCTCCCGCCACAGCAGCCGCCCGTCCGCGTCGGCGACGACCATGATGTGCAGGGCCTCGTCAAGGGCCGGCAACAGCCCCTCCCGGAGCACCGGCAGGATCTCCCGCAGCGGCGAGACGTGCCGCCGCTCCTCGGTCTCGGCGGCCGAGAGCATCCGCGAGCGCGCGTCCCGGTCCGGATGCACCCCGCCGGCCATCATCCGGCGCCAGGACTCCGCGATCTCCGGTCTGGGCGCGGCCGGCGGCCGGTCCCCGGCCAGCGCGGCCGCCCGCACGCCCTTGAGCAGACGCGCGGCCTCCCGCGCATCCATGGCCGAGATGCGTGCCGCGTCGACCGCGCTGCCTGCGGTATTGGCCACCGGAACCTCCCCGTCGAACAGGACGTACTGAGCGAGCCGCCCCGATGGTCCTCGCGTGCCGTTCCCCCGGCACCCGAAGGGCGACTGTCGACTCAAAGGTTGCAACGGTATGCAACTCTCGCCAAGTCCCGGTCGGCCGACCGAAACTGTCCGGACGCCGCCAGACGGCGTGACAGCTCCTCCTCGGGGCTCAGCGGATCAGAGGTGGTGCCGAGTCGGCGCGGCGCCACCTCTGCTCCTGGTCAACGGGCTCGGATCCCGGCTCGGAACGGTTTGGGGACCGTACGGGGAGCCCGGCGGCTCCCTCCCTAGCCCGCGATCCGCGCCCGTTCCACGACCGCGCCGAGGTCGAGGCTGTGGGGGAGCGTGCCGAAGGCCGCGCCCCAGTCGCCGCCCAGGCGCGAGGCGCAGAACGCGTCCGCCACCTCGGGCGGAGCCCACCGAACCAGCAGCGAACCCTGCAGCACGAGCGCCATGCGCTCCACCACCCGGCGGGCCCGCGCCTCGATGCCCTCCAGGTCGGCGAGCTCCGTCAGCAGGTCCTTGATGGCCGAATCCAGCCGGTGATCGGCGCCCCGGGCCAGGCCGACCTCCTGGAGGAAGGCGCCGAGCGCCTGCGGCTCGCGCTGGAGGGCGCGGAGCACGTCGAGGGCCTGGACGTTGCCCGAGCCCTCCCAGATGGAGTTCAGCGGGGATTCGCGCAGCAGTCTCGGCAGCCCGGACTCCTCGACGTAGCCGTTGCCGCCCAGACACTCCAGGGCCTCCGCCACCATCGGCGTACAGCGCTTGGTCACCCAGTACTTCGCCACGGGCACGGCGAGGCGCAGGAAGGCCTTCTCCTGCTCGGTGCCCGCGTCGTAGGCCGCCGCGAGCCGCAGGGTCAGGGTGGTGGCCGCCTCCGACTCCAGGGCGAGGTCGGCGAGCACGTTGCGCATCAGAGGCTGCTTGATGAGCGGCGCTCCGAAAGCGGAGCGGTGCTCCGTATGGTGAACGGCCTGCGTCAGCGCCTGCCGCATCAGCGAGGCCGAGCCGATCACACAGTCCAGCCGGGTCGCCGCGACCATCTCGATGATGGTCCGCACCCCCCGGCCCTCCTCGCCCACCCGCCGCGCCCAGGTCCCGTCGAACTCCACCTCGCTCGACGCGTTCGACTTGTTGCCCAGCTTGTCCTTCAGCCGCTGGATCGCGAACACGTTGCGCGTGCCGTCCGGCAGCACCCGCGGCACCAAGAAGCAGGTCAGGCTGTCCTTCCCGGAGGGGGCCGCCTGCGCCAGCACCAGGAACCCGTCGGACATCGGCGCCGAACAGAACCACTTGTGCCCGGTCAGCAGGTACTCGCCGGACGCGTCCAGCGCCGTCGCCCTCGTCGTGTTCGCCCGTACGTCGCTGCCGCCCTGCTTCTCCGTCATCCCCATGCCGAAGAGCACCCCGCCCTTCTGCGCGGGCGGCCGCAGCCCCTCCTCGTACACGTGCGAGGTCAGCCGCGGCTCCCATTCCGCGGCCAGCTCCGGGTCGGTCCGCAGCGCCGGCACGGCGGCGTGCGTCATCGAGATCGGGCAGCCGTGCCCCGCCTCGGCCTGCGACCACACGAAGAACCCGGCGGCGCGGCGCAGATGCCCGGCCGGGCGCCCCCAGGCATCGGTCAGCCCCGAGGTCACGGCGTGCCCGAGGAGCCGGTGCCATGCCGGGTGGAACTCCACCTCGTCGATCCGGTTCCCGTACCGGTCGTGTGTGCGGAGCTTCGGCGGATTCTCGTTCGCCTGGACACCCCACTCCTGGGCCTGCGCCGAACCGGCGGCCCGCCCGAGCGCGGTGAGCTCTTCCCTTGCCTCGCCGAGGAGTTCGGGCTCCGCGGAGGCGAGGTGACGCTCGACGCCCTCGGTGAGGGCCCGGTCGCCGCCGTAGACGTCGTGGCCCACGAGGGGCGGGGCCTGATTGGTGACTGTGTGGGTGGTGGCTGCCATGCCGATACCGTAAGGACGTGCAGCCAGCAAAAGAAAGCTTCGAGCGGATCCCGGGACGTCCAGGACGGCTCCACCGGGCCCGCGCCCTCTACCGCAACGTGTCGAAGCGGAAGATGGGCTGGCTGCTCCTGAAGGACACCGTCAACTCGTGCATCGAGTATCGGATCCTGGGGCTCGCGGCCGAGGCGGCCTTCTTCACCCTGCTCTCGCTGCCGCCGCTCTTCCTCGGCCTGCTGGGCCTGCTCGGCTACGTGGACGGCTGGACGAACACCGAGTCGGTGCAGAGCATCGAGGAGAACATCCTGCGCGCGGTCGGCACCATCCTCTCCGACCGGGGCGTCAACGAGATCGCGCGACCGATGCTGGACGACGTCACCGGGCGGGGCCGACCGGACCTCATCTCGCTCGGTTTCGCCTTCGCCCTGTGGTCGGGCTCGCGCGCCGTGAACGTCTTCATCGACACCATCACCGTCATGTACGGCCTCGACGGGCACCGCGGCATCGTCAAGACCCGGCTGCTGGCCTTCCTGCTGTACATCATCGCCCTGCTGATCGGGGCCATCGTGCTGCCGCTGATGGTGGTGGGGCCGGACGCCGTGGTGCGGCTCGTGCCCTGGGGCACCGACGTGATCGCGGTCCTCTACTGGCCGACCGTCACCCTGCTGTCCATCGTCTTCCTGACGACCCTCTACCACGTGTCGGTGCCGGTGCGCTCGCCGTGGATCGAGGACGTGCCGGGCGCGCTGGTGGCCCTGGCGATGTGGGTGCTGGGCTCCTTCCTGCTGCGGATCTACCTCACCAACACGGTGGAGGGCCCGACGATCTACGGCTCGCTGGCGGCCCCCGTGGCGGTGCTCCTGTGGATCGGCATCTCGGCCTTCGCGGTGCTGGTGGGGGCCGCCGTGAACGCGGCCATCGACCGGGTCTGGCCGTCGGTGGCCACGGCGGCGGCCCGCGAGGCGAACGAGCGGGCCCGGGAGGTGGAGGCCGCCCAGCTCATCGCCCGGGCGGCCGCGTGGCGGGCCCTTGCCGAGGGCGAGTCGGAGGACGACGAGGACGGCGCGATGCCCTCGGAGTTCCCGGAACGGTGGTCGAAGTTCCTCCCGCCGGAGGACTACTCCTCGCGCCTGCGCAAGCACTGACCCCCGGTGCCCGGGGGCTCAGCCCTTGGCCCAGACGATGAGCCGCCCGCTGACCGTCGGGGTGTACTCGTTGCTGGCCTCCTCGATGAGGGCCATGGCCACGGCGCCCTGATCGGTGACCGAGCACACGGCGGCGCCCTTCACCAGACCGCGCTCCTTCGCCGCGGAGCCGCCCAGCTGCACGGGGCCGAAGCCGGTTCCGGCCGCGGCCCGGCAGTTCTCGAAGGTCTGGGGCTGCCCCGCGCGCAGCACCCCCACCTGGCGGCCCGTGGCCGACAGCAGTTCCATGTACACGGGCGCATCGCCGTTGCCGCACCCGAGGGACTTCGGCCGGTACTCCAGCTCGGTGGCGGCGGTCTGCTCCGCGGACCCTCCCTCTCCGGCGTACTTCACCTTGACGGAGGTGGACACGCCCGCGTCGAGATCGACGAGCAGGGTCTCGCCGCACACCGGGGGAGCGATGCCCCATCTGCCCTGGCGCGGCTGGTAGCCCGCCGGAGCCGCGAGGTCCGGGCCGGCGGCCGACGGGCTCGGGGACGCCGGGGACGGACTGGCCAGGGGCGGGACGGAGGTCGCGGACGCCGACCGTGACGGCGAGGACGACGGCTCGGGCGACGCGGAGCCGGCCGCCGCCGGAGCCACCGTGCCCCCCGCGGAGGACGGCGGCGACGTGTCGTTCTTCCCCGAGGTGGCGAACACCGTCGCCACCGTGCCGACCACCGGGATGACGATCCCGATCACCCACCAGGCCCAGCGCGGAGGGTGGCCGGCAGGGGAGGGCGGCGGTACGGGAGGCACGTACGGCGGCGCCGCCGGCCTCGGCGGAATGCTCCCGGGATCCGGCTGCCCAAATGTGTCCGTCACTCTTCAACTCCCCCTGGTGCCAACGGATACGGCGACCCTACCGTCTGTCGATCTTCGGGGCGGCGCCGAGCGCCACACACCGGGCGCATGGTCACCCGCAGGCGGAATCCGACGCACCCCGGCACGGGGATTGACGAACCGTCAGCTCCGGGAGCAGGTTATATCGGGAAGCCGATATAACCCAACGAGCCGGGAGCCCCCGTGCCACCACCCCCAGCCGCCCACCCGCAACCGGCCGTCCCGGACCCGCCGCAAGCGGACGGGCGGGCCGGGGCGGGCCCCGTACCGCCGACTCGGGCGGCCCCACGGGCGCGCCAGGCGCAGCGGAAGTCGCAGACGCGGTCCCGCCTCATCGACGCGGCCGCCGAGCTCTTCGCCCGCAAGGGGTTCCACGCGGTGTCGGCCGAGGCCGTCGCCGAGGCCGCCGGGCGCACCACCGGGGCGCTCTACAGCCACTTCGGCGGCAAGGGGGGCCTGCTGCTCGCCCTCCTGGAGGTGTGGAAGGAGCGCACCGCCGAGGAACTCGCCGCCGAGATCGCGGCGAGCGCGGACCCGGGCGATCCCGCCACGCACTTCGGCGCCATGTGGGGCAGCCTCACCCGCCCCCACCCCGACCACGGGAACTCCTGGCTGCTCCTGGAGGCGGAACTGTGGCTGCACGGCGCCCGCGGCCCGGTCATCGGCGCGCAACTCGCCCAGCGCTACGCCGAGATCCGCTCCCAGCTCGGCGAGGGCCTCGCCGACTGGGCCAAAGCCACCGGCACCCCCCTGCCCCGTCCGCCGGAGGAGACCGGCGCCCTCGTCCTGGGCCTCCTCCTCGGCCTCGCGATGCAGCACCGCCTCGACCCCCACGGCATCCCCGACGCCCTCGTCGTGGAAGCCCTCGGAGCGCTACTGGAAGGACGCACACCGTGATCCCCACCGGCGAAGTGAACCTCCTCGAAGACACCTGGGCCTCCGGGGTCCCGCACGAGCAGTTCACCCGGCTCCGCCGGGAGGACCCCGTGCACTGGCACGAGATCCCCGGCCCCCACGAGGGCTTCTACGCCGTCACCCGCCACGCCGACGTCAAGGCCATCAGCCGCGACCCCGAGCTGTGGTCCACCGAACTCGGCTCCTTCATGGTCCGCGACCAGAGCCCCGAGTCCCTGGAGTCCCTGCGCCTGGTCCTCCTCGGCATGGACGCCCCGCGCCACTCCCGCTACCGTGCCCTGGTCAGCGCGGGTTTCACGCCCCGGACGGTACGCCGCCTCGCCGCCCGGATCGGCGAGCGCGCGGTGTCCCTCGTGGAGGGCGCGGTCACTCCCGGCCGGGACATGGACTTCGTCTCCGAGGTGGCGGCCTGGCTGCCGATCCAGACGATCTGCGAGATGGTCGGCGTACCTCCCGGCGACGAGCGGCTGATCTTCGACTGGAGCAACCGGATGGCCGGCGGCCAGGATCCGGAGCTGTCGGCGGGCAAGCACGACAGCGACCTCGCGGCCGCCGAGATCTACGCCTACTGCGACGCCCTGACCGCCGAGCGGCGCGCCCACCCGCGCGAGGACATCCTCTCGACCCTGGTCCACGCCGAGGTCGACGGGGACCGGCTCACCCAGCACGAGATCAACATGTTCTTCGTGCTGCTCTGCGTCGCGGGCAACGAGACCACCCGCAACCTGCTGTCCGCCACCGTGCTGGCCCTGGCCGAACACCCCGCCGCCCGCGCCGAACTCGCCGCGTCCCCGAAGGACGAGGCGCTGTGGAACTCGGCCACGGAGGAGTTCCTCCGGTGGGGCGGATCGATCCACAACTTCCGGCGCACCGCCACCCGCGACACCGTCCTGCGCGGCCGTCCGATCGCCGCAGGCCAGAAGGTGGTGACGTACTACACCTCCGCCAACCGCGACGAGGAGGTCTTCGACGCCCCCTTCACCTTCGACATCCGCCGCACCCCGAACGACCACCTCGCCTTCGGCGGCGGCGGCCCCCACTTCTGCCTCGGCGCCGGCCTGGCCCGTACGCAGATCAAGGCACTCGTCCGCGAACTGCTGCTCCACCACCCCGACTTCGAGCTCGCCGGTGACGTGCGTCGACTGCGCTCGGACTTCATCAACGGCATCAAGTACCTGCCGGTCCGCTTCGGCCGGGACGGGATGCACCGGTGAAGACGTGTCCGGGGCGCCGGGGGCTCGGAAAAAGAACTGGCACCCGCGCGGAGGGGCTTGTTACGGTGGGGACGTTCCCGCCGACCGGTCGGGGAAGCTTCAGCACGTGATCGATCCGGAGGTGAGTTCATTGATGACTGTCATCGCGCAGGGCACCGCCCGCACTCAGAAGGCCATCAATGTCACTTCCGTGGTCTCCGGCTGACCTCACACCCTTTTTCCGCGCGCCGCCGCCACTGAGCGGGCCGGTGCGCGCTGCCGGGGCCACCCTGTGAAGGGTTCCCCTTGTCTTTCTCTTCTTTCCCGCAGGCTTCCCTCGCGCACGCTCTCGCCCCCTTCGGCTGGGATGACGCATGGGCCGCCGAATTCACCCCCTACGCCGAGCAGGGCCTGTTGCCCGGCCGGGTCGTACGAGTCGACCGCGGCCAGTGCGACGTCATGACCGCGGACGGCATCGTCCGCGCCGACACCGCCTTCGTCACCCCGCACGACCCGCTCCGGGTCATCTGCACCGGGGACTGGGCCGCCGTCGAGACGGCGGGCAACCCGCGCTACGTCAAGGCGTACCTGCCGCGCCGGACCGCCTTCGTGCGGTCCACCTCCTCGCAGCGGTCCGAGGGGCAGATCCTCGCCGCCAACGTCGACCACGCGATCATCGCCGTATCGCTGGCCGTGGAACTCGACCTCGGACGCATCGAACGCTTCCTGGCGCTCGCCTGGGAGTCGGGTGCGCAGCCGCTCGTCGTCCTCACCAAGGCGGACCTGGTCCCGGACCCGGTGACCCTCGGGCACCTCGTCGACGACGTGGAAGCCACTGCCCCGGGGGTGCAGGTGCTGACCGTCTCCTCCGTCACCGGCGAGGGCACGGACGTGCTGGCCGCGGTGGTCGGCAGCGGTACGAGCGTGCTGCTCGGCATCTCGGGCGCCGGGAAGTCCACCCTGGCCAACGCGCTGCTCGGCGCGGAGGTCATGGAGGTCCAGGCGGCCCGCGACGTCGACGGCAAGGGCCGCCACACGACGACCACCCGCAACCTGCTCGCCCTGCCGGGCGGCGGCGTCCTGATCGACACCCCCGGGCTGCGGGGCGTGGGGCTGTGGGACGCCGAGGTCGGGGTCGGCCAGGTCTTCTCGGAGATCGAGGAGTACGGGGCACGGTGCCGCTTCCACGACTGCGCGCACGAGGCGGAGCCGGGGTGCGAGGTGCTGGCCGCGCTGGACTCGGGTGCGCTCTCGGAACGCCGGCTGGAGAGCTACCGCAAGCTGTTGCGGGAGAACCAGCGGATCGTGGCCAAGACGGACGCCCGGGTGCGGGCGGAGATCCGGCGCGACTGGCGCCTGAAGTCGGCGGAGGGCCGCGCCAACTACGCCGCGAAGCGACACGGCCGAGCCTGAACCCGTACCGGAGGGGCTGGGACACCCGGCCCCTCCGGCGTTCGGGGAGCGGCGCCTACGCCCGCGGCACGCGATGCGCCTTCTCGTCTGCGTCCGCCAGCCAGAAGTACAGCGGCGGCATCACCAGCTCGATGACCGTCAGCACCACCTGGAAGCCGTGCGGCCACCCGTGCACGGCGAGGGACAGCAGCCGCCCCGCCGCTCCCAGCAGGAACACGCCCGCCAGCCACCGGACCGTGCTCGCCGGGATCGGCGACTGGCGGGCCGCCCAGATCCAGGCCAGCCCGTAGCCCGCGAACGTCGCGCCCAAGAAGCGGCCGAGGCTGTCGACCGTCGCGCCGGCCGAGCCGATGCCCGGCACCGCCGCGTTCCCGAGGAACACGTGGGCGAGCCCGATCGCCACGCACGCGATGCCCATCGTCCACGCGAGCCACTTGAGAGTCCTGGCCATGGTCCGACCTCCCACCCCTGGTAAGTAGACTTGTGTCTACTAGTAACGCCCCTTAGTAGACGTGTGTCAAGTAGGATCGGCTCATGCCTCCCCGTAAGCGGCTCGATCCCGCCGAGCGTCGTGCCCAGCTCCTGGCCGTCGGTGCGCAGCTCTTCGCCCAGCACCCCTACGAGGAGGTGCTGATGGAAGACGTCGCCGAGCGCGCCGGCGTCTCCCGGGCGCTGCTGTACCGCCACTTCGCCGGCAAGCAGGAGCTCTTCGCGGCCGTCTTCCGGCAGGCGTCCGACCGGCTGCTGGAACAGGTCCCGCTCGACCGGCCCGGCGACTTCCTCGCCCAGCTCACCGACGGACTCGACGTACACCTCGACTACTTCGTGGCCCACCGCAACACCGTCCTCGCGGCGAACCTCGTGCTCGCGGGCGATCCCGTGGTGCAGACGATCATCGACAGCGAGCTGGGCGCCTTGCGGACCAGGATCCTCGGCGCCCTCCCGCTCGCGGACGACTCCGCCCGGGAGGCCGTGGCCGCGGTCCTGAAGAGCTGGCTGGTGTTCGTACGGGTGCTCTGCCTGGACTGGCTCACCACGGAGACCTGTACCCGCACGGAGCTGCGCGAGAGCTGCGTCGGCGCCCTGTTCGGCGCCCTGCGCCCGTTCCTCGGCGAGGACGTCCCATAGCGGATCCCCGCACGCCTGCAACTACGCGTACGCCTGCGACTACGCCTGCGCCGCCTACTCCGCCGCCACCGCCCCCACCCACGCCCCCATCACCAGCAGGCACGCGAACAGCTCCACCAGCACGCTCGTCCCCACCGCCCGCATCACCGCCCGCACCGATGCCCACGCCTCGCCGTGCGTGCCGAGGCGGAGGCGCTCGCAGAGGTAGATGCCGCCGACGAAACCCGGGACCGACCCGACCACGGGGACCAGTACGAACCCCAGCAGCGCGCCCGCGCCCGCGAACACCGCCATCCGGCGGGTGACCCCCACGCCCCGCAGCCGCCGCGGCGGGAGCTGCCACTTGATCACCTGGACCACCAGCAGCAGGGCCGTCGCCGAGACCAGCAGGGACCACGCCAGCGCCGACCGCTCGTGCAGCGCCCACCACATCAGCCCCGCCCACACCAGCCAGGTCCCCGGCACGCCGGGAACCAGCACCCCGAGCGCGCCGAGCAGCAGCACCAGCCCCACCAGGAGCAGCTGAGGCAGATCCATGCTGTTCAGCCTGACCGACCAGGGGCTATCGGGCCACCCAGCCCCGTTCGTAGGCGTGCCAGCCCAGCTGGAGCCGCGTCGTGACCCCCGACAGTTCCATCAGGCCCTTCACCCGCCGCTGCACCGTCCGCAGGCCCAGCTCCAGGTGCTTGGCCACGCTGGCGTCCGTCATGCCCGCCAAGAGCAGGGACAGGATCTCCAGGTCCGTGGCGTCCGGGGCGCCCCCCGACTCCTCCGCCGAGCCCGACGTGCCCAGCCGCAGCGGCAGGGACTCCCGCCAGACCGCCTCGAAGAGGCCCATGAGCGATTCCAGCAGGCCCGACGCGTGGACGACCAGCGCCGCCGGTTCCGCGCCCCGGGCCGTCAGCGGGACCATCGCCAGGGTGCGGTCCGCGATCACCAGCTTCGTCGGGACCTCCCCCGTAACCCGGACCCGCTCACCCCGCGCCAGGGCCGTCGACGCCTCCCGGATGCCGCTGGGCTGGGTCAGCACCTCCCGTTCGATGACCACCCGGTAGTCGACCCCGCGCACGGAGGCCCGGTCCTCCGCCTCGTTGTCCGTACCCGTCACCACCTGCGGCCGGCCGCTGACGAGCGCGCACACCTCCTCCACCGCCCCCAGCTGGAGCTGGTGGAAACGATGCGCCACCGCGCTCGCGCCCTGCACCACCTCCACCAGGTCGTGCACCGCCGGCTCGGACGCCTCCGCCCGGTACTCCTCCGCCAGCAGCACCGCCGCCAGCTCCGCCTGCTCCAGCTCGTGCCGCTGCTGCGTGAGCAGGGCCCCGAGCGCCACCCCGGGCGGGGCCGCCACCCACCGGCCGGGGCGGGCCGAGGACTGCGCGGCCAGGCCGTGGCGCTCCAGGTGGCGCAGGGTCCGTTCGGTCTGCGGTACCGGCAGGGTCAAGCGGTGCGCGAGATCGGGGACCTCCGCCGCGCCCAGGGCCACCAGAGCGCGGTACGCCGACTCCTGGCCCTCGTCCAGGCCTATAGCACCCAGCAACCCGTCCACCCACCTTTCGACACAGCGCCTGGCGGGAAGCGGCCACGGCGCAAACCCGCCGCGGACATCATCGCCGTACCCCCCGCCTCTCTGTAAAGGTCATGCCACCGCAGCACCAACATCCGCCGGCCAGAAGCCGTTTGCGCGGCAGCTTTGCCGTGCAATGCAGCAGTTGGCCGGAATTCACCTGGGGAGAGCGATGCGCCCGATATCGCGCACGGCACTGGGAGCGGCCACCGCGGCCGTCCTGGCCGTCACCGCCGTCGGCCCGTCCACGGCACAGCCGATCGACGGAGCGCCCGGAGCGGGGAACAGACCACTCGTCGGGAGCGAGGCGGCCGGAAAGCAGCCCACCGCCCCCGTCACCGTCACCCTCGTCACCGGTGACCGGATCCTGGTCTCCACCGACGCCGCCGGCCGCACGGCCGCCACCGCGATGCCGCGCGAGGACGGCTCGCAGCCGCTCGTGCAGACCCGGCAGTCGGGCAAGGACCTCTACGTCTACCCGGAAGGCGCGGTCAAGGCGCTCGCCGCGGGCAAGGTCGACCACGAGCTCTTCAACGTCACCGGACTCGTCCGGCAGGGCTACGACGACGCACACACCAAGAAGCTCCCGCTCATCGCGGTCTACGACGGATCCGTGAACGTGGCGCGCAGCGCCCCGCCCGCGCCCCGCGGCGCCGACCGGTCCCTCGTCCTCGGCTCCATCGGCGCCGTCGCGCTCGCCGCGGACAAGGCGCGGGCCGCCGACTTCTGGGCCGACGTCACCGCGGACGGCAGCCGCTCCCGCGCTGCGGGCGGGCTGAAGAAGCTGTGGCTGGACGGCAAGGTCCAGGCGAACCTGGAGCGTTCCACGCAGCAGGTCGCCGCGACCGCGGCCTGGGCCGTCGGCTTCGACGGCAAGGGCACCAAGGTCGCCGTCCTCGACACCGGCACCGACCTGGAACACCCTGACCTCAAGGGCCGGGTCGCCGCGTCGAAGAACTTCACCGACTCCGACACCGACGGCGACCGGCAGGGCCACGGCACCCACACCATCTCCACCGTCGGCGGCTCCGGAGCCGAGAGCGGCGGCGCCAAGAAGGGCGTGGCCCCCGGCGCCGAACTGCTCAGCGGCAAGGTCCTCAACGACTACGGCTACGGCCTCGACTCGTGGATCATCGCCGGCATGGAATGGGCCGTCGAGTCCAAGGCCGACGTGGTCTCCATGAGCCTCGGCGACCCCACCCAGACCGCCTGCGACGACCCGCTCGCCGCCGCCGCCGAGCAGCTCTCCCAGCAGGGCCCGCTGTTCGTGATCGCCGCCGGCAACTCCGGACCCGGCAACAACACGGTCTCCTCGCCCGGTTGCGCGGCGAGCGTGCTGACCGTCGGCGCCGTCGACCGCGACGACACCACCGCCTCCTTCTCCAGCCGCGGCCCGGCCGGACTCCAGCACACCCTCAAGCCCGAGATCGCAGCGCCCGGAGTCGGGATCTCGGCCGCCGCCGCGGGCGGTCGCGGGGTGTACGCGTACCAGTCCATGTCCGGTACCTCGATGGCCACCCCGCACGTCGCCGGCGCCGCCGCGATCGTCAAGCAGCGCCACCCCGACTGGACCTCGCAGCAGATCAAGGCCGCCCTCGTCGGTTCCTCCGACACCGGTGTCCCCGGGGACGTCCGCGAGACCGGCGGCGGCCGCCTCGACGTCAAGGCCGCCGTCGACACCACCGTCACGAGCGCACCCGCCGTCCAGGGCGGCGCCCACAACTGGCCGCAGGACCGCAGCGACCGCACGATCGTCGAGGTCCCGTACACCAACCTCGGTACGAGCCCCGTCACGCTGAACCTCGCCGTCGAGAAGGTCACCGGCAACGACGGATCGGCCGTCCGCAGCCAGGTCGCCCGCCTCGACCGGCGCACCGTGACCGTGCCGGCCGGCGCCACCGTCAAGGTGCCGCTCGCCCTCGACCCGGCCGCGAAGCTGGAACGCTCCCAGTACGGGGACGTCACCGGCCGCGTCGTCGCCACGGCGAACGGCGTCCGCGTCTCCACCCCCTTCTCCCTGTACGTGGAGCCGGAGACGGTCACCCTGCGCGTCAAGCTCGTCGACCGCGCGGGCCAGCCGGCCGCCGGCCCGTCCTCCCTGGACGTCATCGGCACCGACGACGCCACCGGCGAGCGCCGCTTCAACGACGGCTCCGTCGACCAGGTCTACCGGGTCCGCCCGGGCGCGTACTTCCTCTCCGCCTTCGTCGCCACCCCCGACGCGGGCGAGAACGCCACGATGATCGACTCCCTCACGTACCTCGGCCGCCCCCAGGTCGAGGTCAGGAAGGACACGACGATCGTGCTCGACGCCCGCAAGGCGGGACGGCTCGCCATCGAGGCCGACAAGCCGGTCGAGAGCCGCAACACCACCCTCGGCTTCGCCCGCAGCTGGGACGACACCTGGCTGCACGCGGGCACGGCGATGGGCGGCCGCACCATCCGCGGCTTCTACGCCTCGGTCGAAGGCCGAGCCACGGACGGCGAGTTCGAGTTCGGCAGCTACTGGCGGGCGGGTGCGCCGCTGGTCTCCGAACTGAAGGCCGTCGGCGGTCCGGTCCTGCACCCGATCACCGCGTCCATCGGCAGTGACAACCTCGACGGAACGGGCAGCGCGCCGCTGGTCGACGCCGGAACCGGTACGCCGGAGGAGCTCGCCGCGGCGGGCGCCAAGGACGCCGTCGTGCTGGTGAAGTCGGCGGACGGATCGCTGTACGAGGCCGCGCAGAACGCGAAGGCGGCCGGCGCCAAGGCGCTGCTCGCCCACCGCGACGCCCCCGGCCGCTGGGCCGGATTCACCGGCTACGCGGGCGGCTCGCTGCCCGCGATGACCATCGAGGCCGCCGAGGCGAAGGCGCTGCTGGAGCGGCTCGCGGCGGACAAGGTCACCCTGGCGTGGAAGGCCACGGCGAAGAGCCCCTACGTGTACAACCTCGCGTTCCCGGAGACGGGCGAGGTCCGCGGCGGCAAGACCCACAAGGTGCGCGACCGCGACCTCGGACAGGTCGAATCCACCTACAACTCCATGGGCGTGGCCGCCGACTTCATCGACCTGGCCGGCGCGTACCGGCCGATCGGCGCGGCCGTGTTCTTCGGCGGGATCGAGACGGTCGCGGCCCCGGGCAAGCGGACCGAGTACTACTCCGCCGGTGACACCTCCTGGGACCAACTGCTCTCCAGCAGCTTCCCGTGGGGCGAGTTCATGGTCGGCGAGCAGCGCACCTACGCCAAGGGTCAGAAGGTGAAGGCAAGTTGGTACGACGGGGTGACCGGCCCCGTCGCACCGCGGGACACCGCGGGCAAGGAGGTCCTCGCCGCCGAGCGGCAGGGCGGCCTGATCGGCTTCGCCTCCGCGATGTGGGGCGACAACAGCCACCACGCGCAGCCGGGCTCCTTCGGTGACATCGGCAACCTCGTGCTCAAGCGCGAGGGGGAGGTCATCGGCGAGAGCTGGTACCCGTTCGGGGCCTTCGAGGTACCGGCGGAGTCCGCGCGCTACGAACTGACCCAGAACATCGAGAAGATCGGCTCGCCGGCCCGCGTCTGGCAGCGCTCGGTGGGCGTGTCGACCACGTGGGGCTTCACGTCGAAGCTCGACCCCTCCGCCTACTCGCAGGGCCTGCCGATCCTCTTCCCGAGGTACGCGGCCCCGCTGGACGGGCTGAAGACGGTCGCGGCGACCGACGGCCAGAGCATCGGCCTGAGCGCCACCGGGCACGCGGGCTACGCGCCGGGCGCGGTCACGTCGGCGAAGCTCTCCTACTCCTACGACGGTGAGAACTGGACGCAGGCGCGGGTGAGCGAGCGCGGTGGCGCGTGGACCGCGGTCGTCGACCACGCCGGGGCCTCCGGCAAGCAGGTTTCGCTGAAGGTCGAACTGACCGACGCGAAGGGTGCCTCCGTGACCCAGGCGGTCGGACGGGCGTATGACGTCCGCTAGTTCGTACGGGTGAGGGGGGAGGGTCCACCGGGCGGCGGCCCGGTGGACCCTTTTTCGCGCATTCGGTGTTTTCCGCTCGCGCGGTAGGCCGAGAATGAGGTCATGAGTCAGCAGGGTGCGGGCGCGGACGACTGGTGGCGGCAACTGTACGAGGACCCGGACCCGGAGGCGGTCCCGGAAACCGACCCGGGGGACACCCTGGACAACCGCTTCCACTCGGCCTCGTCCCTCACCACACCCCCGAACCCGACAGCACCACCCCCACCGGCCCCCACACCACCCCCACCGGCCCCGGGGCACCAGGCCCCGACCCCGGCGGGGCACCAGCCCCCGACCCCGGCGGGGCACCAGGCCGCACCGGCGCACCCGACCGTCCAGGCCCCGGCTGAACAGGGCGCAGCGGCGCCGCCGGCCCCGGTCGCGCAAGGCGCCGCCGTGCCGGCGCACCCGCATGCCGCACCGGCTCCGCCGGACCCTGCGGTGCCGCCGTACCCGGCCGCCCAGGCCCCGACCGCGCCGGACCTGACTCCGCCGCCCTACCCGACCCACAGGGCCCCGACCGCGCCGCCTCCGGCCGTGCCGGCGCCTTCGCCCGCGCCGGATCCCGCCGCTCCGCCGTACCCCGCCGCGCCGACACGTGCGACCGTCGAGGCCCCGGCCGAGCAGGGTGCTGAGGTGCCGCCTCCGACCCCGCCGGGCCCCGCCGTTCCGGCGCACTCGGCCGCGCCTGCCGCACAGGCGCCGTCGGACCCTCCCGCGCCGCCGTACCTGGCCGCCCAGGCCCCGGCCACGCCAGGCCTGACTGCGCCGCCGAACCCGGCTTCGCCGGACCGCGCCGCGCCGCCGCATCCGACCGTGCAGATTCCGGCCCCGCCGGAACCCGCTGCCGAGGCGGGGGCCGGGCGGGTTCCGGTTCCGGGGCCGCGGCCGGAGGTGGAGGAGGCTCGGGCCCTGCCCTGGGAGGTGGCCACGGTGGACGCCGAGCAAGCCGGGCCGTCGGCCCAGCCCCCGAGTGCAGGCCTGCCCGCCTGGCCGCCGGTACCGGCCAGGGCGCCGGGCGTGGACGCCGGGCGGCAGGATTCCGCGGTCCCGGAGCATCCGGCTCCGCCGCCGGGCGCGGGCGCCGCGCTGCCCGTACGGCCCACCGCGGGCGCGGGGGAGGCCGCACACCCCGCGCCCCCGGCTACGGAGCAGCCGGAGGGTCCCGCGCGCGGGCTCGTGCCGGGGCCGAGGCCGTCCGCCGAGCCCCCGCACCCGCCCGCGCCGCCGGCCCCGCTGCCTCCGCTTCCCCCGAGGGACCCCCGGGCCGGTGGGGTCACCGGGTACGCGCTCGGGGACGTGAAGGTGCCCGCCTGGCGCGAGGAGGACCGTACGGCGGAGGCATCCGTACCGCCCGCGGACCCGCAGCGGCCCACCGTGCGGCACCTCGGCGACCGGGCGCCCACCTACGCGGCGGAGCCCGGCGCGCTGCCCGCCACCGATCCGGCCGCGCTCGACGACCTGCCCCCCGACACCGTCATGGAGGGGGCCCGCTACGGCACGTACACCCTGCGCGCCGCCTCCCTGCGCGGGGATTCCGCCCGCTTCCGCGGGGAAGCCCGCCGGGACTTCCTGCTCACCGCCCGCTTCGGCAGCGGTGACGACGCCCTGGTGATGGTGGTCCTCGCCGGAGGCGACCGCGCCGCCCCCGGCGCCCCCGCGGCCGCCGCCGAGCTGTGCCGCATCGTCGCCGCGGCCGTCGGGCGCAGCCAGGAGCGGCTCGCCGACGACATCCGGGCCGGCCGCCGCGACGCGCTCCGCTCGGGTCTCCAACGGCTCACCGACCGCGGCTACGGCCGCCTCCGCGCCCACGCCGCCGAGCAAGGCCTCGCCGAAGAGGCGTACACCGCCGGGCTGCGCGCGCTCCTGCTCCCCGTGGACCCGGAGTGCCGGACCCGGGTGTGCTTCGGCTCGGGCGCCGGCGGCCTGTTCCGGCTCCGGTCGGGCCAGTGGCAGGACCTGGAGCCGGACGAACCCACGACGGACGGCGGCGACTTCCGCTTCCGGGCATCCGTGGCCCGCCCCGGCGACACCCTCCTCGTCTGCTCCGGCGGCCTGGCCGAGCCCATGCGGGAAGAGGCACTGCTCCCCGCAGAGCTCGCCGCGCGCTGGGCCGAGCCGGAACCCCCCGGCCTCGCGGCCTTCCTCGCGGACACCCAGCTCCGCCTCAAGGGCTACGCCGACGACCGGACGGCCGCCGCGGTCTGGGAGGCGTAACGCGGCGGAACGTGCATGGATGGAAGGCGCAGCCGGACCAGCCGAACCGGAAAGGGCGCCCCATCCATGGCCAAGCAGAACGTGGCGGAGCAGTTCGTGGACATCCTCGTGCGCGCGGGCGTGCGCAGGATGTACGGAGTGGTCGGCGACAGCCTGAACCCGATCGTCGACGCGATCCGCCGAACGGGTGGTATCGAGTGGATCCAGGTACGCCACGAGGAGACGGCGGCCTTCGCGGCCGGCGCGGAGGCCCAGATCACCGGCCGCCTCGCCGCCTGCGCGGGCTCCTGCGGCCCGGGCAACCTGCACCTGATCAACGGGCTGTACGACGCCCACCGCTCCATGGCCCCGGTCCTCGCACTCGCCTCGCACATCCCCTCCAGCGAGATCGGCCTCGGCTACTTTCAGGAGACCCACCCCGACCAGCTGTTCCGAGAGTGCAGCCACTACAGCGAGCTGATCTCGAACCCACGCCAGATGCCCCGACTCCTCCAGACCGCCGTCCAGCACGCCGTCGGCCGCAGCGGCGTCAGCGTGGTCGCACTGCCCGGGGACATCGCCTCCCTGCCCGCCCTCGAGAAGGCCCCCGAGCACGCACTCGTCACCGCCCGGCCCACCGTGCGCCCCGGTGACGGCGAGATCGAGAAACTGGTCCGGCTGATCGACGAGGCGGACAAGGTCACCCTCTTCTGCGGCAGCGGCACCGCGGGCGCGCACGCCGAGGTGATGGAGTTCGCCGGCCGGATCAAGGCGCCCATCGGGCACGCCCTGCGCGGCAAGGAGTGGATCCAGTACGACAACCCGTACGACGTCGGCATGAGCGGGCTGCTCGGCTACGGCGCGGCCTACGAGGCCACCCACGAGTGCGATCTGCTGATCCTGCTCGGCACGGACTTCCCGTACAACGCCTTCCTCCCCGACGACGTGAAGATCGTCCAGGTGGACATCCGCCCCGAACACCTGGGCCGTCGCTCCACGCTGGACCTCGCCGTCTGGGGAGACGTACGGGAGACACTGCGTGCCCTGAACACCCGGGTGAAGGCCAAGCCGGACCGCCGCTTCCTGGACCGGATGCTGAAGAAGCACGCGGACGCACTGGAGGGGGTGGTCAAGGCCTACACGCGCAAGGTGGAGAAGCACACCCCGATCCACCCCGAGTACGTGGCTTCCGTCCTCGACGAACTGGCTGACGAAGACGCAGTGTTCACCGTCGACACAGGCATGTGCAATGTGTGGGCGGCGCGCTACCTTTCCCCGAACGGCAAGCGGCGCATCATCGGCTCCTTCAGCCACGGCTCCATGGCGAACGCCCTCCCGCAGGCCATCGGCGCGCAGTTCACCGACCGCGGCCGTCAAGTGGTGTCGATGTCCGGTGACGGCGGGTTCTCGATGCTGATGGGAGATTTCCTCACCCTCGTGCAGTACGACCTGCCCGTCAAAGTGGTTCTCTTCAACAACTCATCCCTCGGGATGGTCGAGTTGGAGATGCTCGTTTCCGGCCTTCCCTCGTACGGAACGACGAACAAGAATCCCGACTTCGCCGCGATCGCCCGCGCGGCGGGTGCGTACGGGGTCCGCGTGGAGAAGCCCAAGCAGCTCAGAGGGGCTTTGAAGGACGCTTTTCAGCACAAGGGACCCGCGCTGGTGGACGTGGTCACCGACCCCAACGCCCTGTCGATTCCGCCGAGGATCAGCGCCGAGATGGTGACCGGATTCGCACTTTCCGCCAGCAAGATCGTGCTGGACGGCGGGGTGGGCCGGATGATCCAGATGGCTCGATCCAACCTCCGAAACGTGCCCCGCCCCTGAGCCCGGATGCGTGCGGATCGGCCCGGGGGGCATGCATCCCGTAGACCTGTTCGACAAGCTGCTCTGTTTCAGACATGACGGGGGAGGTACATCGCCGTGCGGGTGGAGGCGAAGACCGGGAAGCTGTGGCGGAGAGGGAGGCCGGTACCGCGCGAACCGTCCGACCCGGACGGGGCGGCGGCGATGGACGGGCCGACGATCAGCCGGAGCGTGCGCCGCGCGGATCTGAAAGCGGTGGGAGAAGTCCGGCGGGCGCTGCGCGAGTTGATGCGCCATCGTTGCGCGGACGGCGCCGCGGAGGTGGCCGAGTTGCTGATCACCGAGCTCGTCACCAACGCCCTCGTCCACACCGACCAGGGGGCGGAGGTGTCCGCGAGTCTCGCCGCCGGCCGGTTACGGGTGGAGGTCCGGGACTACGCCAACCGCCGGCCCCGGCCCCGGACGTACGTACCGACCGCCGACGACGGTACGCACGGCCGGGGACTGATGCTGGTGCAGGCGCTCGCCGACCAATGGGGAGTGGACGCACCGGACCTCGGTCGCGGCAAGGTGGTGTGGTTCGAGCTGGAGCGCGGATACGACGTGGGGCCCGCCTGAACGGGCGGGCCCCACGGGGGCTGACACGAGCGGCCGGAAAGGCGGCCGGTCAGCCGAACTGCTGCTCCAGGTCCTTCAGTTTGCGCTCCAGGGAGTCGAGCCGGGGGATGGTCTGGGTGTCGTCCTCGGCGGTGAGGTCCACCGTCCGGGGACCCGTCACCTCAGGGGATCCGGTGCGGTGGACGGACTGCAGGGAGGGCCGGCGTCGCAAGGGCAGTTGCTCCGGTTCCGGTATGGCCGGCTCCGCGCCGACCGGCGCGGAGCCAGCTCCCTGCGTGAGTTCCGGGAGTTCGACCTGGCGGCCGCGAGACCGCCCGAAGGCCCGGTTCTGCCGGCCCAGCGCCTTGATCCGCGCCCGGTCCAGCCGGTTCTGGTCGCGCCTGCGGTGCCGGTCCTGCTCCCTCTCGCGCTTGTCCTCGCGCACCTCGTCCACGGCCTCGTCGAGGGTGCGCACCCCCTCCAGCAGCATCAGGGACCACGCGCCGAAGGTCTCCCGGGGTGCCCGCAGCCAGCGGACCATCCGGATCTGCGGCAACGGCCGTGGGATCAGGCCCTGTTCGCGCAGGGCCGCGCGGCGGGTCTGCTTGAGGGCCCGGTCGAAGAGGACGGCCGCCGACAGCGACATCCCGGCGAAGAACTGCGGAGCCCCGTCGTGGCCCAGCCCCCGCGGGGCGTGCACCCAGTTGAACCAGGCGGCCGCGCCCGCGAACAGCCAGACCAGCATGCGCGAGCCGAGGGCCGCGTCGCCGTGGCTGGCCTCGCGGACGGCGAGCACCGAGCAGAACATGGCGGCGCCGTCGAGGCCGAAGGGGACCAGGTACTCCCAGCCCCCCGTGAGGTTGAGGTTCTGCCGGCCGAAGCCGACCAGCCCGTGGAAGGAGAGTGCGGCGGCGACCGCCGCGCAGCAGAAGAGCAGTACGTACGAGGCGGTCCCGTAGACGGCCTCCTTGCGTCGGCGCCGTTCCTCGCTGCGTTCCCAGCTGTCCTCTGCCGCGGCCTTCTCGCTCTCGCGCCTGCCCCGGGCAAGTACCGCAACTGCCGCAAGTACGCCCAGGATCAGCAGGCTGCCGGGCAGCAGCCAGTCCAGCGATATGTCGGTCAGTCTCATCGCTTTTTCTCTTTCGTGGATACTCCCTGCTCAGCTGGGAGTCGGAGGTGCGGAGCGCCGGAGGTCTCTTCGTTACTGCTCGGTGGCGGTCAGAGAATGGTGTTGGGCGTGATGGGTCCTTCGGGTCGAGTGGTGTAGGCGTAGCCGTCGGCTCGTTGGAGGAGACGGAAGTGTCTGTGCCCGATGCTCTGGATGAGGCCCTGGGCGGTTTTGATGTCGAAGCTGCCGTTGGCGCGGACGGCGATCCGCCCGATGTGGGTACCGGTCTTCTTGCCCGTGGGGACGACGGCGCGGGCGAAGTCGCCGGTCTGATAGCCGAAGAACTGCTTCTGTCTGGACAGGCGCTGACGGGGGAAGCCGTGCTTGTCGGGGCGGGTGCGTCTGTAGGTGCCGCGTCCAGTCGCCGCGACCGCGAGGACGTGGGCCGGGGTGTGGGTGACGGTGTCGAGTTCGCCGACGCACAGGGCGTCGAGGGTGTGGGTCTTGGGCAGGCCGGTCCGCTGTCGGTTCCATTTGGTGCGGCCACCTGATGCGGTGTGCACCGTGGGGAATGCGGTGTCGAGGGCATGCCACAGTGCCCAGCGGGTGGCGTTGACGGCTGCCGCATCGCGGAGCGGGGCTTTGGCCTGGGCGAGGATGCGGGCCAGCCGGCGCGGGGAGTGCTGGAGGAAGTCTTCGACGGGCTGGTTGGACTTCTTCTCGTTGCAGGGAATGCAGGCGGTGCACAGGTTGGAAATACGGTCGCTGCCGCCGCGTGAGCGGGGGTGGATGTGGTCGATGTTGAGGGGGACCCCGGTGGCGCCGCAGTAGGCGCAGGCCCGGCCCCACTTGGCGAGGAGGAATTCACGGACCTCTGTGCCGTGCAGGGTGCCGTATTGGTACTCGGCCCCCTCCAGCGGTCCGCCGTTGGACATGGCATGGGTGTCGAACGCGACCCGCTCCAGATGCACCACGCGGACGGGTGCCCAGCGGGCGAGCCGGGTGGTCCACGACATGGTCGTGTCCACACGGTGACACAAAGAAGGGGCAAGCCACCCTTTGGGGCGCGCACGGTTGGTGAAGCGAGGTTCGCGGTAGCGCAGGTTGCTGGTGCGCCTACGGCGCCGGTAGGCGGCACGGGCCGTGAGCTTGTCCCGGATGAGGCTGCCCCGATGGGAGAGTTCGACTGCGTACAGGCCACGGCGCTCACCGCCCTTCGCGGTGAACACGGCGATACCGGTGTGCTTGGACCCGGGGTCGATCCCGAGTTCCACACCGTCGACCTGCGACTGGTCAGCGGTGCGGTCCTTGAGGCGGATGATGAACGGGGTGCGCCGGACCACGACGGCCCGGCCCTGATGGAGGAGTTTGCGCGCCCTCGCGGGGCTCGTCGGTTGCAGCGGTGAGCCGTGCACGTCCAGGACGAACACGACAGGGTGGCCCTCACGGGCCTTCTCCCCAACCTCGCGGTTGGGGGTGACGCCGCCGATGCCAGGTGAAGCATCGACGATCTCCCCTCGCACATGTTCCACGCCGGTTACCGCAGAGCGGTGTTCGAGCCCCGTTTCGTCCCCGATCCGGGGGGTGTCTGCTGACTCGAATTCCAGAGCAGCCCGCTGAGGAAGCACGGACTGGTGGGTCTTCTCGCCTACGTGGAACGTAGCCAACTTCGTTCACCTCCAAAAACGCGTTGGCTCGTGCTGGTAACGGCGGCCCTCAACCAAGGGCTGAAAGCCCACTCCTTCAGGAGCGGGATCCCGTTACTGCGGCCGTGCGGCTTTCCGGGCGCCATAGTGGCGCAGCGGGTCCGCCGCGCACGCGGGTTTCGGGGCAAGTGGACGCCATCGGGGGGCGGGGCCCGCCGGATAGGGTGTTGTGGCTCGAACTGGCGCTCGTACTCGGTGAGTTGAGTTCGATTGCGGTCAGCCGTAAGGGTGGGTTCAGGCGGCGGCCGCCGTGAGCCGGGCGATCCGCTCGGCGTCACAGGTGCGCGGGCAGGTGACACAGGTGTCGTCCGGGCGGATGGTGTAGAAGAAGCAGCAGCTGGCCCGGTCCCGGGTGGGCAGGTCCTCGCCGGCCGGGCCGGTGAGGGTACGGAACCTCGCGCCCCCGCTGTAGGGGGCGACGGAGCCGGGCAGGAGCGCGTCCAGCTCCGCCAGGGCGCGCTGCTCCTCGCCGAGCAGGCCGGCGACGTACCAGAGGCTCTCGACGACCTCGTCGGTGACCATGCCCCACAGGGCGCGGCGGCCGCGCCGCATGCGCGGGCCGAAACCCTCCAGTACGGGCGCCAGGTGCTCGGCCACCGCGGCCCGCACCTCGGCGCGCAGCGCCTCCTCGTCGGGCACGACCCGGGCCCCGGGGAGGGCGGTCGCCGGGTCGTCCGGCAGGCAGGCGAAGCCCTCGACGCGGACGGCCATCCGGCCGCGGGTGCGGTCGAAGGCCACCCGGTCGGCGGGGAGCCGGGGGACCCGCCGGTGCAGGAACCACGGGAGGGTGATGAGCAGGCAGGCCGGCCACGCGTAACGGTGCAGCCCGAAGCTCGCCACCACGTCGGGCCGGGCCTGACGGCCGTAGTCCCGCACGATCTGCGCCTCGTCCCAGGCGAGGAAGGCGTCCACGGCCGCCCCGCCCGCCGCGAGCTCGTCCGCGCCGACCCACCCCGCACCGCGAGGGGTAGGTTCGTGCGCGGAGAGCTCGATGACGCTCAGTCCGCCGTAGGCCTCGGTCAGCCGTGCGTACGCCTCCGCCACCGGGGAGCCGGCCGGGGCGGGCGTGGAGGCGCTGGTGCTGCCGAGGGCCATGAGGGTCATGACGAACCACCGAATCAAGGAATCAAGGAATCAAGGAATCACACGATCGTTATCAGGTAAGCCTTACCTTACCTGATCTTAGTCGGTCTGTATCGCCTTGACGGGCGTCGCATATTCTCTGGGCATGGTCGAGACCAGTGAGGAGGACCGAGTGCCGTCGATTCCGTCGATCCCCGTGCAGAAAACCGCAGGGAAGGTGCTACGCCATTCGGTGCGCGGGCAGGTCCTCGACGCTCTCCGCGCCGCGCTGGTCGACGGCGAGCTGGCGCCGGGGGAGATCTACTCGGGCCCGGCACTCGGGGAGCGCTTCGGGGTCTCCGCGACCCCCGTGCGCGAGGCGATGCAGCAGCTGGCCCTGGAGGGGGCGGTCGAATGCCTCCCGAACCGGGGCTTCCGGGTCCTGACGCGCACCCCGCGCGAACTGGCCGAGCTGGCGGAAGTACGGGGCCTGCTGGAGGTCCCGGTCATGCTGCGGCTCGCCCGCACCGTGCCCGCCGCCGCGTGGGAGGCCCTGCGCCCGGCGGCGGCCGCCACGGCGGAGGCGGCGGCCGCGGGTGACCTGCCGGCCTACGCGGAGGCGGACCGGGCCTTCCACCGCGAGGTGCTGTCCCTCGCCGGCAACGCCCAGCTGGTGGCCGTGGCGGAGGAACTCCACCGCCGGGCCCAGTGGCCCCTCGCCGGGGCCCCCAGGGTCCGCCGCGCCGAGCTCGTCGCGGACGCGGCCGAGCACTCGGCGCTCCTGGAATCCCTGATCGCCGGTGACCTCCCGGTGGTGGAATCCCTGGTCCGCGAACACTTCGCCGGCGCCTGATCAGCGGCCCGCGCCGCATCCGGGGCTCCGCCCCGCACCCCGCGCCTCAAACGCCGGCGGGGCTGGACGTGGCTGCTGCCCCGTGCCGGTGCGGCTCAAAGACCGGGGCTCCGCCCCAGACCCCGCGCCTCAAACGCCAGCGGGGCTGGATGTGCCGCGCCTCAAAGATCCGGGGCTCCGTCCCAACCGCCGGCGAGGCTGAAATTGCCCTCCGGGCAATCCAGCCCCGCCGGACGGACGGCAGGGGCAAACCCTGCCGGGGCCGAATTTGCCCTCCGGGCAATCGAGCCGCGCCAGGCGGACGGTGCAGGCAAAACCAGCCGCGCTGGACAGACGGCAGGGGCAAATCCAGCCTCGCCGGCGTTTGAGGCGCGGGTCTGGGCGGAGCCCAGGGTGCCGCGCAGCGGCACCTGTGGCCTCGGCGGCCGCGCCCGGGGCTACCCCGCAGGGGCCGCGGTGGGTTGGAGTTGGTCCGCCAGCCAGGTGGGGATGCCGCCCAGCAGGTGGAACAGACGGCGCGCCTCCGCGCGTAGACGGGCGGCCTCGGGCTCCGGCTCGGCCTCGGCCAGCGCGGCCAGCGCAGGGGCCGTGCCGACCAGGAAGCCCAGTTCCTCCCGGATGCGGAGGGACTCCACGAAGCCGTGCCGGGCCTCCGCCACCTCCCCGTCCCGCAGCGCCAGCGCCGCGAGGTGCCGCCACGTGAAGGACAGCAGCAGGGTGTCCCCGTGCGCCTCCGCCCCCGCGTGCGCCCGCCGGTACGCCGGCCTCGCCGACTGCGGGGCGTCCGCCAGGTGCTCGGCGACCAGCCCCCGCCGGAAGTCCAGCAGCGGACGGGTCCGGGACTCCGGGGACAGCAGCGCCGCCGCCCGGCCCAGCGCGGAACGGGCCTCGTCGGCCCGGTCGCGTACGCCCAGCACGGTCGCCGCGTAAGCCAGCTGGCCCCGCTCGCAGGCCGCCGCACCCCGGTCGTCGTCGTCCTGTGAGACCGCCTCGGCGACCCGCAGCGCGTCCTCGGCCTCGGCCCAGCCCTGCCCCGTGAACAGGCACCGCTCGACCAGCAGCGCGGTCCGCTGCACGGCGGCCCCCGCGTTGCCGGCCTTGCCGACGTGTGGCGTCAGCAGCGCCGCGGCGTCGGTCCAACAGCCGCGCGAACGCAGCCGCCATATCGCCCGCTGGAGGGGGTCTTCTCCCCCCGTAGATCCGGCACCGGACATGGCGGTATCCGCCACATTGCCCTCCCCAAAGCAACCGAGCAGCACGTCGTTGAGCCCTGGGGCGAAATGAGAGCACGGATCAACGGCTCCGGCCAAGGGGTCGGGTGAACTCTTTCACAAAGTCCGGACACCGTGTCAGCCGTCCCGCCCCGCGGACAGGGCGGGAGCGGCCGGGATTCCTCAGCTCATCCGCAGTGCCAGGAAGAAGTCGAGCTTGTCCTCCAGCCGGGACAGGTCCCGCGCCGTCAACTGCTCGATTCGCCCGACCCGGTAACGCAGCGTGTTGACGTGCAGGTGCAGCCGCGTCGCACACCGGGTCCACGAACCGTCGCAGTCCAGGAACGCCTCCAGCGTCGGGATGAGCTCCGCCCGGTGGCGCCGGTCGTAGTCCCGCAGCGGGTCCAGCAGTCGCGCCGTGAAGGCCCGCCGCACGTCGTCCGGTACGAACGGCAGCAGCAGCACGTGCGAGGCCAGCTCGTGGTGGCCGGCCGCGCAGACCCGTCCGGGGCGCGCCGCGGCGACCCGGCGGGCGTGCCGGGCCTCCTCCAGCGCCCCGCGCAGCCCCTCGGCGGAGTGCACGGCCGCGCTGACGCCCAGCGTGAGGCGCCCGTCGTCCGACAGACCGGCCTGCAGCGGGTCCCGTACGGACGCGAGCAGCTCGTCGGCGTGCAGGGCCGTGTCCGGGCCCTTGTCCTCCCCGCCGTCCCCCGGCAGCGAGGGCAGCGGCACCAGCGCGATGGCCTCGTCACCCGCATGGGCCACCGCGATCCGGTCGGAAGGCTCCGGCCCCGAGACGGACGGGTCGACGAGGATCTCCTCCAGCAGCGACTGGGCCACCGGGCCGCCGGGGATGTCCCCGCCGTCCCAGTCCACCCGGGCCACCACGACCTGCCAGTGCGGGGCGCCGCCCACGCCGGGCAGCAGCACGGGGGCCGCCACCCGCAGACGGGCGGCGATCTCGGCGGGCGGAGCACCCGTCTGGACCAGTTCGAGGACTTCCTGTGCGAGGCGGCGCCGCACCGTCCGGGCCGCGTCGCGCCGGTCCCGTTCCACGGCGATCAGCTGGGTGACGCCCTGGAGCAGGTCCAGGCGCTCGGCGGGCCAGTCGCCCGCGTCCGCCTCGACGGCCAGCAGCCAGTCCGAGAGCACGCTCTCGCGGACGTCCTTGGGCACCGGTCCGGTGGGGCCGCGCCCGTGTCCCCTGATCGGGAAGAGCGAGTAGGTAATACCCTGGATGGAGATCCGGTGCGGTCCCCTGCGGCCCGTCCGGACCGCCGCGAGGTGCTCGCTCGCCAGTGCAGCGCACACGCCCGGCGCCAGCGGTTCGCCCGCCCCGGCGATCTGCCGGCCCGTGGGAGACAGCACCCAGGCCCGGAGATCGAGGTCGGTGGTGAGCAGATCCAGCACCACGTCGGGACCGCCGCCCGCGGGACCCGAGGTCATCAGACGCCGATGGCGGTCGACGACGGCCGCGAGATCCCCCGCGCGCTCGCCCGAAACCTGCCTCACGACGTACTCGGTGATCGTGGCGAATGCAACGTCCTCGTTCACCGCGAACAGCGGCAGGCGGTTGCGGATGCAGGCCGATACCAGGTCGTCCGGGATGTCGCCGAGCTCCGCCTCGCCCGCCGCGAGCCCCGCGACGCCCGCGCCGGCCAGGATTCGTACGAACGGCTCGGAGTCGGCCGAATTTCGTCTCCATGCCAGGCCGGTGAGGACGAGTTCACCTCCGGAGAGGTACCGGCTGGGATCGCGTAGGTCGGTCGTCATGACTCCGCGGACCGTCCGGTCGAGTTCTTCCTCGCCGCCCAGCAGCCGCAGCCCCAGCGCCTCGGTTTCCAGCAGTGCGCGCAGCCGCATGATGTCGCCGCCGATCTGTCTCGTTTGTTGCCGTTGGAAATCGGGCAGGTCGTCGCATCCTGCCTTTCATACGAATCTACAAGACGAGGGAGGTCCCCAGCCAACTCCTTCATGGTTTCGGTGACTGCACCCGGGGGATAGGCGGCGGCTGTACTGGGTCCACACCGCGTGAACAGCACATGAACGACCAGCCGAGGACCCCACGACCTCATGGCTTGAAGTGAACGAACCGAGAAGAGGCCCGCTCATGGACTTCCTTCGCCCCGCCAGCTGGGAGGAGGCGCTCGCCGTCAAGGCCGAGCACCCCACCGCTGTGCCGATTGCCGGTGGCACCGACATCATGGTCGAGATCAACTTCGACCACCGCCGTCCGGAGTACCTTCTCGACCTCAACCGCATCGAACTGCTGCGGGAGTGGGAGGTGGGTGAGGAGATCACCAAGCTCGGCGCCTCTGTTCCTTACACCCAGATCATGGAGAACCTGCGCGAAACCCTGCCGGGGCTCGCGCTCGCCTCGCACACGGTCGCGTCCCCGCAGATCCGCAACCGCGGCGGTGTCGGCGGCAATCTCGGTTGCGCCTCGCCCGCCGGCGATTCCCACCCCGCGCTGCTCGCCGCCGACTGCCACGTCGAGGTCGAGTCGGTGCGCGGTTCGCGGCTGATTCCGATCGACGAGTTCTACACCGGCGTCAAGCGCAACGCGCTCGCCGCCGACGAGCTCATCAAGTCGGTCCACATCAAGAACGCGACCGGCCCGCAGCAGTACTCCAAGGTCGGCACCCGCAACGCGATGGTCATCGCGGTCTGCGGCTTCGGACTGGCCCTGCACGCCGACACCCGCACCGTTCGTACGGGTATCGCCTCGGCCGCTCCCACCCCGATCCGGGCGAAGGCCGCCGAGGAGTTCCTGAACGCCGCGCTCGAAGAGGGCGGTTTCTGGGACAACGGCAAGGTCATCACCCCGTCGATCGCCAAGCAGTTCGGGGACCTCGCGTCCGGCGCGTGCAACCCGATCGACGACGTCCGCGGCACGGCGAAGTACCGCCGCCACGCGGTCGGCATCCTCGCTCGGCGCCAGCTCGTCTGGACGTGGGAGCAGTACCGCGGCTCCAACGGCCGCTTGCTCGAAGGGGCTGCGTAACATGCGCGTCAATTTCACCGTCAACGGTCGTCAGCAGGAAGCCGACGACGTGTGGGAGGGCGAATCCCTCCTCTACGTGCTGCGTGAGCGCCTGGGCCTGCCCGGTTCGAAGAACGCGTGTGAGCAGGGCGAGTGCGGTTCCTGCACCGTCCGTCTGGACGGCGTGCCGGTCTGCTCCTGTCTGGTCGCGGCCGGTCAGGTCGAGGGCCGCGACGTCGTGACCGTCGAGGGCCTGGCGGACTTCGCCAAGCAGCGCGCGGAGCACGGCCACGGTGGTGCCTGCGGCACCGGCGGCGGCTGCGGCACCAAGGGCGTCTCCACCGACGAGGCGAAGCGCTGGGCGCCCAAGCCGGGTGACTCCCAGACCGGTGAGGGCGTCGAGCTCTCCAACATCCAGCAGGCGTTCATCGACGCCGGCGCCGTGCAGTGCGGTTTCTGCACCCCGGGTCTGCTGGTCCAGGCCGACGAGCTCCTCGAGCGCAACAACGACCCGTCCGACCAGGACATCCGCGAGGCCCTCTCGGGCAACCTGTGCCGCTGTACGGGTTACGAGAAGATCCTCGACGCGGTCCGCCTTGCGGCCGCCCGTCAGGGAGAGGTGGTCTGACCATGGCTCAGAACACCCGCACCGTGCCCGCCGGCACGCCGACGAACGTCACCCAGAAGCACAACAAGGGCGGCATCGGCGAGAGCACGCTCCGCCCGGACGGCACCCTCAAGGTCACCGGCGAGTTCGCGTACTCCTCGGACATGTGGCACGAGGACATGCTGTGGGGCCAGACCCTGCGCAGCACCGTCGCCCACGCCGAGATCGTCTCCATCGACATCTCCGAGGCCCTGGCCATGCCGGGCGTCTACTCGGTGCTGACGTACGACGACCTGCCGGCCGAGATGAAGAACTACGGCCTCGAGATCCAGGACACCCCGGTCCTCGCCCACGGCCGGGTCCGTCACCACGGTGAGCCGGTCGCCCTCGTGGCCGCCGACCACCCGGAGACCGCCCGCCGCGCGGCCGCCAAGATCAAGATCGACTACCGCGAGCTGCCGCTCGTCACCGACGAGGCTTCCGCCCTCGCCCCCGACGCGCCGCTGATCCACGAGGGCCGCGACGACCACCACGCCGGTCACGTCCCGCACCCGAACATCGTGCACCGCCAGCCGATCATCCGCGGCAACGTGGAAGAGGCCCGTAAGCGCGCCGACGTCATCGTCGAGGGCGAGTACACCTTCGGCATGCAGGACCAGGCCTTCCTCGGCCCGGAGTCCGGCCTGGCCGTGCCCTGCGAGGACGGCGGCGTCGACATCTACGTCGCCACCCAGTGGCTGCACTCGGACCTCAAGCAGATCGCCCCCGTCCTCGGACTCCCCGAGGAGAAGGTGCGCATGACGCTCTCCGGCGTCGGCGGTGCCTTCGGCGGTCGCGAGGACATCTCGATGCAGATCCACGCCTGCCTCCTGGCCCTGGCCACGAACAAGCCGGTCAAGATCGTCTACAACCGGTTCGAGTCCTTCTTCGGCCACGTGCACCGGCACCCGGCGAAGCTCTACTACGAGCACGGCGCCACCAAGGACGGCAAGCTCACGCACATGAAGTGCAGGATCGTCCTGGACGGCGGCGCCTACGCGTCCGCCTCCCCGGCGGTCGTGGGCAACGCGTCCTCCCTCTCGGTGGGCCCGTACGTCCTGGACGACGTCGACATCGAGGCGATCGCGCTCTACACGAACAACCCGCCCTGCGGCGCTATGCGCGGCTTCGGCGCCGTCCAGGCCTGCTTCGCCTACGAGGCCCAGATGGACAAGCTCGCGGCGAAGCTGGGCATGGACCCGGTCGAGTTCCGCCGGCTGAACGCCATGGAGATGGGCACGATCATGCCCACCGGCCAGGTCGTGGACTCGCCGGCGCCGGTCGCCGAGCTGCTGCGCCGGGTCAAGGCCCGCCCGCTGCCGCCGGAGCGCCAGTGGGAGTCGGCCGGCGAGGGCGCGGACGTCCGCGCGCTGCCGGGCGGCCTCTCCAACACCACCCATGGTGAGGGCGTCGTCCGCGGCGTCGGCTATGCGGTCGGCATCAAGAACGTCGGCTTCTCCGAGGGCTTCGACGACTACTCGACCGCCCGCGTGCGGCTCGAGGTCATCAACGGCGAGCCCGTCGCGATGGTCCACACGGCCATGGCGGAGGTCGGCCAGGGCGGTGTCACCGTCCACGCGCAGATCGCCCGTACGGAGCTGGGTGTCCAGCAGGTCACCATCCACCCGGCCGACACGCAGGTCGGCTCCGCCGGTTCCACGTCCGCCTCGCGGCAGACGTACATGACCGGTGGCGCCGTGAAGAACACCTGTGAGGCCGTCCGTGAGGCCGTCCTGGAGATCGGCCGCCGCAAGAACGGCTCCTACCACCCGGCGTGGGCGACGGCCGAGCTGCTCCTGGAGGGCGGCAAGGTCGTCACCGACGGCGGCGAGGTGCTCGCTGACCTCGCGGACATCCTGGAGGGCGAGGACGCGATCGACCTGGAGCTGGAGTTCCGGCACCGGCCGACCGCCGCCTTCGACCTGAAGACCGGCCAGGGCAACGGCCACGTCCAGTACACCTTCGCCGCGCACCGCGCGGTCGTCGAGGTGGACACCGAGCTAGGCCTGGTGAAGGTCGTCGAGCTGGCGACCGCACAGGACGTGGGCAAGGCCCTGAACATGCTTTCCGTGGTCGGCCAGATCCAGGGTGGAACCACCCAGGGTCTCGGCGTGGCAGTCATGGAAGAGATCATCGTGGACCCGAAGACCGCGAAGGTGCGCAATCCGTCCTTCACGGACTATCTGATCCCGACCATCCTGGACACCCCGACCATCCCGGTCGACGTCCTGGAGCTCGCCGACCCGAACGCGCCGTACGGCCTTCGCGGTCTGGGCGAGGCCCCGACCCTTTCGTCCACCCCGGCCGTCCTCGCGGCGATCAGGGCGGCGACAGGGCTGGAGCTCAACAAAACGCCGATCCGTCCGGAAGCCCTCACGGGCACTCTCTAGGACGGCGTGGTGCGGGGGCCGAGAGGCCCCCGGACCTCCCTCGAACTTCCGGGCGGTGCGACTTGGGAACGTCACACTTGCCGATCGCGCCGCCCGGAGCACCACGAAGCGCCGCACCGCTCGCGGTCTCTTCACTTCGCAGTACCCCTGCAAGAACCCACGTAGTACCAGCGGTCACCCCCGCGCTACCCGCAGTACACGCAGTGCACATTTCGCGTCGCCTCGGGCCGTCACCCCGGGTCGTGCAGCCAACAGAGTTTCCCAAATCCCGCGTCTCCAATCTTTATGCGGGTGCCCCTATGAACCTTGGGAGTTAGGCACCATGACCCAGTCATCAGTGGAGCCAGAGACCAGTGCGGATGAGGCCGGCGACGGCTCTCGCAATCCCGCCGGCCGTTCTTGGCTCGACCGGTACTTTCACATAACGCACAGAGGATCCAACGTCGGCAACGAGGTTCGTGGCGGTATCACGACCTTCATGGCGATGGCCTACATCCTCCTGCTCAACCCGCTGATCCTTTCCGGCAAGGACGTCGCCGGAAACACGATGGAACCCGCGGCACTGATCACGGCCACCGCCTTCGCGGCGGCCCTGACCACCCTGCTGATGGGCTTCGTCGGCAAGGTGCCGCTCGCACTTGCCGCCGGTCTCTCCGTCTCCGGCGTGCTCGCCTCGCAGGTCGCCCCCCAGATGACCTGGCCGCAGGCCATGGGCATGTGCGTGATGTACGGCGTCGTGATCTGTCTCCTGGTCGTCACCGGCCTCCGCGAGATGATCATGAACGCGATCCCGCTCGCGCTCAAGCACGCGATCACCATGGGTATCGGTCTGTTCGTCGCCCTCATCGGCCTGGTCAAGGCCGGCTTCGTGGGTCGGGGTCCGGAGTTCGGTCCCCCCGTGCAGCTCGGCGCCGTCGGTGAGCTCTCCGGCTGGCCCGTCCTGCTCTTCTGCATCACCCTGCTCGGCATCTTCATGCTGCAGGCCCGCAAGGTTCCCGGCGCGATCCTGATCGGCATCGTCGGCGGAACGGTCCTCGCGGCCATCCTGAACGCCATCGTCACCATCGACCCGAAGGCCTGGAAGAACGGCGCGCCGGAGCTCAAGGGCTCCGCGGTCTCGATGCCCGACTTCTCGCTCTTCGGTGACGTCGAGTTCGGCGGCTGGGGCGAAGTCGGCGCCATGACCGTCGGCATGATCGTCTTCACCCTGGTCCTCGCCGGCTTCTTCGACGCGATGGCCACCATCATCGGTGTCGGTACCGAGGCCAAGCTCGCCGACGAGCAGGGCCGCATGCCGGGCCTGTCCAAGGCGCTCTTCATCGACGGCGCCGGTGGCGCCATCGGTGGCGTCGCGGGCGGCTCCGGCCAGACCGTGTTCGTCGAGTCCGCCACCGGCGTCGGTGAGGGAGCCCGCACAGGCCTCGCCTCCGTCGTCACCGGTCTGTTCTTCGCCGCCTGCCTCTTCTTCACCCCGATCACGCAGATCGTCCCGGGTGAGGTCGCCTCCGCGGCCCTGGTCGTCATCGGCGCGATGATGATGCAGAACGCCCGCCACGTGGACTGGTCCGACAGCGCGACCGCGATTCCGGTCTTCCTGACCGTCGTGATCATGCCGTTCACCTACCAGATCACCGCTGGTGTCGCTGCCGGTGTCATCTCCTACGTGGCCATCAAGGTCGCCCAGGGCAAGGCTCGGGAGATCGGTGCCTTCATGTGGGCGCTGACCGCGATCTTCGTGGTCTTCTTCGCCCTCAACCCCATCGAGAGCTGGCTCGGGGTCCACTGACCCGACCGGATCTGATCGGTACGAGTAGCGCGGTCGTATGAGAACCGCACCCTCCACGTACCCGATACTGGAACCGAGACCCTCCGAGGAGGCCCCCATGCTGGACATCGCCGAAGAACTGAACCGGTGGGTCGAGCAGGGCCGCGATTTCGCCGTCGCCACGGTCGTGGCGGTCGGCGGGAGCGCTCCGAGGCAGCCCGGGGCCGCACTCGCTGTCGACAGCGAGGGCACGGCCATCGGCTCGGTCTCCGGTGGATGCGTGGAGGGTGCGGTGTACGAGCTGTGCCGGCAGGCGCTCGAGGACGGCGAGACCGTTCGGGAGCGCTTCGGGTACAGCGATGACGATGCCTTCGCCGTGGGTCTGACCTGCGGCGGAATCATCGACATCCTCGTCACCCCGGTCCCCGTGGGGTCTCCCGCCCGGGCGGTGTTCGCGGCAGCCCTGGCCGCCGCCGCCCGTGGCGAGGCCGCCGCGGTGGCCCGGATAGCCGAGGGCCCGGCCGAGCTCATGGGCCGGGCCGTTCTCGTCCGTACCGAAGGCGCCCACCAGGGCGGCTTCGGCGGACACCCCGAGCTCGACCGCACCATCGCCGAAGAGGCCCGCGCGATGCTCGACGCCGGCCGGACCGGCGTGCTGGAGATCGGCGCCGACGGCCGCCTCTGCGGAGAGCCGCTGAAAGTGCTGGTCGAGGCCAGCGTCCCGCCCCCGCGGATGATCGTCTTCGGTGCCATCGACTTCGCCTCCGCCCTGGTGCGGATCGGCAAGTTCCTCGGCTACCGGGTGACGGTGTGCGACGCGCGGCCGATCTTCGCGACGAAGACCCGCTTCCCCGACGCGGACGAGATCGTCATCGACTGGCCGCACCGCTACCTGGAGACCACGGAAGTGGACGGCCGGACCGTCCTGTGCGTGCTCACCCACGACGCCAAGTTCGACGTCCCGCTCCTCGAACTGGCCCTCAGGCTTCCCGTCGCGTACGTCGGCGCCATGGGCTCCCGCCGCACCCACGAGGACCGCAACAGGCGGCTCCGCGAGGTCGGCGTGACCGAGATCGAACTGGCCCGGCTGCGTTCCCCGATCGGCCTGGACCTCGGCGCCCGCTCCCCTGAGGAGACCGCGCTGTCCATCGCCGCGGAGATCGTCGCCAACCGGCGCGGCGGCACCGGCGCGTCCCTGACCGGCGCGCACATCCCGATCCACCCCGACCCGGCGAACACCGTGATCGACCGGATCGGCTCCGTCGCCTGAAACGGTGATGGCCGCGGCTGACGTCCGTACGTGAGCAAGGGCGCGACCCGTAGGGGTTGCGCCCTTTTCGCGTTCCGCCTATTTTACCGGCCGGTAACAGGAGGAACTCTCTCCATCCCTTCCCCATACCGGAGTTGAACGGATGTCACGCACCCTCCGCACCCTGGCCGCGCTCGCCGCGGCCACCCTGCTGACCGCCGCGGTGCCGACCGTGGCCGGGGCCGCGCCGGCGACCGAGGCCGCGGCCGCGCCGGGCGACGGGCTCCGGGAGGTGCTCTTCGTCGGGAACAACTGGGAGGGCACCGCCGACGTCCTCGCCTCCACCGGCGACCTCGCCAAGATCGGCCGGATCAACGTGATCCCCGACAAGGCGGAGCGCCTGCGGGAGATCCACCTCAACCCGATCAAGCTCGCCTTCTTCCTCGGGGTGCGCGAGACCGCCGGCGAGGGCCACGACCAGTTCGTGGACGACATGTACACCACCCCCGACGGCACGGCCGTCGTCGCCTCCCGGCCCAGCTTCGCCGACGTCGTCTCCATCGACGTACGCACCGGCCGGGTCAACTGGCGCTTCCCGGTGGCCGGTTACCGCGCCGACCACATGGCCGTCTCGCCCGACGGGACGAAGGTCGCGGTCTCCGCCTCCACCGCCAACACCGTGCACGTCCTCGACATCGCCACCGGCCGGCAGGTCGGTTCCTTCTCCACCGGGGACAAGCCGCACGAGAACGTCTTCAGCAGTGACGGCCGCTTCCTGTGGAACAGCGCCATCGGCGACGTCACCTCCGCCCTCGACGCGACCTGGCTGGACTGGACGAAGGGCGACCGGAAGATCACCGTCGTCGACGCGCAGACCTTCCGCACGGTCCGGGTGATCGACATGCGGGAGCGGCTGGACGCCTTCGGCCGCCCCGACCTCTCCGATTCGGTGCGTCCCGTGTCCTTCAGCCCCGACGAGTCGAAGCTCTACTTCCAGGTGTCGTTCCTGGGCGGCTTCCTGGAGTACGACGTGGCCTCCGACAAGATCACCAAGCTCAAGATGCTCCCCGCGAACCCGGCCACCGGCACCGACCGCACCAAGTGGGTCAACGACTCCCGCCACCACGGCATGTCCATGAGCCCGGACGGGGCCAAGCTCTGCATCGCGGGCACCATGGACGACTACGCGACCGTCGTGGACCGGGCCACCCTCACCGAAGGGCCCCTCGTGCCCGCCGACAAGCCCTACTGGGCCACGGTCGACGGCGACGGGACGGGGTGCGTGATCTCCGAGAGCGGCTCGGACCGCGTCACGGCCATCGACTTCGCCACCGGCACCAAGCGGGTGTCCGTCCCGGTGGGCGACCACCCGCAGCGCATCCGGCTCGGCCACGTCCCGGCCGGCTGGACCGGCCCGACCGGCGGGTGAAGCCGGACCGGCCCGACCGGCGAGTGAAAAGGGATCCGAACTGGCCAAACGCGCACATCAGGCCATTTTGAGATGACCAGTCCGTGATGACCGATTAGTCTCCCGATCATGGTGGACATCCGCGAGGTACCCGAGACAGACATCGACCGTGCTCTGGAGCTCGCGTACCTGGTCTTCCATGATCGGCCCGAGAAGGAGGGCCGCGAGAAGCATCACGCGCTGCTGACGCGCTGCCGGCGGACCGGCGCCTACGACGGGGACGTCCTGGTCGGCTTCATGGCGGCGCACGACTTCCGGCTCTCGGTGCCCGGGACGGACCTGTCCTGCCCCGGGCTCACCTTCGTCTCCGTCGCCCCCACCCACCGCCGCCGGGGCGTGCTCACCGGGCTGATGGCCGAGATGCTGGACCACGCGGCGGCGACCGGCAGCCCGATCGCCGCCCTCTGGGCCTCCGAGGCCGCCATCTACGGCCGCTTCGGCTTCGGCAGCGCGACCACCGGAGTCACCGTCGAGATCGACTCCACCCGCCCGCTGGTCCTGCGCGTCGACCCGGACCCGCGCCCGCTCCGGCTCGTGGACCCGGACGCGGCGCTCGCCGAGATCGGCCCCTTCCACGAGGCCGCCCGCGCCGTGCGGGCCGGGCGCCCGAGCCGGAGCCCGGAGCGCTGGCGGGAGGAATGGCTGTGCGAACAGGCGGAGGAGGACGAGGAGTTGAGCCCGCCCCGGATCATCGTCCTCGGCGACCCGGACGAGCCGATCGCCGGCTACGTGGTCTACCGCACGAAGGCCGAGGACGACTCCGGGCCCGTCCGCGCACCGGGGCTGGTCCGCGTGGACGAGCTGGAGGCCGAGACCCCGGCGGTCGCCGCCGCCCTGTGGGAGTGCCTGACCGCGCTCGACCTCACCGGCAAGGTCTCCGCCTGGGGCCGCCCGGTCGACGACCCGCTGCTCCACTTCGCCGCCGACCGGGACCAGGTGCGGGTCACCGCCCAGTTCCCCGCGCTCTGGCTGCGGCTGGTCGACGTGGGGGCGGCGCTGACCGCGCGGTCCTGGGCCGCGCCGGTCGAGCTGGTGCTGGAGGTGCACGATGTACGGCTGCCCGCCAACGCCGGGCGGTTCCGGCTGAAGGCGGGGCCGGGCGGGGCGGCGTACGAACACGCGGACACCGGCCCCGACCTGGCCCTGGACGTACGGGAACTGGCCGCCTGCTACCTGGGCGGGACCCGGGCCGTCGAGCTCGTCGCGGCCGGCCTCGTACGCGAGCACACGCCCGGCGCGGCGGCGGCCCTGGACGCGGCCCTGGCGGCGGGGAACGGGCTGCTGCCGCACACCGCCGACGAGTTCTGACGGCCTACCGGACGGGCAGGGCGATCCGGGCGGCCGACATGCCGAAGCCGGAGTCCCAGACGCGGGTGGAGAGCACGTCGGGCATCCGATGCAGGTCCTCCGGCCGGTAACGGCGGATCTTCTGATGCCAGTTGAGGATTCCGGCGTGCCAGTCCTTGAGCTCGCCGACGTAAGCGTCCAGCGCGGCCCGGGCCTCGGCGCTCAGCTTCCAGTCGTCGTAGAGCAACGGCATCTGGTTCGCCACGATGTGCTCGAACTCCTCGGTGCGCTGGGTCATCAGCGCGTGGCAGATGTGCAGCGCCTCCGGGTAGCCGATGTCGAAGAAGTTCCGCGTCACCAGGACGTAGTTGTGGACCTCGCCCTCGACCTCCACCTCCTTCTGGTAGGAGAAGATGTCGTTGATCAGGCAGGCGGCGTCCGCGACGGCGTTCTCCAGTGAACGGATGGTCCCGGAGGAGTAGATCTCCTCGGGGATGCCCCGGCCCTGGTGCCCGAGCCGGCACAGGTACATCGTGAGGTAGGTGCCGAAGGTGCGGCGGCGCATCTCGGCGTAGTCGACCGGGTCCGGGATGCGGTTCTGGATCTGGTTGTCCACCTCCCACAGCCAGCTCTCCAGCATGTCCGCCAGCGTCGCCCGGAACTCGGTGCGCTGCTCCGTGGACATGGCGGCGCTGGTGCGCACCCAGAGGTCGCCGAGGGCGCGCTCCATCGCGGTCAGTGGCGTGGCCTGGTCGGAGTGGTCGACCGGGATCATCGCGATCAGGCGCGCCGTGGTCGCCTTGGCGGCCGACAGGTTCTTGGCCTGGGCGAAGACCACCGGGTAGTAGTCGTCCCCGTACGTTCCCCAGGTCAGCCAGGAGGCGTTCAGGGCGAGCGCCTCCGGCGTGCCGTCGGGGTCGATGCCGGCCGAGCAGACGGCGAAGTCGAAGCCGCGCAGCTTCTCCTCGGTCCAGATCGCCGAGCCGGGATCGCCCGGCTGCGGGTCCAGCAGGCCCATCCGCCGGGACCAGGCCACCGACTCCTCGCGGGCGTGCGCCAGGTGCGGGCTGAGGGTGAGCTTGTACGGCATGTAGATCTCGGGGATGACGGAGGGCCCGGTCCGCTCGAAGGGGACGTGGGTGAAGGAGCGGCGCCGCATCTCCATCGAGCGCTGGGTGAAGACGGACCGCAGGTCGAGGGCGGTGGTGCCGAGCCCGGTGGGGAGGAAGGGAAGGGTGACCGGGGAGGTGGCCTTGACCTCCTTGTTCATGTAGCGGCTGGAGACCATGTGCCATTCGTGGCCGCCGGACTGCCAGTCCTGCAGGCCCTTGGCGTAGGCCAGCACGGCCCCGATCTCGACCGGCGTCATGGCGTGGTCGGCGAACAGCTGGGGGAGTTCGGTGAGCGCGGTCTGCTCGAACTGCTGGAGGCGGGAGGTCAGCAGGTCGTTGGAGGTCTCGGCTGCCTCCTGGGTGGAGCAGCCGAGGAAGGTCTCCAACACCAGGATGGCGTTGGAGAGTTCACCCTCATCGGCCACTTCCCGCTGGTAGGAGAAGATGTCGTTCCTGATGTGCACGGCATCGGAGAAGGCGTCGCGCAGCACGCCGAGCGCCCGCGAGTGCGCGACGCGTGCCGGGACCTCGGCGGAGACGTACTCGATCAGACCGGCCGACCAGGGGGCGCCGCCGACCTTGCGGCGCATCTCGATGTATTCGAGCGGGTTCGCCACGCGCCCGATGTCGATGTTGGCGAGCTCCCACATCGACTCGTTGAGCAGGTTCTTCGTGGACAAGGAGAACCGTTCCCGCCAGTCCGCGGACATCGCGGGGACGGTCCGCCGCCACAGGTCGGCGAGCCCGGCCTCGACGGGGTTCGTGGGCTCGGGAAAACCGTCGGCCAGGTCCATGGGCATGAAGGCGGCGAGCCCGTCGAGGTACGCCTTGGCGCCGTCGCGGTCCTTCGTCCGCTTGTACAGCTCCAGGAAGTGGTCGTCGAAGAAGAACACCCATACGTACCAGTCGGTGACGAGCGAGAGGGCGTCGCTGTCGCAGTCGGGGTGGGTGTGGGAGCAGAGCAGCGCGTAGTCGTGCGAGTCGAGGTCGCTCTCCTCCCAGACACCGGAACCTTCCAGCATCCCGAAGTCGCGCGCCCACTGCTTGGTGTGGACCCTCGCGACCTCGTAGTGGGGGTTCCTGCGCGCCGGATAGGGCACGTAGAAGTCCGGCAGTTGGAACGGCTGCGTCACGGCGGGCTCGGCCTTTCGGTCATGGGTGCGGGGGCCGGGTCGCTCCGGCCCCCGCACGAGATCAGCAGGGCCCTACCCCCGGTGGCGCTGCGATAAGGGGAAGTTCACTTCATCAGGTGACGGAGTCGTCTTTCCGGGGCGCGAGGCCCTGGCGGGGGATAGGTGCGGGGGAGCGGTCCGACTGGTCCGACTGGTCCTGGCCGAACTGATCGGCCTGCATTCGGAACATGGACGCGTACCGGCCGCCGAGCGCCAACAGCTCTTCGTGTCCGCCCTGTTCGACGAGGCGCCCCTCGTGCAGCACGTAGATGACGTCGGCGAAGCGCACCCCGGACATCCGGTGCGTCACGAGCACCACGGCCCGCTGCGGTCCCGCCAGGCCGCGAATGCTCTCGAACGCGGCGATCTCCGCCTCCGGGTCCAGGGCCGAGGTGGGCTCGTCCACGACGATCACGCGGGCGTCGCGGAAGCGGGTACGGGCCAGCCCGAACTTCTGCCACTGCCCGCCGGACAACTCCGAGGCGCCCCTGAACACCCTTGCGAGCAGGGTCTCGTAGCCGTGCGGCAACTTCTCGACGATCCGGTCGGCTCCGGAGTAGCGCGCCGCGGCGACCACCTCCGCGGCCTGCGCGAGGTCGTCCTCCCCGGCGGTGGCGGTGGTGGTGGTGCCGGTGGCGGGCCGGCCGATGGCGATGTTCGTCCGGGCGGTCACCGGCCAGCGCTCGAAGTCCTGGGTGAGGAGGGCGACCCGATCGAAGACCTGCTCCCGGTCGGCGTCCCGTACCTCCACCCCGTCCCAGGTCAGCGACCCGGAGTCGGGCAGGTGCAGTCCGGCGAGCAGCTTGACGAGGGTGCTCTTGCCCGAGCCGTTCTCCCCGACGAGCGCGACGACACGGCCGGCCTCCACGGTGAGCGAGACGCCGCTCGGCGCGGGCACGTCCCGATCCGGATAACTGAAGCTGACGTCGTCGAGCCGCACCACTCCCATCCGTTCGGGCAGCGCCAGCCCGCCGACCGGGATGGCACGCCGCCGCGCCTCCTCCACGAACCGCTCCAAGTCCCGTACGTACAAGGACTCTTCGTGCAGGGTGTTGGTGGTGGCGACGAGCGCGCCCAGGCTCGCCGATCCGGTGCGCACCGCGATCACGGCGGTGCCGGCGATGGCGAGGTCCATCCTCCCGGTCACGATCAGCGCGCCCATCGCCCCGTACGTGACCAGCGCGGCGGTCCCGGACAGTGCGGCGGCGAGCAGTTCGGTGGCGGCCTTGTCCTTCGCGAGGCGGGTGGCCTCGCCCTCGGCGTGCTCGCCCATGGTGCGGTAGTGGCCGAGCAGGTAGCGGCCGACGCCGTGCACCCGTACCTCGGGGGCCGAGGTGCGCGAGATCAGCAGCTGACCGATGAGCCGTGCGGCCCGTACGTGCTCGACCCAGGTGATGACGGACAGGTAGCGGCGCTGCGCGACCCGCATGGCACCCCAGCCGCGCGGCGCCGCGATCAGCAGCAGCATGGGCAGGAGCAGCGGGTGCAGTACGGCCAGCACCCCGGCGGTCGCGATGAGCGAGATGATTCCGCCCAGCGCGGCCACACAGGCCCCCACGGTCCGGCGAGCCGACGGCGGCCCCCACTGCGCACTGTCGAGCAGCCGCCGGAACTCCCCGTCCTCGATGGCCTCCAGTTCCACTTCGACGGCGGCCTTCAGGTACTGCTCGTGCGCGGCCCGCTCGATCTTCGGCTCCAGCCGCCCGGCGGCCGCGGTGGACCGCGAGGCCAGCACGGCACCCAGTACGGCGACCAGCGCGCCCACTCCCAGCGCGGGCAGGGCGGCGTACAGCCGGTCCCCGGAACTCCCCGTGCCGAGCAGCGTCCGCAGTACCTCGCTCAGCACGAGCAGTCCGACGGCGGAGGTCACGCCCTGCCCGGCCTCGGACACGGCGACGGTGACGAGCGCCCGCCGGTCGGTCTCCCAGGCGAGCCGCAGGGTCCCGCGGACCATGCGGGGCATGGAGCGCAGGGTGCTGACGAGCCGCCCCTCGAGCCGGGCGTAGTCGTGGTTCGACCACCCGGCGTCGTACCGCAGGGGCCCTCCGAACAGCCGCCGCTCGCTCTCGGAGACGGCGGGGGCAGCGACCTCGGGCCGCTTGAGCAGCCTCATGCGCGGCCACCTCCGCCCGATGCGGGGTCGAACACCACATGAACGTGCACGGATCGCAAGAGTTCCTCCCGAGCTGCCACGGCCGCGAACTGACGCCGCAAGAACGTGGCTGCTCAGAGCGGCGTCACGGGACGGGAGGAACGAACGCCCGCACACACTTCCGACCCGTTCACCGACCCCAAGCGGCGCCCGGCCACGACTCCGTGACGGGGCGTTCGAACCACTCGGAGGTGGCGATGACCTCCTTCGAGGGATTGCGTCGGTGTCCGGCCGGGGGCCGGTGGCGGGGCTCGGGAGGGGGCTGCGTTGTCAGTGGGTCCTCATAGTGTGGAGACATCACTCGGGGACCTGGGAGGGGCAGAAACATGTCAGCCAACAAGATCCAGCACAAGGTGAATCACGTCGCGCTGGTCGTGGACGCTTCGGGTTCCATGCGTCAGCACCAGGGGCAACTCGTGCGGGTGGTGGACGAGTTCGTGGCGGGGTTGAAGGCCGAGTCGGACAGCCTCGGTCACGAGACGCGGATCAGCCTCTACTCCTTCGACCACAGGGTGGAGAACCTGGTCTGGGACATGGATGTGAAGCACCTGCCGTCCATGCGGGGGTTGTACAAGGTCAACAACGGCGCCACAGCCCTGATCGAAGCCTCGCTGAAGTCCCTGGACGACCTGGGTCACATCTGGGAGGAGTACGGCGAGCACAGCTTCCTCCAGATCGTGGTGACGGACGGCGAGGAGAACGCCTCCGGCGGCGACAGGCGGCACGATGGCGACATGGCCATACTCGGTCCCTGGCTCGACAGGATCGCGGCGAAGATGGGCGGACTTCCGGGTCACTGGACTTCCGCGATCCTCGTTCCGAATTCCCTGGCGAAGCGAACCGCTCAGAACTACGGCTTCCCGGCCGGAAACATCGCCATCTGGGATGCGGATTCCCAGGAGGGTGTCGAGGAGGCGATCGGTACCGTGCGGGCTGCCGCCACCAGCTTCCTTCGTGGCCGTGAGCAGGGTGTGCGCGGAACCAAGAATCTGTTCGCGGTCGGTCAGGACATCTCGGTCGACGACGTGCGGGCGAATCTCGAACCGGTCCCGGTGGACAAGTACCGGCTCCTGAAGGTCGACGCGGAGGTCGAGATCCGATCCTTCGTCGATTCGCATCCGGGCGTGACGTACGAGCGCGGGTCCTGTTTCTATCAGCTGGGCGCCCGGGTTCAGGTTCAGCCCGACAAGGAAGTCATCGTGGTCGAGAAGGACACCGACCGCGCGTACACGGGTGATGCGGCGCGCAGTCTTCTGTTCGGCACGGGTGTCAAGGGGACCGTGTCGGTGAAGGCGGGGTGCAATCCCAAGCTGGAGGTGTACGTGCAGAGCCGTTCGGTGAACAGGAAGCTCAAGGCGAATACGAGGCTGCTCATCCTGCTCTGAATTTCACGAGGAGGTGGGTGGAGCGGCGGCGCTCCGGCGCCGCCGCTCTCGGGCGGGCGGTGCTCCGGTGTCCCCGGTCCGTTTCACCCGCCGACGACACCGGGTCCGGTGTTCTTCTTGGCCGCGTCGCTCTGGCACTCCCGGAGTGCGTTGGTGTGCTTCGTCTTGAGGTCGGCCGACTGCTGGGGGGTCAACTCGAGCACGCCCGTGCTCGGATTGGGGTCGGGTACCCAGCCGAGGCCCTGCCGGCGCAGGCAGTCGGCCCACTGCTGCTCCTTGGCGAGCTGCTCGGGGTTGATCTGCTGCGGCGCGCCGGCGGGCTTGAGGGCCGCGCATGCCTTTTCGGCCGCGGCCACCTTGGCCTCCGGATCGGTCTTGGCCAACCGCGGCTCGCCGGCGTCCGTGGTTTCCACGGCGAGGCCGTTTTTCTTCAGGCAGTCGAAGTACTTGAGTTCGGCCTCGCCGGCCGGAGGACCGTCACTCGGCGACGGCTGGGCCGTTGCCCCGCTCTTGGCGGCGGCGGGGTCGGACTTCTCGGAGCATCCGCTCATCCCAAGAGAGACCGTGAGCAGCATCGGGATGATCAGTGACTTGCGTATCAAGGCGCTCCCTACGGAAAGAAATGGAATTCAAGCGTCCGCAATATTCGGTGCCCGGCGAGCGCGCGACCAATGCTAGCCCTACCGTAGGTGCGCATCAACTGCTGCTTATTCATGCTTAATTGACTGTCCATCATGTGGACTTTGGGTTGTGCTTGGGGAAATGCGGACGTTAAATCGGCTGCCGTACGACTCGGCCGACTCGAGCGGCATCTCTTGTTCGAAACCCCCAAGGAGAGCACCTTGAAGGTCGTCAACAGGAAGCGTTTCGCCGGGCTGGCGGTAGTCCTCGCCGGTGCGGGCGTGGTCGTCGCCGCCGCGATTCCGGCGGCGGCGTCTCAGAGGAACGGCTACCTCGAGAGCTACGAACTCGGTCTTTACTACAACTCCGGCCAGGGCGGCTGTGTCTTCGACCTGGAATTCGACAACGAGAATTTCGCGGGCTTCTACTTCACCGGTCCGTCCGGTTGTGCCGGGCGTGGAGAGAAGACCAACGACAACACCGCCTCGTACTACAACAACGACGTGCTCGCGTGGAAGGTGGCCACCGACAAGGACTACGACGGCAACGTGGGCACGATTCCCAAGGGCTACCGTGGGAACGCGACCGTGAACTTCAAGAACAAGATCAGCTCTGCGTATCCCCTCCTCGGCAGCCTCTGACCCATGCGACGCACGGCTGTGAGACTCGGCCATCACCGCGGCGTGTCCGTGGCCGCGGTGACCATGGCGACCTGTCTGCTGGCGGGGTGTTCTGACGGAGGCGGCGGTGCCGCCAAGGGGGAGCCCGAGCTGGGGCCGGTGGCGAGCAATCCCGCCACGGCTTCCCTCGCCTTCCCGATGGACGCCTACACGGACTCCGAGGCCGACAGCCGTCGCATGGAGCACGTACAGGATCGGATGATCAGCGAGTGCATGGCCCGGTACGGGTTCCAGTACGTGGGCCCGCGCAGCTATTCGGGGCCGACGCCGTCCGCCAATGCCGAGGACCGGCACCGCTATCGGTACGGCACCGCCGATCCCGCGCACGCCGCACGGTACGGCTACGACAAGCAGGCGGGTGCGGGGCCGCAGGCCAAGCCCGCCCGGCCGGAGCTCAGCGACAGCGCCATGCTCGTACTGAACGGAGTGCGCTCCGGCGAGAGTGTGCAGAACCGGCCCGACCCGGTCTCCCACGAAGAGGCCGAGAAGACCGACAGCGGCATCAGTGTCGGCGGGAAGAAGGTCCCGCCGGGTGGCTGCGGACGCGAGGGCTACCGCAGGCTGTACGCGCCGACCAAGGACAGCGTGGACCTGCTGTTCGGCTTCGGCCTGTCGTCCGAGGCCCTCGACCGGTCCAAGAACGACTCCCGGGTCCGGGACGTCGTCGCCAAGTGGTCGGCGTGCATGGCCGAAGCGGGATACGCGGGCATCGAGACTCCGTACGACGTGGTCGAGAAGCTGGGCCTGGCGGGGGACAAGGGCGGGCCCCGAGCCGTCGTCGTCGCGGTCAAGGACGTTGCCTGCAAGCGCGAGGTGAACCTCGTGGGCGTGTGGGCCGCGGTCGAGACGGCCTACCAGAACCAGCTGGTGGACGAGCATGCCGAGACGCTCGCGCTCTACAAGAAGCAGCGGGACGCCCGGTTCGAGCTGGCTGCCTCGATGTCCTGACGGGACGCGTCCCGGGGTGTCGGGGGGTGGGGTGATTGTCCGATTGGGTTAGGTTTATCCGTGTTGTGGTTCCGGCGTTCCGGGAGGGAACACTCATGGCGATCGATCTGGACAAGGTGCTCGACAAGGCGTGGGCCGACAAGCCCCTCTCCGAGGTGCTCGCGGCTCCCGTGGCCGCACTCAAGGGCGTGACCGACAAGGACGGCCAGCTGCTGCACGAGGCGTTCGGGGTGATGACCGTCGCCGATCTCGGGCAGCTGAAGTACGTGCGGTGGGCGCAGGCGCTCGTCGCGCTGAACCAGACCGTCAAGGCTTAGCAGGGCCGTCCGCCCCGCCTTCTCGGAGGTGGATGAGAGGCCGCCCCCTCCCCCTGGCGGGGGAGGGGGCGGCCTTGTGGTGCTGTCAGACGGTGTCTTGGTCGGACTCGGCTTCGAGGTTGCCTTCCGTGTCCAGGTAGACCTGGCGGAGGGATTCGAGGATCTGCGGGTCCGGCTTTTCCCACATGCCGCGGGATTCGGCCTCCAGGAGGCGTTCCGCGATGCCGTGGAGAGCCCAGGGGTTGGCTTCCTCCAGGAAGGCGCGGTTCGTCGGGTCCAGGACGTACGTTTCCGTGAGCTTGTCGTACATCCAGTCCGCCACCACGCCCGTCGTGGCGTCGTAGCCGAAGAGGTAGTCGACCGTCGCGGCGAGTTCGAAGGCGCCCTTGTACCCGTGGCGGCGCATCGCCTCGATCCACTTCGGGTTGACCACGCGGGCGCGGAAGACGCGGCTGGTCTCCTCCACCAGGGTGCGGGTCTTGACCGTTTCCGGGCGGGTCGAGTCGCCGATGTAGGCCTCGGGGGCCGTGCCGCGCAGGGCGCGGACCGTGGCGACCATGCCGCCGTGGTACTGGAAGTAGTCGTCCGAGTCGGCGATGTCGTGTTCGCGGGTGTCGGTGTTCTTCGCCGCGATGGTGATGCGCTTGTAGGCGGTTTCCATTTCGTCGCGGGCCGGGCGGCCTTCGAGGCCGCGGCCGTAGGCGTAGCCGCCCCAGACCGTGTAGACCTCCGCCAGGTCGGCGTCCGTGCGCCAGTCGCGGGAGTCGATCAGCTGGAGGATGCCCGCGCCGTAGGTGCCGGGCCGGGAGCCGAAGATACGGGTGGTCGCGCGGCGTTCGTCGCCGTGGAGGGCGAGGTCCGCCTGGGCGTGGGCTCGGATGAAGTTCTCCGATGCCGGCTCCTCGAGGGAGGCGGCCAGCCGGACCGCGTCGTCCAGGAGGGCGATGACGTGCGGGAACGCGTCGCGGAAGAAGCCCGAGATGCGCAGGGTCACGTCGATGCGGGGGCGGCCCAGTTCGGCGAGGGGGATGGGCTCCAGGCCCGTCACGCGGCGCGAGGCCTCGTCCCAGACCGGGCGGATGCCCAGGAGGGAGAGGGCTTCGGCCACGTCGTCGCCCGAGGTGCGCATCGCGCTCGTGCCCCAGAGGGACAGGCCGACGGAGGCCGGCCATTCACCGTTGTCGGTGCGGTAGCGGGTGAGGAGGGACTCGGCCAGGGCCTGGCCGGTTTCCCAGGCGAGGCGGGAGGGGACCGCCTTGGGGTCCACCGAGTAGAAGTTGCGGCCCGTCGGGAGGACGTTGACCAGGCCGCGGAGGGGGGAGCCGGAGGGGCCGGCCGGGATGAAGCCACCGTCCAGGGCGCGGACGACGTGCGCGATCTCGTCCGTGGTGCCGGCCAGGCGGGGGACCACCTCGCGGGCCGCGAAGTCGAGCACCGCGGTGACGTCCGCCGAGTGTGCCGAGGCGACCGAAGCCACCGCCGACGGGTCCCAGTTCGCGTCCTCCATCGCCTGGACCAGGGCGCGGGCCTGCTCCTCGACGGCGTCGGCGGAGGTGCGGGTGGCCGCCGATTCGTCGAGGCCGAGGGCCTCGCGGAGGCCCGGGAGGGCCGTCGTGCCGCCCCAGATCTGGCGGGCGCGGAGGATGGCGAGGACCAGATTGACGCGGGCCTCGCCCGTCGGGGCGCCGCCGAGGACGTGCAGGCCGTCGCGGATCTGGGCGTCCTTGACCTCGCACAGCCAGCCGTCGACGTGGAGCAGGAAGTCGTCGAAGCCGTCGTCGTCGGGGCGTTCGGCCAGGCCCAGGTCGTGGTCGAGCTTCGCGGCCTGGATCAGGGTCCAGATCTGGGCGCGGATGGCCGGGAGTTTGGCCGGGTCCATCGCGGAGATCTGGGCGTACTCGTCCAGGTGCTGCTCCAGGCGCGCGATGTCGCCGTACGACTCGGCGCGGGCCATGGGCGGGACGAGATGGTCGATGAGGGTGGCGTGGACGCGACGCTTGGCCTGGGTGCCCTCGCCCGGGTCGTTGACCAGGAAGGGGTAGATGAGGGGCAGGTCGCCGAGGGCCGCGTCGGGGGCGCAGGAGGCGGAGAGGCCGGCGTTCTTGCCCGGGAGCCATTCCAGGTTGCCGTGCTTGCCCAGGTGGATCATGGCGTCGGCGCCGAAGCCGCCGTCGGAGGCGTTCGCCTGGATCCAGCGGTAGGCGGCCAGGTAGTGGTGGGACGGCGGGAGGTCCGGGTCGTGGTAGATCGCGATCGGGTTCTCGCCGAAGCCGCGCGGCGGCTGGATGAGGATCAGGAGGTTGCCGCGGCGCAGGGCGGCCAGGACGATGTCGCCCTCGGGGTTGGAGGAGCGGTCGACGAACATGTTGCCGGGGGCCTCGCCCCAGTGTTCCTCGACGTTCGAGCGGAGGTCGGCGGGGAGCTCGGCGAACCAGCGCTTGTAGTCGGCGGCGGGGATGCGGACCGGGTTGCGGGCCAGCTGCTCCTCCGTCAGCCAGTCCTGGTCGTGGCCGCCGGCCTCGATGAGCGCGCGGATCAGCTCGTCGCCGTCGCCGGAGACCAGACCGGGGATCTCGGGGACGGGGCCGAAGTCGTAGCCCTCGGCGATGAGGGTGCGGAGCAGTTCCACGGCGCTGGCCGGGGTGTCCAGACCCACGGCGTTGCCGATGCGCGAGTGCTTCGTGGGGTACGCGGAGAGGACCAGGGCGACGCGCTTGTCGCGGCGGTCGATGTAGCGGAGGCGGGCGTGGCGTACGGCGATGCCGGCTACGCGGGCCGCGCGCTCGGGGTCGGCGACGTAGGCGGGCAGGCCGTCCTCGTCCAGCTCCTTGAAGGAGAACGGGACCGTGATCAGGCGGCCGTCGAACTCGGGCACGGCGACCTGGGTGGCGGCGTCGAGGGGGGACAGGCCCTCGTCGTTCTCCTCCCAGGCGGAGCGGGAGCCGGTCAGGCAGAGGGCCTGGAGGATCGGCACGCCGAGGGCGGCCAGGGCGCCGGCGTCCCAGGACTCGTCGTCACCGCCCGCGGACGCGGTGGCGGGGCGGGTGCCGCCGGCGGCGAGGACGGTGGTGACGATCGCGTCCGCGGAGGCCAGGGCTTCGAGGAGCTCCGGCTCCGGGGTGCGGAGGGAGGAGACGTAGAGGGGGAGCGGCGTGGCGTTCCGGGCCTCGATGGCCTCGCAGAGGGCGTGCACGAAGGCGGTGTTGCCGGACATCTGGTGGGCGCGGTAGTAGAGCACCGCGATGGTGGGGCGGCCGGCCTCGCTGGGGGCGCCCGTGGTGGGGCCGTCCGTGGTGGGGGCGCTCGTGGTGGTTTCCGCGGTGCGGTCCAGGTGGCCCCAGGTGGGGGCGGGAGCCGGGGGCTCGAAGCCGTGGCCGGTGAGGAGGACCGTGTCCGAGAGGAAGCGGGCCAGCTGGCCGAGGTTGGCGGGGCCGCCGTGCGCGAGGTAGGCGTGCGCCTCGGCCGCGATGCCGATGGGGACCGTGGAGGCCTCCATGAGCTGGGCGTCGGGGGCCTGTTCGCCCGTCAGGACGACGACCGGGCGGGTCTGGCCGGGGGCCAGGAGGACGTCGAGGCCGTCCTGCCAGGCGCGGAGGCCGCCGAGGAGGCGTACGACGACCAGGTCGACTCCGTCGAGGAGCGCGGGGAGGTCGTCGAGGGGAAGGCGGGAGGGGTTCGCGAAGCGGTACGTGGCGGGGCCGTCGGGCGTGGTCGCCGTGGTTGCCGTGTTCGCGGCGCGGGCGCTGAGCAGATCGGTGTCGGACGTCGACAGCAGCAGGATCATGCGGCGGCAGGCCTTCCTCGGGGTTTCCGCGCCCCGGGCAGTGAGGACAGCGGGAGTTCCTGACTCACCCTTTGGCCGTTGGCTGCCGGGTTCACAGTGGCGGGACCGCGCCGGAATCGCACCGGGCTTCCTCCCATGTCGCCGTCCTCGGCGATGGCGGACCGTGTGGGCCGCCGGAAGGTCATCTTAGGGGTGGGCGGGTGCGGGTCTGTTGCCGGGTCGCTGCGCTGTGCTGGGCCGGGGTCGGTCGGGTGCGGGTCCGCTGCCGGGGCTCTGCCGTGACGCTGCGCTGGCGGGGGCTGGGTTCTCTCGGGTGCGGGTCCGTTGCCGGGGCTCTGCCCCGGACCCCGCGCCTCAAACGCCGGCGGGGCTGGATGTGGTGCGGAGGGGCTGGGATGGGGTGGGGAGCAGAGTGGGGCTCGGCCTTGGGTGCTGGGCCGGCGGGGCTGGATGTGGTGCGGCGGGGCTGGGTGTGGTGTGGCGGGGTTGGATGTGGTGCGGCGGGGCTGGATGTGCGGGGCTGGGTGTGGTGCGGTGGGGTCGGTGGGGGTGGCGACGGACACAGGTCGGGGGAGCGGAAACGTAGGTATGCTCGCCGCCATGCCCCAGCCCCCTTCCGCCGCATCGCGGGACGAACCCGTCATACGGGATCGCGGTGATGCCTGCCCCGGTGCGCTGCGGCTGCATGCCGCGGACGACGGGTTCCTCGCTAGGGTGCGGATACCCGGCGGGCTGCTCTCCGCGCCGCAGGCCGCCGCGCTGGCGCTGGCCGCCGACCGGTTCGGGGACCGGCAGCTCGAGCTCACCTCGCGGGGGAACGTGCAGCTGCGCGGCCTCGCCGAGGGGTGCGGGGGAGGGCTCGCCGAGCTGCTCGACGGGGCCGGGCTGCTGCCGGCCCCGGCTCATGAGCGGGTGCGCAATATCGTCGCCACGCCGCTTGCCGATCCCCGCCTTGCCCGCGCGCTGGATGCGTTGCTGTGCGCCGACGCCCGAGTCACCGCCCTGTCCGGACGGTTCCTGTTCGCCGTCGACGACGGGCGCGGGGACGTGGCCGCGCTCGATCCCGACGTCACCCTGCTCGGCCCGGACGCGGGCGGCCGTACGCTGCTGCGCCTCGGCGCGGCCCGTGACGCCGTCGAGGTCCGGGTAGAGGATGCACCGAGGGCCGCCCTGATGGCCGCCCACCGCTTCCTCGACGCCGTTGCGGATGCCGGAACCCGGGCCTGGCGCGTGGCCGAGCTCCCCGCCGCCGAACGGGCTCTGGAGGCCGAGGAGTTCGGCCGGTGGCTCGCTGCCGCCGGCATTGCCGCCCGGTACGTGGCCGACGCGCCCCGGCCGTACGCGCCGCCGCCCGCGCCCGGGGTGCATGGGGACTCGCTGTGCGTACTGGTCCCGCTCGGCCGGCTCACCACCGCGCAGTGGCGGACGCTGCCCGGCGAGTTGCGCGTCACCCCCTGGCGCAGCATCGTCGTCACCGGAGCTCCGGTCGTCGACCCCGGGCTCGTGACCGACCCCGACAGTGCCTGGCGGTCCGTCACTGCCTGTACGGGTAAGCCCGGTTGCGTGAAGTCCCTGGCCGATGTACGTGCCGACGCGCGTGCCGTCGTAGAAGAGGCGCGCGGGCCGCTGCCCGTGCACTGGTCCGGCTGCGAGCGCAGGTGCGGGCATCCGCGGGGGACGGAGTGGGTGGATGCCCTTGCCGTGGGGGATGGGTATCGACTGTCCGTGCACGGACGGGAAGTGCCCCACGAACCATCAGACTTGGCGGCCGGGCTTGCGGCCGTGCGCAACGCATACCCCTCAGAGTCCGAAGCCGCAGTGAAGAAGTGAAGAAATGAGCGAGTACACCGTGTTTGAGTACGAGAAGGACGGCGCCGCGATCTACCGCCAGTCCTTTGCCACGATCCGCGCCGAGGTGGATCTCTCCGGGCTGCCCGCCTCGGTCGCCCAGGTCGCGGTGCGCATGATTCACGCCTGCGGGATGACGGACCTGCCGAAGGACCTGGGGTACACCCCCGAGGTGGTGCTGCGGGCCCGTGCCGCGCTCGAGGCGGGTGCGCCGATCCTGTGCGACGTGCAGATGGTCGCGAGTGGGGTGACCCGGAAGCGGCTGCCTGCCGACAACGACGTGATCTGCACGCTGTCCGACCCGGCGGTGCCGGAGCTCGCGGCGAAGATGGGTACGACGCGCAGTGCCGCCGCGCTCGAAGTCTGGCGTGACCGGGGGCTGTTGGAGGGATCCGTGATCGCCGTGGGGAACGCGCCCACCGCGCTCTTCCGGCTGCTGGAGATGATCGAGGAGGGCGCTCCACGCCCCGCCGCCGTCATCGGGGTGCCCGTCGGGTTCATCGGCGCCGCCGAGTCCAAGGACGCGCTCGCCGCGCATCCCTCGGGGCTCGATCACCTGATCGTGCGCGGTCGGCGGGGTGGCAGTGCCATCGCCGCGGCCGCCGTCAACGCCATTGCGAGCGTGGCCGAATGAGCGAGAAGGGGCGGCTCTACGGGGTTGGGCTCGGGCCCGGCGATCCCAGTCTGATGACCTTGAGGGCTGTTGAGGTGATAGGCGAGGCGGACGTCGTCGCCTATCACAGTGCGCGGCACGGGCGGTCGATCGCCCGGTCGATCGCCGCCAGGCACTTGCGCGACACGCACATCGAGGAGCCGCTGGTCTATCCCGTCACCACCGAGACCACGGATCATCCCGGGGGCTACCAGGGTGCGATGGAGGAGTTCTACGAGTCCGCCGCGGCCCGGCTGGCCGTGCACCTGGACGCCGGGCGGACCGTCGCCGTGCTCGCGGAGGGCGACCCGCTCTTCTACAGCTCGTACATGCACATGCACAAGCGGCTCGCGGACCGGTACGAGACCGAAGTGATTCCCGGTGTCACCTCGGTGAGCGCCGCCGCCGCGCGGCTCGGCACCCCGCTCGTCGAGGGCGAGGAGGTACTGACGATCCTCCCCGGCACCCTGTCCGAGGAGGAGCTCACCGCGCGGCTGGCCGCCACCGATTCGGCGGTGGTGATGAAGCTCGGCCGGACCTTCCCCGCCGTGCGCGCTGCCATGGAGAGGAGCGGCCGGCTCGCGGAGGCCCGTTACGTCGAGCGGGCCACGATGGAGGGCGAGCGGACCGGGGTGCTGGCCGAGACGGATGCGGAGAGCGTGCCGTACTTCGCCGTCGCCGTCGTCCCGAGTCGGATCGGCAACCCGGGCAGTGTGCCGTCCGGGCCCGGGGAGGTCGTGGTCGTCGGTACCGGGCCGGCCGGGCCGCTGTGGCTGACCCCGCAGACGCGGCGGGCGCTCGCCGACGCCGAGGTACTGGTCGGCTACACGACGTACCTGGACCGGGTGCCCGTCAAGCCGGGGCAGGTCAGGCACGGTTCGGACAACAAGGTGGAGTCGGAGCGCGCCGAGTTCGCGCTCGATCTCGCCCGGCGCGGCAAGCGGGTGGCGGTGGTGTCCGGTGGTGACCCCGGGGTCTTCGCCATGGCCACGGCGGTGCTGGAGGTCGCCGGGCAGGACGGCTACAAGGACGTGCCGGTACGGGTGCTGCCGGGAGTGACGGCGGCCAACGCGGCGGCCGCCGCGGCCGGTGCGCCGCTCGGTCACGACTACGCGACCGTGTCGCTGTCGGACCGGCTCAAGCCGTGGGAGGTGATCGCCGAGCGGCTGCGCGCGGCGGCCGCCGCGGACTTGGTGCTCGCCCTGTACAACCCCGGTTCGCGGAGCCGGACTTGGCAGGTGGCGCAGGCGCGTGAGCTGCTGCTGGAGCTGCGTGCGCCCGAGACGCCGGTGGTCGTCGCGCGGGACGTGGGCGGGCCGGAGCAGTCGGTGCGGATCGTCACGCTCGCCGAACTGGAGCCGTCCGAGGTGGACATGAGGACGATCCTGCTGATCGGTTCCTCGCAGACCCAGGTCACCGAGCGGGCCGACGGCTCGCGGATCACCTGGACGCCGCGCCGCTACGCGTGACGGATTGAACGCATGACCCGAGGCGGTGCCGGTACCCGGCACCGCCTCGTTGCATTCGGCCACGACGTGTCCCGGTCATCGCCGGCGCCTGGACTCTTGAATAGACGCAACGACTAGTCTAGTCTCACCATAGACGCAACGCTCAGTCTAGTCTTGAGTCGTCGCCACCTGTCGCAATCCCACTTATCGAGAGGTCGGTTCAGTGCTGAACAAGACCGCCCAAGCCGGCGCCCAGGTGGACGCGGCACCCCGCCGGCCAGGCAGTGGCGCGGCGACTGCCGCCGTGGCCTTCGCCTTCTGGATCACCATGGCCGGTACGACCGTGCCCACCACGCTGTATCCGATCTACGGCGAAGCCTTAGGCTTTTCGCCGATCACCGTTACCGGGATCTTCGCCGTCTACGCCATCGGCGTCGTCGTCGGACTGCTCGTCTTCGGTCGCCTGTCGGACCAGATCGGCCGACGCCCCGTTCTGATGGCCGCGACCTTCCTGTCCGTCTGCGCCGCTCTCGTGTTCCTCGCGGCCGAGAGCGTTCCGATCCTCTTCGTCGCCCGGGTGATCTCCGGGTTCTCCGCCGCTCTCATCACCGGGGCCGCCACGGCCTCACTCGCCGAACTCATCCCCCAGGACAGCCGCGTCAAGCCCGCCACCGTGGCCCTCTTCGCCAACATGGGCGGCCTGGCGTGCGGCACGCTGCTGGCCGGCATCCTGGCCGACCTCGCGCCCTCTCCGCTGCGTACACCATGGGTCGTCACGCTCGTCCTGGCGGCGATCGCAGTGATCGGCGTGGGGCTGACGAAAGAGACCGCCGCACATCGCACCTCCTTCACCTTCCAGCTGCAGCCGCTGCATGTGCCCGCGGAGATCCGGTCGGACTTCCTGCGTTCGGCGATGGCCGCAGGCGCGGGCTTCGCGGTCCTGGGCGTACTCACCGCTGTCACCGGACTGTTCATGGGCACGGTGCTCCACGAGTCCAGCCACACGCTCGCCGGGCTCGTGGTCTTCACCGCCTTCGCCTGTACGGCGCTGGGGCAGTTGCTGGTCCGCACCATCAAGCCGGGAGCCGTACTGGCCGTCGCCTGCCTCGGGCTGATGCTTGCCGCGGGCCTCATCGCCACGGCCATGGCCACCAAGGCCTTCGCGCCCCTGCTCATCGGGGCGGCGGTGAACGGCCTGGCCACCGGAATGGCCATTTCTCATGGCATCCGGGACATCACCACCCGCAGCGTGCCCCAACACCGCGGCGCATCCGTCTCCACGTTCTTCGCCATCCTCTATTCCATGCTTGCGGTGCCGGCGATCGGCGTCGGGGTGCTGATCCGCGCCACGAGCCTGCGGCCGGCCGGCGAGATTTTCAGCGCAGTCGTGGCCGTCCTTGCCCTCGTGGTCCTGCTGAGCCTCGTCCTCACCCGGAAGCCGGAACGAACGCCTGCCTGATTCGGCCGCGTCTCGCCACCCTGTGGTGTGCCAGAATCGGCTGCATCCGTAAGAACCAAGGGGTGAAGTACCATCAGCGCCGCACGGAACACCGAACGCCCACGTGTCCAGTCCCCCGTGGTCAGCCGGACAGGCCCCCGGCGCAGTGAGAGCATCCGCCTGGCCGTGCTCAACGCCGCGGATGACCTGCTGGTGGAACAGGGGTTCGCAGGGACCACCATCGAGGGCATCGCCACCCGGGCAGGTGTGGCGAAGCAGACGATCTACCGGTGGTGGAAGTCGAAGGTCGACATCCTTCTCGACGCCCTCGCCGACGATGCCCGCGAAGCGCTGGCATGGCACGAACCGGCCGGCACGGCCGCCGAAGACCTCGTCGCGCATCTGCACCGAGTGGCCGACTTCTTTCAAGAGCCGGCGGGGCAGGTATTCCAGGCCCTGCTGGGGCACGCACAACTGGACATGGACGCGGCGGCATCCCTGCGCACGGGATTCCTGCGCGAACAGCGCGAACGCGACCTCGAAGGCCTGCGTGTCACCGTTCAACGCCATACCGGAAGCGAACCGGGTGAAGAGATCCTGGACCGGCTGACCGATCTTCTGCTCGGACCCCTCTACTACCGGGTTCTGGTGTTCGGACAGCAAGCCGACAAGGCACTCCTGGATGCGTCGGCACATCTCGTACTCGAACTGGCGGCCCGCTCCGCCGCGTCGGACGAGTGAATGCCCGACCGGCCTTCTTCCAGTGACACTCATGCGAATGCGCCACCCCAGAAGTCACAAAACTTCTGGGGTGGCGCATTGATTCTGCCGCTAAATGCTGATGCAGCCATTCCTTATACCTCGCACCACTGCTTCGGTTCTGGACGTGGCGCCGAGTTTTATGAAGATGGAATGCAGGTGGACCTTCACTGTACGTTCGGATATTCCCAGGGTCCGCCCGACCCTCCTGTTGGACAGACCCTCGCGAATTCCCGTTAATACCTGAAGTTCTCGGGGGGTCAGCCCGGAATGATTGCTTCGGTTATCAACTTCGGGTTGCCCGGCGCCTTCATCGTAATCGCCGGATGCCACCCCGAGCGTCGGCCCATCCAGGGCGACTTCAGATATTCGACGTTCTTGGTATGCCATGAATTCCCCCAATTTTTCGTGAACAGTCTTCAGCTCGAGGGGGTGGGAGTGTCCGAGCTCCTCAGTCCCTACGGGATGACGATTGCGCTTCACGCAACTATTCTACAGACAGGTTGATTCATCCAGCACCCATGTGATGAGTGTCACGCGTCGCGATGTGAATCAACGGCGCGCGGACGATAAAGGGAAAGTCAAATTCTGACATAGAAGTCCAACGGTGATGTTTAAATCCCTGGCGGCCTAAATAAGCCCCCAGTGTGCATGCCCGAGAGTTGTGGACGGTATATTGATTCCAAGGAAAGTCCCCTGCAAAGTGGGCTCATATTTGGAATGCGATCTCGCGTCGCAGAGTCCTCATCGGGAGCAGAGTTGCGTGAATCCATGTACGCAGACATGCGGTTACTGCCGGCCCTTGACGCCCTGCTACAGGCGGGCAGCGTCACCGGCGCGGCCTCCCAGCTGGAACTGTCCACCGCTGCTATGAGCCGCATTTTGTCCAAAATCCGTCTGGTCGTGGGCGATCCCCTGCTCGTGCGTGCCGGTCGTCGGCTTGTTCCGACGCCCAGGGCGCTTGAGCTTCAACCGGTGGTGCACGCCCTCGTCCGGCAGGCGGAGGCCATCCTTATGCCGCAGCAGGACGTCAGTCTGGCCGGGGAGCGAAGGACGCTCACCATTGCATCGGAATTCGGCTATGCCGCAGCGCTCGGACCTGCACTGCTGGCCAGAGCCGGGAAGCAGATTCCTCGGGTGTCATTCAAGTTTTTGACCAAGAAAGGCCCAGGAGCCTCCCCGCTGCGCGAGGGGACGGTGGACATAGAAATCGGCGTCCTTGACGATCCGTCTCCCGAGCTGCGGGTGGAGCCCCTGTTTGAGGAGCCTTTTGTCGCCGCCACCGGAGCGGGAAACCCTTTGCTCCGCATGCCCATAACGGCGGGAGCCTTTGCGGCGGCGCGGCACGTCAACATCTCGCCCAACGGCGGAACGGCCAGCTCCATCGACGTGCCGCTCAAGGAAATCGGATTGCACCGTCGAGTGATCGCATCGGTGCCCGATTTCCTGTCCGCACTGTTCCTGCTCCCGCGAACCGACCTGGTGGCGACACTGCCTCGAACGCTCGCCACCAGCCAGGATTGCCCGCTCGACATAGAAATCTTCGAACTTCCCGTTCAGCTCGCGCCGCTCAGCATCTGCCAGGCATGGCATCCCCGGCATGAGGCAGACCCGGTTCACATATGGCTCAGAGAGAACATCCGGTCCGTGCTGGCAGGGACATTCCGTTGAGCAGGAGAGCGGCGACATCATTCGCGAATTCGCCCTGCACGGAACGGTAGGACAGGCTGATTTCTGCGATACTCCCGAGGATCAGCCGAGCGGCTATCCCGAAGGGTATGTCGCCACGCGCCGTGCCTTCTGCCGCGGCTTGCTCCAGCAGGTCCACGAGAGCCCGGTGCACGGCTTCTGTGCATGCGGTGATCTGTTCTGCCGGTTCCCCTCCTGCCGCGTGACCCCAGAGTAGGTAGAATCCTGACGTCCGATTCTCTGCCAGTCTCACCAGCTCGCGCGCGAGGTGTATCAGTCGATCGATCGCCGGTGCTTCCTCCGCCTTCGCCGATTCCACGAGGGAGAGGACCGCGGTGCGTGCCGGCAGGGTGACGGAGGCGAATAATTCGGCCTTCCCCAAGGCATGTCTGTACAGTGCGGCCTTGGTGACACCCAGGCGCGCGGCGATGGAGCTCATACTTGTGGCCTCATAGCCATGCTTCATAAACAGATCCGTCGCGACCACCAGAAGAGCTTGGTGGCCGCGACGGCGCATGGGGAAGTCTCCGGTAGTTCCGGGCGTCAAGAGGCGGCTGTTACATGCGTGTTCATGGCGTCATTTCTCTGAATCATCTTCAGGGGCGGGGCGGTGGAAACCTTCTGCCTGTGACCGGGCAAAGCCGGAGGGCTGGTCGGGTAAGAACCCAGCATGCGCAGGCCGGGTATCATCGATTGCAGGAGATCGATCGCCCGCGCTGTTCCGGGATCCGTGAGGTTCCCCGGGCAGTCGATGAAAATGCCGTGACGGACGTTCTGGTTGCCGAGAATCGCCAGTGAGGCGCCGTCGAGAGACGCATGCTGTGTCAGCTGGGCAAACCGGGCACGTAACTGAATTTCCTGGCCGTCCACCAGGCCTGTCAGGGAAGTGACGTCCGAATCAGTTGACGGAGTCTTCTGCCAAACCCTTGGTAATGCCACCAGCAGGAATCTCGTGAGTGCGCCGGAGTGGTCCTGAATGCGTTCTGCGGCGATATCGAGTCCGTATCGTGCTGCTGTGAAGTGTCCGGCCAGCGCCGCATCGCACCGTCCGTCCCGGACCCACTCGGCCCCCGCCGCATTCGAAGGGGCAGATACCCAGCGGGCCGACGGCAGGAATGTCCCGAGCCAGCCCGCCGCCTGAGCCCGCGCGTGCGGGTGGCCGGTGACCGCGCGCACCTCCCGCAGGGGGAGGCCGGGCCGGGTGAGCAGAGCGAAATCGATGCTGAGCGTGACCTCGCGGAGGATCTCCAGAGCGGGAGCCGCGACCAGCGCACGCACGGTACCCGCCACCAGGCCGCCGACCGTGTTGTGCACGGGAAGCATGGCGGCGTCGGCAGCTCCGCCCCGCAGGTGTTCCAGTGCCTCGTCTGCGGAGTTCACCGCCAGCAGCCGCGTGCCCTCGGCCTCCGGGAGGGCGCGCAGAGCCTGCTCGGTGAACGTTCCCTCGGGGCCCAGGTAGGCGAAGCGCGGCCTGTCCCGGGCCCCGAGTGCGTCCGCTGACGAAGCCGGCATCCGAGCGGTCCGCACGTCAGATGGCGGCGAGGGCCGCGTCCACGGCGGCGGCGGACGCGCTTTTCGCGCGCCGGAGTTCCTTCTCCTCCAGCAGCCCGGGAGCGAAAGCGGCGTAGTCGACGTCCACACTCGCCGCGATGCGCCCCGCCTGCTCCAGCTCCACGGTGACGCGCATGATGAGGCGGCTGGGCTCGGACACATCGGAGCTGTTCACCCGGAGGCGCAACTGCGCGGCCACCGGGAAGAGGAAGTTGCTGAAGGTCGTGTTCATGGAGTTGAGGACGATGTAGTAACGCTGCTGCGGCCAGCGCGAGGTGAAGAACCGCTCGGTCACCGCCAGGAACATCTGCCGGGCCGCCTCGATCGCCACCATGCCCTGGACGTGCACCCGGTCCTGAACGTCGACGAGAAGCTCATTGTGGTCGTGGAGCCGCAGCTGAGCCTCGTAGGTGTCGTCGTCTATTCGGCCCAGATCCGCCACCAGCACGTTGTCCTCGCGCGCCTTGTGCAGATCCTGCCGGCGTGCGGGCTCGCTGCCCGTGTGCGCCAGCGTGATCACGTTCTCCAGATTCCTGCGGGCGATCGCGTCCCTCAGGTAGCCGGCCTCGTACGCGCCGATTCCCTGCCCGGTCACCACATGAACCGGAGCCTGGGTGGAATCCAGGTCTCCTCCGTCGAGGGCACGGGCGAAGGCGGAGAACGTCTCGGCCCCGACCGCGGCGGCGAAGTCGCCGAAACGGTCGCCGACGATCAGACGGGACGTGGTCGGAAGTGTCATGCCGATTCCTCCTGGTTCCGGGAGACCGCAGGCGTTGAGCGCTGCGGATCTGTGTACCCGTCCAGCCTGGGGAAAGCGGGGTGACGACGGTAGTCGCCTGTTGGTTGTAGACCACGCCTCCTAGTCCCGGCGTTGTACGCACACGGAGAGTGCGCCGTCCGGTCGGCACAGCGCGACTACCGGTGGAGAAACGCGAATGGCCCCGCCCGGGGTATCCCGAGCGGGGCCATTCCGATGACACGGCGACAGTGGTTCCTCGGTTCCTCAGCGGGACCGGAATTCGTGCAGGGTGACATGTTCAGGGACCGCTTCCCCCTCGTGCACGGACATCCCGAGGGAGACATCGGTGAGGGGCTGCGCGGGGCTGAGCCCGGCCAGTGAGCGCTGGGCCAGCTTCTGGTACTGCTCGGTGCCGTTGGCCTTCCATTCGAGTTCGGCAGTGGTCAGTTCGCGCAGCACCCGGGCCGGGCTTCCGGCCGCCAACTGCCGTGCGGGAACCTCGAACCGGGACTTGACGAAGCTGCCGGCGCCGACGAATGCCTGCTCGCCCACGACCACGCCGTCCATCAGCACCGACTTCATACCGATCAGACTGCCCTTGCCGACCCGGCAGCCGTGCAGCACGCTGCCGTGCCCGACATGGCCGTCCTGCTCCACCACCGTGTCGGCGCCGGGAAAGCAGTGCAGGACGCAGCCGTCCTGGACGTTGGAGCCCTCCTCGAGCTCGATGCGGCCGAAGTCGCCCCGCAGGCTCGCGAGAGGCCCCACGTAGCACCCGGGACCGATGGTGACGGAGCCGATCAGCACTGCGTCCGGGTGGACGAAGGCCGTTGGATGGATGACGGGGACGGCCCCTTCGAAGGCGTAGATCTTTGTCATGGTCCTCTCTCAAGGTTCGTTCGGTACGGGTGCCTGCGCCCGGCAACCGGTCGTCGGCCTCAGGCCGACGACCCGGAGGTCTCCGGCTGAAGCGCGGTCAGTGCGTCGTGTCCGTGGATCCAGGCCAGGTCGTCCGGCAGCGACGCCAGACGGATGTTGCGGGCATCGGCCTCGGGCCCGTCGGGCAGCTGGAAACACGTCGCGTTCTGCCTCGATCCCCTCTGCAGCAGCCGGGTGCGAGGCCGGCGGGCCAGTTCGTAGGTGCGCAGTGCCTGCTCCACCTCGTCCGTGTCCGCACCGCCCAGGATCCGGGCCAGGACCACCGCGTCCTCCAGAGCCTGGTTCGCCCCCTGTCCGTGGTGGGGCAGCATGGGATGTGCGGCATCGCCCAGGAGGGTCACCCGCCCGGAGCTCCAGGCGCGCTGTGGCTCGCGGTCGTACAGTGCCCAGCGTCCAGGGCGGCCCGAAGCGCGGATGATCTCGGTGACGAACGGATGCCACCCTTCGAAGGCCCGCAGCAGTTCGGTGGCGCTGCCCTCGGTGGCCCACGACTCGACCGTCCACTCCCGGTCGGGAACGACCGCCAGGAAATTGAGCAGCGTTCCGTCGGCGACCGGGTAGGCGATGAAGTGCCGTCCGGGCCCGAGCCACAGCCACAGCACGGGTTCGGCGAGTTCCCGGACGTGACCGAGGCGCTCCATCGGGACCAGGGCCCGGTAGCCGCTCGTGCCCGAGAAGACGGCGTCGTCCGGTCCGAAGACGCCGTTGCGCACGGCGGAGTGGATACCGTCGGCCCCGACCACCGCGTCGGCCTCGGCCTCCGAGCCGTCCGCGAAGCGGATCACCGCGCCGTCGGCCGACTGCTCCACGGCGCTCACGCGGGCACCCGGACGGACCTGGGCTTCACCCAGCTCGTGGAGCAATGCCTGCTGCACCGCGGCGCGTTCAACCGTCCAGTACGGCGCCCCGAACCGCTCCTCGTAGCTTCCGGCCAGCTGGTGAAGGGCCATCGTCCGTCCCGTACGCCAGTTACGGAACTCCGCACGCGCGGGGCGTACCGCCGAACCCTCGAGCGCGGCCGTGACGCCGAGCTCGCGCAGCATGCGATGCCCGTTGGCGCCGATGGCGATGCCGGCGCCCTGCCCCGTCAGCTCGGCGGCCTGCTCGTGGACGACGACTTCGGCACCATGCCCGCGCAGGCCGATCGCGGTGGCCAGACCCCCGATGCCGCCGCCGACGACCGCTACCCTCAGGCGTCGCCTGGCCATGTCTGCTCCTCCTTGCGATGGGTGGTGTGCGAGGTCACGCCGGCCGCCCCACGGAAGTGAAGGCCCCCCGGTGGAAGGCGAGCGGGGCCTCGTCGCGCCAGACCGCACCCAGGACCCGTCCGACGACCAGGACGTGGTCTCCGAGCGGCTGGGTCTGATGCATGGCGCACTCCAGGGTTCCGGGCCCTTCCGCCAGCAGCAGGCAGCCCGTGTGGGGGCCGATGTCCCAGGAAGCGGCGCGTTCCACGGGAGGCCTCTGCTCCGAAGGCATCGTCAGGTCGCGGACCAGGCCGCGGGCACCGTCACCCAGGAACGAGACGGCCCACGCCCCCTCCGTCCGGATCCGCCGGAGAAAGGCCGAGTCGGCACGCAGACACATGGAGACCAAGGGCGGATCGAGGGAGACGGAGGTGAAGGAGTTCACCGCGATCGCGTCGTGGCCGGTGCCGGAAGGGCCGTCGAAGCGGGTGGACACCGCGCACACACCGGTGACGAACTGGCCCATGACCCGGCGCATCTGCTCCGGATCCGGTCGCCCTGAGGGCGCGGGGAGGCTGGTGGCCCGCCCCGCGGCCGTCGGAGGGCTCACGGTGCGGCCTCGACGCGCGGCGCGGCCGCGGCACGGCCGATGTTCCCGTCGATGACCGTGGTGTCGGTCGGGTTGATGAGGTCCGGGGCCTTCCAGCCGTTCTCGTCGTACTCGGACAGGCAGTTGTCGACGAGGTGCTTGTACCGGTCGAACTGGCCGGATGCCTGCTGGGCGTGGAGCGCCTCGAAGCGGATCTGCTCGTGGTTGCCGGCGTAGTTCATCTCGTACAGCTCCCACCGGGCGCCGAACTCGGTACCGACGGCGTCCCACGCGAGCTTCATCAGCTTCACGCGGTCGATGGCCTCGACGCCCAGGCCGCGCACGTACTTGTCGAGGTACGGGCGGATCTCGGGGCTGGACCAGTCCCGGGCATGGGAGTTGTTGTAGATCAGGGCGCTGCCCAGGTCCCGCAGGAAGATTTCGCGGACCTTGGGGTAGATGGAGGACGACAGCACGCGGAAGGCAAGAGCCGTGTCGCCGTTGGGTGTCACCGTTCCGTCGGGCCACTTGGTCGGGTTCTGCGTCATGGAGTCCACCAGTGCCCAGAACATGTTGCGGTAGGCGAGGACCTCGCCCAGGCGGCTCTGGACCCCGCGGAACTCCGACGTTCCAGTGGTCTCAAGTCCCTTCGCCAGCAGACCGGTCAGGAAGTCCATCTTCACGGCGAAGCGCACGCAGGCGTGGAACATCGCCCGGTAGAAGAATCCGGACCCGTAGAAGAAGTTGTTCGCCTTGTCCACGTCGTAGCAGAAGACGTTCTCCCAGGGAATGAGCACCTGGTCGAAGACCAGGATTCCGTCGTTCTCGTCGAGCCTGCTGCTCAGCGGCTGGTCGAACGGGCTGCTGACCGTCGCCGAGGCGAATTCGTAGGACGGGCGCGAGATTATCTTCAGACCCGGACTGTTCGTGGGCACGATGAAGTACGCGGAGAAGTCCTTGGCTCCGTCGGGAATCCGCCCGTAGCTGCCGATGAAGATGTGCTGAGTCAGCGCCGCACCGGTACCGACCACCTTGGCGCCGGAGACGACCAGGCCGGCGTCCGTCTCGCGGTCGACCGTGAGCATGACGTCCCGGAGCTCGGTCAGGCCACGGTTGCGGTCGATCGGGGGGTTGACGATGCCGTGGCCGATGAACAGCACGTTTTCCTGGGCCTTGCGGTACCACGTGGCGGCGTTGTCCTCGAAGGGCGCGTAGTGTTCCTTGTTCGAGCCGAGAGTGGACAGGAACGCCGCCTTGAAGTCGGGGGTACGGCCGAGCCACCCGTACGTCATCCGGGACCACTCCGCCATCGCCTCCGCCGAGGCCTTCAAGTCCGCCGAGGAATAGGGCGCCTTGAAGTAGGGGTGGGTGAACCCGCCGCTACCGGTGTCCGTCGGTACGACCAGCTTGCCGTTCCGCTCCGGATCGTGAAGGGCGTCGAACAGCCGGGCAATCATCCGGGAGTTGTTCCTGAAGGCCGGGTGGGCTGATACGTCGTCGACTCGCTCGCCGTAGATCCATACGTCCCGGCCGTCACGGAGGCTCTGCAGGTACTCGTCCCCGGTCTGCGGGCGGGAGACGGATCCACGCGGGGCATCGGTGCTAGTCATCCAGAATTCACCTTTCGAGGCCGGTTCCGAAGCAATGGCACGGGCACGGGGGCCTAGTGCTGCCGCTCCTTTCACTGTCCGAAATCCTCCAGCACCGGTGTGCGCGGTGACAGTCGGCTTCTGGGGCTAGTGCCGAAGTATTAGGCCCCTCCTTCTAGCCCCAATGACGCACTGCAGGAAGCGGGCTTCCGCATGGCAGGCTGCCGTTGAGGTCAGCCGCGACGCGGCGTCCCACCCCTCGGATCAGAAGGCTTTGAGGTTCTCTCCGTGGAAAATTCGACTGACGAATCCTGGCGGTCCCTTCCGGCGGCGCAACAGCCCGAGTGGCCGGACCGGGCAGCACTGCACGACTCCGTGTCGGCCCTCGCCTCCGCGCCGCCCCTCGTCTTCCCCGCCGAGTGCGACGCCCTGCGCGGCCGGCTGGCGGAAGTGGCGCGGGGCGAGGCGTTCCTGCTCCAGGGCGGAGATTGTGCCGAGACGCTGGACGGGCAGGGCGAGGACTCCGTGACGAACAAGCTGGAGGTGCTCCTCCAGATGGCGGCCGTGCTCTCCTATGCGGCGGCGGTACCCGTGGTGAAGGTCGGCCGACTGGCCGGCCAGTACGCCAAACCCAGGTCCCGGACCACCGAGACCCGCGACGGGCTCACGCTGCCGTCGTACCGCGGCGACGCCGTCAACGGCCTGGAGTTCACGCGCGCATCGCGGACCCCGGACCCCCGTCGACTTCAGCGCATCTACCATGCGTCCGCCGCCACCTTGAATCTCCTGCGGGCTTTCGCGTCCGGTGGTTACGCGGACCTGGACCGGGTCCACCAATGGAACCGGGACTTCGTGGAACTGTCCCCGGCGGGCCGGCGCTACGAGCCTCTGGCCGCTGACATCGACGCCGCACTCGCCTTCATCCGAGCCTGCGACATGGACACGTCGCCGATGCGCACCACGGAGGTCTTCGCCAGCCACGAAGCACTGCTGCTGGACTACGAGCAGGCCCTGGTCCGTACGGATTCCCACACCGGGGGCCGATACGCACTGTCCGGACACATGCTCTGGATCGGCGAGCGTACGCGCCGGCTCGACGGAGCTCATGTCGAGTTCGCCGCAGGGGTCGGCAATCCCATCGGCGTGAAGCTGGGTCCGGAGGCATCCGTCGGCGATGTTCTCGCGCTGATCGACCGCATCGACCCGCAGCGCACGCCCGGCCGCCTGACCTTCATCACCCGTATGGGCAAGGACCTGGTACGGGACCGCCTGCCAGCCCTCGTCGAGAAGGTGCGGGCGGAAGGGGCGGAGGTCGCGTGGGTCTGCGACCCCATGCACGGGAACACGTACGCGGCGCCGAGCGGTCACAAGACCCGGAACTTCGACGACATCCTCGATGAGATCACAGGATTCTTCGAGGTGCACCGGGCGCTGGGCACCCACCCGGGCGGCATCCACATCGAACTGACCGGCGAGGACGTCACGGAGTGTGTGGGCGGCGGGAACCCCGTACACCCCGGTGACCTGCACCTGCGCTACGAGAGCGCCTGCGACCCGCGGCTCAACCGCGGCCAGTCGATGGACCTGGCCTTCAGGGTGGCGGAGTGGTTCACCGTCGAGAGCGCCCGTCGCACGGCACGGCAGCGCCATCTCCGGTCGGCGGATGCCGTCATGGGGCCCCATGCGGACGCCCGAGGCGGCGTCGCGGTGGAGTACGCCGCCTCACTCGGCTGAGCACAGGAGACAAGGAGATCGCACTGTGCTGCACTTCGAAGACTTCCCCGCCGGAAGCCGGTACGAGCTGGGCGGAACCCGTGTCACGTGCGAGGAGATCATGGGCTACGCGCGCGTCTGGGACCCCATGCCCTTCCACCTGGATCCGGAAGCCGCGCGCCGGTCGCCCTTCGGAGGGCTCGTGGCCAGCGGCTGGCACACGGGCGCCATGGTGATGGGCCAGTTCGTACGCGCTCTGCTCGCCGATTCCGCCTGTCAGGGCTCGTACGGCATGGACGAGGTGCGCTTCCTCCAGCCCGTTCGTCCCGGAGACGCGCTGAACGGGTTCGCCGTCGTCGAGGAGGCGGAGCCCCATCCGAAACGGCCCGGCATCGGCGCAGTGCGTTTCCTCGTCGGCGCCGACAACCAGCGCGGTGAAACCGTGTACCGGATGCGGACGCGCCTGCTGTTCGCCAGACGGAACCTTCCCGCCGCCTCGTCCCCGGCCGGTGCGAATCCGCGGGACTGAGCCCGCGCGCCGGCCACCCGCCCACCCGAACTCCCGCTCCCTCCGGGCTTCCCCCGCTCGGAGGGAGCGGGCGCAGCGCTTTGAATAAACGCACCGTTGCGTCTAGTCTTTCCCTGGTTCCGCGCTCCCTCGGGGGGCAGGGATACGGAGAGGAGCAGCCATCACACAGCCCTCGGGTGCAGATCGCGCAACTCGGCGATCGCCCGCACCCCACACCAAGGCAGGCCCGCAGCGCAGCGAGGCCGCCCGCGTCGCCGTACTGCATGCCGCCGACGATCTGCTTCTGGACGTCGGCTTCAACGGCATGACGATCGGGGCGATCGCCGAGCGGGCAGGAGTGGCCAAGCAGACGGTCTACCGGTGGTGGAGGTCGAAGGGCGACATCCTCCTCGACGTCCTGGAGGAAGACCTCCAGGACGAGTCGACCTGGCCGCAGACGCGGAACGATCCCGGGTCGGCCCTGGAAGAGCACGTCACCCACACCAATACGGTCTTCAGTCACATGTCGACGGGCCGCGTCCTGTTCGCCCTGGTCGGCTGCGCCCTGCAGGACCCCACCCAGGCCGACGCGCTCCGAGCCGGGGTGCTCGTACGGCAGCGGGAACGCGACATCGAAGGGATCAGCGGAATTCTGGCCGCCCTGCCGCACCTGCCGTCGGACCGGGCGGCTGCGGACACCTTGCTGGATCTGATGGTGGGGCCACTCTTCTACCGGGCCTTTGTCGCAGGCATGCCGACGGACCCGGACGTCGCCCGCGAACTTCCGGCGATCGCCCTGTCTTCCCTCACCTGAGAGGTACCGAGTTCATGTTCCGATCCCGCCGGCCCCGTTACCAAGCGGTGGTCGAGTCCGTTGTCAGGATCGCCCCCCGCATGGCACGCATCACCCTGGGCGGCCCAGGGATGGCCGCGTTCCGCTGCGACGAGCCGACACAGTGGGTCAAGCTCTTCGTCACGGACCCCGCTGACGGCAGTTCCGTCGGACGCGCCTACACCATCCGCCGGTACATCCCCGAACGGCCCGCGGTGGTGATCGACATCGTGCTGCACGGCAATGGTCCAGCCGCCCGGTGGGCCGAGGCGGCGGTGCCCGGCCAGGAAGTGTCCTTCGGCGGACCCAGGGGGTCCTTCAGCGCTGACGCCCGTGCCGACTTCTACCTGCTGGCCGGCGACGAGAGTGCCCAGCCCGCCGTCCTGACGATCGCCGAATCCCTTCCGCCGGGTGTGCGCGCCCTCGCGTACCTGGAGGTGGAAGGCCCGCAGGCGGAGATGGACGTGGCCTCCCCGGCCGATCTCGACGTCGTGTGGGTGCACCGCGCCGTGGGACAGCCCAAGGGCCGGGCGCTGAGTGAAGCGCTGCGCAGTGCGAGCACCCCTCCCGGTCGCGGTGTGGCATGGGCAGCGGGGGAGTCCATCTCGATCCGGGACATCCGTCGCCACCTCCATGACCACCTCGGCATGGGCCGCAACGAGGCCTACGCCAAGGGCTACTGGAAGCTCGACGAAGCGGACCACCGCGACCCCGATGCCTCCGACTGAGCGGCGAGCCGGCGCGACCCGGCTACCGGAGCGCGGGGAGGCTCGGCATCACCCGATCACCTCGCCCTGCGGTCCTCGGCGCGTCGGCGGAGCAGATCCAGGGTGACCTGGACCGAATCTGCCTCCACCACATCTTCCGGGACCGCGGGGCGGCGTACGACGAGGACCGGGATGCCCGCCTCGCGGGCGGCGGCCAGTTTGGGGGCGGTGGCCGAACCTCCGCTGTCCTTCGTCACCAGGACGTCGATCCGGTGGCGGGTCAGCAGCTCACGCTCGTCGGCCAGTGTGAACGGGCCCCGGGCCAGCAGGACTTCGAGGCGCGGAGGCCTCGGCGCGGCCGGAGGATCCACTGAACGCACCAGGAACCAGGTGTCGTTGAGGTCCGCGAAGCTGTGCAGGCCCATCCGGCCGGTGGTCAGGAACGCCCTGCTCCCCATGCCGGGCAGTAGGGCAGCCGCCTCGGCGAGGGAGTCCGCGAAGGTCCACGCGTCGCCCGGGCCGGGCGACCAGCCGGGCCGGCGCAGCGCCAGCAGCGGTACGCCCGAAAGCGCCGCCGCCTCGGCCGCGTTGAAGCTCATGCGTTCCGCGAAGGGGTGGGTGGCGTCGATCAGGCGCGTGACCCGGTGGACGCCGATCCAGGACGCCAGCCCGGCGGGCCCGCCGAATCCGCCGATGCGGATCTCGCCCGGCGGGAGGACCGGCGAGGTGACCCGGCCCGCGAGCGAGGTGGTCACCCGGTACGAGGGATCCTCCGCCAGGGCCTCCGCGAGGCGGCGGGCCTCCGTCGTGCCGCCCAGGATCAGGACGTGGTGCGTGCTGCCCGGCTCAGCAGACATGCCGGTCGCGCTCGGGGGAGTACAGGTGGCTGTCGCGGAACTGCTCGGCGCCCAGCGTGCGGCCCACCAGGATGACGGCGGTGCGGACCAGGCCGTGCTCCTTCACCTGGGCGGCGATGTCGGCGAGGGTGCCGCGCAGGATCAGCTCGTCGGGGCGGCTGGCCATCGCGACCACCGCCACCGGGCACTCGGCCCCGTAGTGCGGCAGGAGTTCGTCGACGACCCGGTCGACGTAGCGGGTGGCGAGGTGCAGGACGAGCAGGGCGCCACTGCGGCCCAGTGTGGCGAGGTCCTCGCCGGGCGGCATCGGGGTGGCCTGCTGGGCGATCCGGGTCAGGATGACGGTCTGGCCGACGGTGGGGACGGTCAGCTCCCGCTTCAGTGCGGCGGCCGCCGCGGCGAAGGCGGGGACGCCCGGGACGACCTCGTAGGGGATGCCGGCCGCGTCGAGCCGGCGCATCTGCTCCGCGACCGCGCTGAAGATGGACGGGTCGCCGGAGTGCAGCCGCGCGACGTCCAGGCCCGCCTCGTGGGCCCGTACGCACTCGGCGATGATCTCGTCCAGGTTCAGCTGCGAGGTGTCGACCAGGCGGGCGTCCGGCGGGCACTCGGCGAGGAGTTCGCGGGGGACGAGGCTGCCCGCGTACAGGCAGACGGGGGCGGCGGCCAGGGTCCGGGCACCGCGCACCGTGATCAGGTCGGCGGCGCCGGGGCCGGCGCCGATGAAGTACACGGTCATGTCTGGTCCTGATCCTTTTCCTTGGTAACTGACCACTGGGTGACGGGCATTGCCTGCCGCCAGCCCGTGAAACCGCCCACCGGCACGGCATGCGCGACCGCGAGCTTCACCAGCTCGCCGCCGTGGCGGCGGTAGCGGTCGGTGAGGACCGCCTCCGACTCCAGGGTGACGGTGTTGACGACGAGCCGGCCGCCGGGGGCCAGTGCCGCCCAGGCCGCGTCCAGCAGGCCCGGTGCGGTCAGTCCGCCGCCGATGAACACCGCGTCGGGGGAGGGCAGGCCGGACAGCGCGTCGGGCGCGGCGCCGACGACCACGCGCAGGCCGGGTACGCCCATCGCCGCCGCGTTACGGGTGATCCGCGCGGCCCGCTCCGGGACGCGCTCCACCGCCACCGCCCGGCACGAGGGGTGCGTCCGCATCCACTCGATGCCGATGGAGCCGGAGCCGCCGCCGATGTCCCACAGCAGCTCGCCGGGGGCCGGGGCCAGCGCGCACAGGGTCGCGGCGCGGACGTGGCGCTTGGTGAGCTGGCCGTCGTGCTCGTAGGCGGAGTCCGGGAGGCCGGGGGTCGCACCGAGACGGGGGGCGGGGTGGGCCAGGTCGCGGCGGCAGTCGACGGCGACCACGTTCAGGGGATCGCCCGGCGCGTGGTTCCAGTCGTCGGCCGTGCCCTCGTACGTGTCCTCGCGCTCGGAGCCGAGCTGTTCCAGCACCCGCATCCGGCTCGGGCCGAAGCCCCGCTCTCGAAGCAGAGCAGCGATCTCGTTCGGGGTCGCTGCTCCGGCGCTGAGCACCAGCACCCGGCGCCCCTCGTACAGGGCGGCCGTGAGCCGGGCCACCGGGCGGCCCACCACCGTGACCACCTCGGTGTCCTCCACCGGCCAGCCCAGGCGGGCGCACGCGTAGGAGACGGACGACGGGTGCGGGTGGACCAGCAGGGAGCCGGGCCCGAGCTCCTCGGAGAGGGCGCGGCCGATCCCGTAGAACATGGGGTCGCCACTGGCCAGCACCGCGATCCGGCGGCCCGCGTGCTCGGCCACCAGCTTCGGCACCGCCGGCCGCAGCGGGCTCGGCCAGGCCACCCGCTGCCCGGCGCACTCGGCGGCCGGCAGCAGGTCGAGCTGGCGAGGCCCCCCGATCAGCACCTCGGCGCGGGACAGCGCGGACCGCGCGGACGCGGTGAGCCCGGCCCAGCCGTCGGCGCCGAGGCCGACGACCGTCACGGGTATGGGGGGCGGTGCGGAGCTCACTGCGCGGTACCTCGGGGACGGGGAGGAGACGGGTGGGGTACGGAGGGTGTGACTGCGGCAGGGTATGACTGCGGAACCGCAGCCTACTGGCCTGCGGATCCGGGGTGAGAGCCTGCCCTGGCTCCGGGGCGGCGGAGGGCGAGGTCTACCCTCGGTAACCCATCCTTCGCGAGGGAGTCGCCATGCCCGGCTGGAGCGCCACGCACATCCCCGACCAGCGCGGCCGGACCGCGGTCGTGACCGGGGCCAACAGCGGGATCGGCTACGTCACCGCCCGTGAGCTCGCCCGGCGCGGCGCCACGGTGGTGCTGGCCTGCCGCAGCGCGGCCCGCGGGCGGGCCGCCGTCGTCCGGCTGCGCACGGAAGTTCCCGCCGCGGAGGTGGAGTTCGCGGAGCTCGACCTCGCCGAGCTGGCGTCCGTGCGGGAGTTCGCGACGGCGTACGGGAAGCGCCACGCGTCACTGGACCTGCTGGTCAACAATGCCGGGGTGATGGCCCTGCCGTTCGGGCGCACCGCCGACGGCTTCGAAACCCAGTTCGGGGTCAACCACCTCGGCCACTTCGCCCTGACCGGGCTGCTGCTGCCGAAACTCCGGGCCGCGAACGCGAACGCACACGCGAACGCGAGCGCGACGGCGAAGGCGACCACCGCCTCGACCATCGGCCCCGTCCCGGCCGCGCCGCCCGGCGCCCGCATCGTCAACGTCTCCAGCGGCTTCCACGCGCTCTCCGACATCGACATCGACCTCGACGACCTGGACGCCCTGCGCGACCCGCACGGCTACCGCCGCTGGGTCGCCTACGGCCGCTCCAAGACCGCCAACCTGCTCTTCACCCACGAGCTGGCCCGCCGCTTCACCGCCGCCGGCTCCACGATCACCGCCGCGGCGTCCCACCCCGGCTACGCCTCCAGCAACCTCCACTCCGGAGCCTCGAAGCTGGAGGGCCCCAGCCTCCTCTCGCGCATGTCGGCCTTCGGCAACGCCGTCCTCGCGCAGCCCACCGCCTCCGGCGCGCTGCCCACCCTCTACGCCGCCACCGCGCCCGGGGTGCGCTCCGACGAGTTCATCGGGCCGCGGTTCGGCTGGCGCGGGGCACCCGCCCGGTCCTGGCGGGCGAAGTGGACCCTCGACGACACGTCCGGCGAAGCGCTCTGGGCGGCCTCCGAGAAGCTGACGGGAGTCTCGTACGCGTCCCTACCGCGCTGACCCTCCGGGGGCCGACTTGCTCCCCACCGGTTGCTACCGGCCGGTGACTTGATTTCCGCGGGGACGACGGCGGCCACGTGAAGGTCACCTGGACGGTCTCCTGCCCCTGAGAGGTGCCGAGGGCGGAACCGCGCGTACGTACGGGCGCCCCGATGTGAGCCCGTCCGCCCCCGGGACGCCTCCGGGCGCCCCGGACGGCCCCTGACCCGCCGGCCGCCCTCCCCGGGAGACTCGGCGGCATGAGCGACGACGACACGGACAACCACCCACAGGGGCGTACCGCCCGAGCGGCCTTCTCTCTTCCCCGACCTCGCGAGAGGTCCCCGCACCCGCCGCGTCATGCCCCACGGGCTGATGACGGGTGAGGGGCGAGGGGTGAGGGGGTGACGGGTGACGGGTGAGGGGCCTCGCCGTCATCGGTCAGTGCTCCCGAGGGCCGTGGCGGCCGTCGCGCGGAACGCCTTCACGGCCTGGTAGAGAGCGTGCTCCCGTTCGGCGGTGAGCGCGGTGTCGGCCGCCTTGCGGGTGGTGTCTCCCGCGCGGGCGTCCTCCACCATCCGCCGCACGGCCGCCGTGAGTTCCTCGGAGGCGCGGGCCACGTCGTCGGCCGCGCGCGCCACCGGCGACGGGCCTTCGAGGTGGACGATCTCGGCGGCCCGGTGGACCGTGCGCGCCAGTGTCACGAAGAGCTCCGCCTTCGCGTCGACGTCGCGCAGATCCGGGCTCTCCGGGCGCAGCGCCATGCGTACGGCGTCCAGCGCGACGTCGCGGTCGTGCAGGGCGCCCAGGTAGGTGGCGCAGGCCTCCCGGCGGTGCTGTCTGCGCCACTGCTCGTGCTGCGTACGTGCCGCCGTGCGCCCGGTCAGCATGGCCGTGCCCAGGGTGGTGAGCGAGCCTACGGCGGCGCCGAGCAGTGCGGTGAGTCCTGCGTCCATGGAGCAATTCTCTTCGAGGTCACACCCGTTCGGTCCGACGGGGCCCGCTGACGGCGAGGAAGATCAGCAGGGCGAAGGCGACGAGGGCGGAGACCGTGCGCAGGACGTTGAACGTCTCCCAGCGGTTCAGGACCTCCTCGACGTCGGCCGGGGCCGCGGTGACCGCCCACTCCTTGATCCGCCCGTTGATCGGGACGTTGCCGAGCCGGGTGATCAGGAAGGACGCCAGGGCCAGCAGGCCCGCCGCACCCGCGATCAGCCGGGTGCGGCCGCGGGTCAGGGCGGCGAGGGTCAGCGAGCTCACCACCGACACGCCCATCGCGGCCTGCATGGTGATGCCGTTCATCTTCATCAGCTGGGCGTGGAAGGACAGCCGCATGTCCAGCGGTACCGCGTCGAAGGTGGGGACGAGGTTGGCCGCGCCGTAGCCGAACGCCCCGGCGAGCAGGCCGGTGGCGAGCAGGGCGAGGGCCAGGACGAGGCGGACGCGGGTGGGTGTGTCGGGTGCGGTGGGTGCGGTGGGTGCGGTGGGTGTGGCGGGTGCGGTGGGCGGGGTCGTGGGGTGCATTGCTTCAGGGTCGCCCGGGAGCCGGTACCAGTCCAACGGTCCGGGCTTCCGTGATCCAGAAGCAATCTTCACGGCGGGCCACCGCTACGGCTGGGTGGCGCGCTCGTACAGGGCCCGGACGGCGTCGCCGAAGTGGCTGCTGTACGAGGTCTCGTCGTCGCCGCCCCCGTCGCGGCCCCCGACCACCCCGATCAGGGTGCTGCCGTCGGTCAGCAGCGGGCCGCCGCTCGTGCCGTTCGGGACGTCCGCGCAGTCCAGCCGCAGCTGCGTCGGCCCGGCCGCGACCGCCGTGTTGCGACACTCCACGGGTTCCTCGGTGTCGTTGGGATAGCCCACGACCCGGGCGGGTGCGGGGAGTTCGGGCCGGAACGCGATGGTCCGGGCCCCCGTGACGTCCTCCAGCCGCTGGCCCGGGTAGCCCGGGCGGCGCAGGTGGAGGAAGGCGACGTCGTGGTCCGGGTCCTCGTCGTCCGTCCAGCGCGGGTCCACGTCGATGCGCGTCGGGACCCAGATGCCGTACGGGGCCACGCCGTCCCGGTATCCGGGGGCGAAGGCCAGGTTCGTACGGAAGCCGCCGACGTACACGCAGTGGGCGGCGGTGACGATCAGGTCGCCCCGGGGGGAGTGGACCACCGCGGCCGAGCAGTGGTGGTCGGGGTCGCCGTCCTGGCCGGGGGAGAACAGCGCGCCGATCGCCGGCTCGGGCGCGGCCGGCCGGGCCTCCAGGGGGTCGGAGGGCCGTAGGCCTTCGGACCGCCGGCCCACCGACCCGCCGCCGCCGAGGAAGGCCTGGCCGTCCATCGGCGGCTCCGGGACCTCCCGGACGATCCCGTCGAGGGCGACGGAGGCCGTCCGGTCCGCGCGCTGGGGGTCCTGCTGGTACACGCCCCGCACCGGATCGCCGTCCGCGAGGTGGGAGGCGATGGAGCGCAGCTCCCAGACGTAATAGCCGCCCGCGAGGAGCAGTGCGCACAGCACGGCGAGGAGCGCGGAGCCCCGTAGGACCCGCGCGTACCGCCAGCGAACCTTGCCGGACATCCCGTACTCCCACCCCCGCGGACACATGACCCCTCGTCAGAGGGAGAGTGCGCCGGGGCGGGTTCCGGTTGAGACACGTGTCCGTTCTCACAGCCGACCCGGGCGTCAGCCACGCCGGCGCCCGCCCAGGAGGCGGGTTTGTTCCCGCTTCAGGTCGGCGAAGCGCAGGCGGGCGTAGACGGCGAGTTCCTCCGCGGGGAAGGTCACGACCGAGAGGTGCTGCTCGTAGCTGCCCTGCTCCCACCGGGCCGCCGTGATCTCGTATCCCGACACGTGGGCGGAGAGCTGGAGCAGGATCGGGGGCATCTCTTCCTCGCTCAGCAGGTCGGCGTGGCGAAGGACGAGATCGCGCATGGCCCGGATGTTCGGCAGGAACACCGTGCTCACCCACAGCCGCCACTCGGCGAGTTCCTCCTCCGAGGGCGGTGTCTCGTGCGCGAAGGGCGACCTGCCGTCGGGACGGGCGTTGCGCTCCATGAACGCCGCGAAGATACGGCTGTTGACCTCTGTCAGGGCGAACAGCGGCCCGTGGAACTCGCCGAGCTGGCGGTTGACGCGGGCGAGCCGCTCCTGCCGCTGCGACTGGCGCAGGCCGTTCAGATAGGTGGCGGCGTAGCCGGCGAACGCCAGGCAGACGGTGACAACTACGGTGATCATGCTCAGTGATGGTAGGTGTGTGCTGAACTGACCGTTCGCTGCCCCCCGTTGGCCGCTCGGCGCTATCGTGCCCGGCGGGGGCGACGGTGCGAGGGGGCGGGGTGGCTGTGCGGATTCTCTTTGTGCACGGTACGGGAGTACGGCGGGAGCGGCACGACGTGCTGTTCGCGCTGGTCCGGGAGCGGCTGCTGGGGCGGTTCCCCGAGGCGGACGTCGACTCCTGCTACTGGGGTGACCGGTTCGGGGCGAGTCTCGGCGCGGGGGGCCGGTCGGTTCCGGGGCTGAAGGCCGGGCCGGACGCCGTCCCGGATCCCGTCGACGCCGAGACGGCCGAGTGGGCGCTGCTGCTCGCCGACCCGCTGTGTGAGGTGCGGGTGCTGGCCGAGGCCGGGTGGGGCGGCGGAGCCGATGGCGACGACGGTTTCGCGATGCCGGGGGTGCGGTCGGAGGGGGCCCGTGTGCTGGGCCTGCTCGCCGGGCTGCCGGGTGAGCCGGACGGGGCGGAGGAGCTCGGGGCGTTGCTGCGCGGCACCGGGCTCGCCCCGCATTACCCCGCCGCGCTGGAGTCCACCGCCGGGTCGGAGGAGGCCGCACGGGCCGGGGAGCGGGCCGTCGCGGTGGCGCAGGCGCGCGAGCTGGCCACCGCCCTCGCCCGGGCCGTGACCGCCGCCGCGCTCGCCTCCGCCGGAGCCGAGGCCGACTGCACCGGCGCGGAACGCGACCGCCTCGTCGAACTGCTCACCGCCCGGCTCGGCGGCGACGCCCGGATGCCCGGCGCCCGCGCGGCCGCCGTGCTCGGGCGGCTCGCGATGCGCGTCACCACGCAGCCCCTGCTCAATGCCTGGCGCGGCTCCCTGACCGTGGGCGCCACCCCCGCGCTCGGCGACATCCTGCGCTACCAGGCCCGCGGCCACGACCTGCGCGCGTTCCTGCAGGACCGGATCACGGCCCGGCGGGGGCCGACCGTACTCATCGGGCACAGCCTCGGCGGGATCGCCCTCGTCGACCTCCTCGCCCTCGCCGCCGCCCGCGGCGAGCCCGTCCCCGGGGCCGAACTGCTCGTCACCGTGGGCTCCCAGGCCCCCTTCCTCTACGAACTCGGCGCGCTGACCGCCCTGGAACCCGGAGCGAAACTCCCGTACGGCTTCCCGCGCTGGCTCAACGTGTACGACCGCCAGGACGTGCTCGCGTACCTCGCGGGCCCCGTCTTCCCCGACGACCCGCGGATCAGCGACCACGAGGTGGGCAGCCGGCAGCCCTTCCCCGCCTGCCACAGCGCGTACTGGAAGCAGAACACCCTCTACGAGCGGATCGAACGGGCGGTGACCGAGGCGGGGATCGGGTGACTCCCGTCGAACCGACGGAGCCCGGGCCGCTGCCGACGGACCCGGGACCGCTTGGGGCGGGGCCCGGACCGCTTGGGGCGGCGCCCGGACCGTTCCCGGTGGGGCCGGGACCCCTGCCGCCGGGCCTCGGGCCCCGGCGCACCTTCGCGCTGATCGCCGGGGTCGAGCGCTATGCCCTCGGCCCGGGCTGGAACCTGCGCGGCCCGGCCCGCGACGCCCTGCGCTTCGCGCACTGGCTGACCGGTCCCGCGCAGGTGCCGCCCGACAACGTCCGGCTGCTGCTGTCCCCGATCGACGAGCCGGACACCCTCGCCTGGCCCGACTCCCCGCCCATGGACGTCCTGCGCGCGGCGCACCAGCCGGCCACCGAGGGCAACATGAGAACGGCACTGTTCGACGAACTCCCGAAGCGCGACGGCGACCTGCTCTGGATCTTCTGGGCCGGACACGGCTTCCTCGGGCCCCGCGACGAGCTCATGCTCCCCTGCAGCGACGCCCGTTCCACCGACATCCGCCACCTCAACCTCGACTCGGCACTGCGCTGGTGGCGCACCGACCTCGTCGCCCACCGCCGGTTCCCCCTCCAGGCCGCGCTCGTCGACGCCTGCCGGGTCGACGTGCCCCGCGCATCCCGCCTGAACTTCGTCAACATCGACTACGGGGGCGGGAGTTCGGTCCCCGGCCGGCGCCAGTTCCGGCTCTACGCCTCCAGCAAGGGCGAGACCGCGGAGAACAACGCCGAACGCGAGGCCGGCCGCTTCACCGAGGCCCTGCTCACGGAACTCGGGCAGCGGTCCGTGCTGGAGGGCGTCACCGGGCTCGCCGCCTCCGCCCGCACCATCCACCGCACCTTCAGGGAGGAACGGGAGCGCGGCGGGGGCTCGCAGCTGCCGCAGTTCCTCGTCGACCGGGACTGGGACGCCTGCTCCTTCCTCGACGAGGACCTGCCCGGATCCGCCCCGCCCCGGCCCGCCCCGCCCCGGGCGACCCGCCTCGACCAGGCCGCCTGGGACGGGCTCGGCCCCCTCTTCGCGGGCCACGTCCTGCCGCGCCATGCCCACGAGGCGTACGCGTGGGCGTTCAAGGCCGCCGGGTGCACCACCCCGGTGGGCGGCGGCCTGCCCGGGGACACCCTGCTCGACGTGGTCCAGGACCTGGACGAGCGCCAAGGCGCGGGTGCCGGCAGCACCGCGATGCCGCTGGCCGTGCCCTTCGTACGCTTCCTCGCGGACCGGGCCACCGCGCTCGACCCGGACTGGGCGGCCCGGCTGCTGGAGTGGGTGCGCGACACCCGCGCGCGGCTGGCCCTGCCCGTGCTGCCGCCGCCCCCGAGCCCGGCGCCCCGGACCGTCCTGGACGTCCGGCTGGACGTACCGCCGGGCGGCGAGGACGGGTTCCTGGTCCGGATGTGGCTGCGCGCGGACGGGACCCGGCAGGTGTGGGAGTCGGAGGGCGCGCCGCTCGCGCTGGACGCCGTACGCGAGGAACTCGTCCGGCAGCTCGCCCTGCTCGGCGGGGCCCGGGCGGGCGATCCCGCGCCCGGGCAGCCGTACGCGGCCGTGGACCGGATCGAGTTCCACGTCCCGTACGAACTGCTGGACGCCGACTTCGACCAGTGGCCCGTGCCGCGCGGCCCGGCGCGCCGCCGCCGGGCCCTCGGCCTGCTCTACCAGGTCGTGGTGCGCTGCCCGGAGGAACGGGCCGACACCCGCGCCGAGTGGCACACCAAGTGGCGCTGGCTGTGCACCCGGGGCGGCCGGCACCCCGAAGCCGTCCGGGTCGTCGGGGACGCCGAGGCGGCCACGGACACCCTCGGGCTGGAGCTCGCGGGGGGCCCGGCGCCCGCCTGCGTCCTGGCCCACACCACGACCGCCCCGCACGAAGGGCTGCTGGAGGCCGTACTCGAAGGGGGCGTCCCGGTGGCGGTCTGGCGGCGCGGCGGCGGCGCACCGGCGCCCGCACTCCTCGACCTGCTCGCCCCGGCCGGACCCGACGGCCGTCCCGACCCCGGGGAGCTCGACGTACTCGACCTGCCCGCGCGGGTACGGGAGGTGCGCCGGGCGGCCGCCGGAGTGGGCGGGGGAGCGGCCGGGGGAATCGTGCGCCCCGGGCAACTGCCCTCAGGGGAAGACCGGTTGGTGCTCTTGTGGGACGATCCCGACGACGTGCCGGGCCTCCGCTCCCTGGCCTGCCCACCCGATCCCTGACTTCTCCTGATCCCTGATCCCTGATCCCTGATCCCGATCCCCGAACCCGACTCCGACCCGCGACCACGGACAGACGGCGACACGACGATGGAGGCAGAGGCAGTGGTGAAGGACTGGTGGCTGTACCACGGGACCGGTGAGGGCGCGGACCGGCGTGCCCGCCTGGAGGCCGGATCCCCGCCGCCCTGGCGGGACTTCACCGGTGTCCCGGATCCCGGGTACGTGCCGCCCGGCTGCGAGGGCCCGGCCTGGGAGCGGACCCGGGGGCGCGGGGAGGGTTACGTACCCGACGAGCCGGAGAAGGACGTCGTCAACACGGCACTGCACCTGCGCAGGCCGCTGCTCGTCACGGGGAAGCCGGGCGTCGGCAAGTCCACCCTCGCCTACAGCATCGCCAGCGACCTGGGCCTGGGCCCCGTACTGCACTGGCCGATCACCAGCCGGACCGTGCTGCGCGACGGGCTCTACCTGTACGACGCCATCGGGCGCCTCCAGGAGGCCGGACTGGAACAGCTGCGCCCGCCGGGCACCCCCCTGCCGCCTCCTGCAGAGGTCCCCGACCCCGCCACCGCCGTCGCCAACGCCCCGTCCATCTCCCGCTATCTGCGCCTCGGCCCGCTCGGCACCGCCCTCCTCCCGCAGGACCGCCCCCGCGTGCTGCTTGTCGACGAGATCGACAAGAGCGACATCGACCTCCCCGGCGACCTCCTCACCGTCTTCGAGGACGGCGGCTTCGACATCCCCGAACTCGCCCGCCTCGCCAAGGAGGACCCCACCGTCGCCATCGGCACCGACGACGACCCCGACGCCGCCGTGTGCATCACCCAAGGCCGTGTCCAGTGCCGGTACTTCCCCGTGGTCGTCCTCACCAGCAACGGCGAACGCGACTTCCCGCCCGCCTTCCTGCGCCGCTGCGTCCGCCTCCACCTGGACGCTCCCGGACCGAAGAAGCTCGCCCGCATCGTGCGCCGCCGCCTCGGCGTCGACATCGAGGGCAACGAGGAGTACCGGGAACTCGTCCGGTCCTTCCTCGACCGCGCCGAGGACGGCGACCTGGCCACCGACCAACTCCTCAACGCCATCCAACTCCGGCTCTCCGGAGCCTGGTCGGCCCCCGACGACCGCGAGCGCTTCCTCGCCACCGTCATGCAGCACCTGACCGGGCCGACGGCGTGATCGAGAAGCTGCTCGCCGCCTTCGCCGACGGCGTCGAGGACTCCGGTCCGCGCCCCGGCGCCGGGGTCGAGGAGATCGCCGACATCCTGTGGCTCGCGGCCCGGGTGGACCCGGCGGGCGCCCGCACGCCCGGGACCCCGCCCGCCGGGCCCGGGGGCGAGGAGCAGCCGGCCGACGAACCCGCGCCGCCGGAGCCGGGACCGGCCCCCGGCGGCGGTTCCGGCGGTGCGGAGCCGGCCGTGGAGCTGTACCCGGCCGCCGTACGGGTGTCCGCGGCGGCCGGGAAGCCCGCGGACGCGACCGGAGGCCGCCGCGGCACGCCCCTGCGGCTGCCCCGCGCCGGCTCCCTCGACGACCCGCTCGCCCTGATGCGCTCCCTGCGCCCCCTCGGCAGGCGCTCCATCGGCGGGCCCGGGGAGGAACTGGACGAGCAGCTCACCGTGGAACGCAGCATCGAGCGCATGGTGCCCACCCCGGTGCTGCGGCCCGCCGAGAGCCGCTGGCTGGACCTGGCCCTCGTCGTCGACACGCACCACTCGATGCTGCTCTGGGCGGACCTCGTGGACGAGCTGCGCCGCGTCCTGACCCGGAGCGGGGTGTTCCGGGACGTACGGACCTGGCAGCTGACCGGCACCGGCTCCGGCGCCACCCCCATGCTGACCCGCGGCCGGGGCGGCCCGCCCCGCAACCCCCTCGAACTGGCCGACCCGGCGGGCCGCCGACTGTTCCTCGTGCTCTCCGACACCGTGGCCGGCGGCTGGCGCGAAGCCCCGCTCCAGGGCGTGCTGCGGCACTGGAGCGCGCACAACGCCGTGGCCGTGCTGAACGTGCTGCCCGAACGGCTCTGGACCCGCGGCGCCGTCCGCCCCGCCGCCTACGCCGTGCGCGCGGACCGCCCGGCCGCCGCCACCCGCTCCTGGCAGCGGTTACCGGCCGCCCGGCGCGCCCGGCGCCGGCGCCCGTCCGGGGGCGTCGATCCCGTCGTCCCCACGGCCCCGACGGCCCCCACGGCCCCCGTGGTCCCCGTCGTCGGCCTCGCCTCGGCGAGCCTGGCCCGGCTGCTGCGCGTGGTGTCCGGGGACGGCCGGTGGCGGCGGCTGGCCTGCCTGAGCCTGGACGCGGAACCGGGGTACGCGGCGCCGCCGGCCGACTCCGACCCAGGCGGTGCCGCCACCGGCCTGGAGGCCGTCGAACGCTTCCGTGAGAACGCCTCCCCGACCGCCCAGCAGCTGGCCGCGCACCTCGCCGCCGTACCGCTGACCCTGCCCGTGATGACCCTGGTACGCCGCTCCCTGCTCCGCGACTCGGAACACGGCCACCTCGCGGAGGTCGCCCTCGGCGGGCTCTTCGAGCCGTGGGGCCCGGAACAGGCCGCCGAGGAGGTGGAGTTCGAGTTCCTGCCGGGCGTACGGGAGGCACTGCTCGGCTCTCAGCTGCGCGGGGAGGTGGCCGCCGTACGGGAGCTCGTACGCCGCCGCGTCTGGGAGTACATGTCCCGCAACCGGGGCCCCGGACCGGACTTCTCCGCGACCCGCGTCACGAACGGGCGGGAGGGCCGCCGCCTGGTCCCGGACGAGGCCTTGCCGTTCGCGGCACGTCCGCGGCCGGCCCTGTCGGAGCCCGGCCCGCCGGAGCGGGGACTGGCCGACCGGGTGGTCCGCGTCCGGTACGACACGCTGGCGGAGCCGCAGGAGGTGGGCACGCTGCTGGCGCCGAGGCTGGTGCTCACGGTCGGGGACGACCTGCTTGCCCGGAACACGGTCGCCTGGGTCCGGGTGCCCGGCGGCCGGGAGATCCCCTGCCGACCGCTCTGGGGGGACGAGGCACTGCCCCGGGTGTTCCTGCTGCTGGCGGACGAGGACGTGGTGGACCCCGCCGCCTGGTCGGGCACCTTGCGCCGGGCGTTCGGTAGGGCGGCGCCGGAGCGGGTCCGCGTCGACGGCTTCACCGACCAGGGGGACCCGGTCGCACTGACGGGCGAGGTGCTCCAGGACGAGGGAGCCCGCAACGGCGAGCTCGTAGGGCTCTCCACCGAGCCGGAGAATTGGACGCACTTTCGGGGCGGGCCCGTCTCCCGCGACGGAGTACTGGTCGGGGTCGTGCACGGAGTCTGGCCGGACCGCATGGTGTTCCTGTCGGCCCACGCGCTGCTGGAGCAGTCCGGCTTCCAAGCGGTGATGGCGGAGCACTTGCTGCCCGGCCCCGGGGAAGCCGGGTATCCGGAAAGTTGGGTGTGCCTGGCGGTGGGGGCCCGCGCACGGCGGTCTGAGGGCGGGACCGAGGGCCGGTACGACGCGGGGGCGGAGGTCGCCGGTCTCCTGGAGGAGCTGCTGCGTGACAGCGGGGCCACCGGCCGGCTGATCGCAGGCCCCGACGACGTCCTGCTCCTGGCGGTGGACGGACCGGGCGCCCTCGTCAAAGCCGGGCGGATCCTGTCCGCACTGCCTGCCAGGGGCGAAGCGTTCCTCGGCGCGCGCACACCGTGGATCACGGGTCTCGACGTGGTGGCGAGCACGGGGGAGGCGGCCTTCGAGGACGGACAGGCCGCGGTGGCGGCCGCCCGCCAGTTCTGGCAGGCGGAGGACGACGAGCGGGTGCCGGGAGCGCCCGGCCGGTTGCACTTCCTCTTGTCCGACTTCCTGTACGGGGAACTCGACGGGCTGCTCGGTCCGGCCCTGCCGCCCGGTCTCCGCCCGGGCGACCTCGCACGTCTCGGAGGCGATCCGGAAACCTGGTTCTACACGGGCGACCCGGTCGACCTGGGCTACGCGATGGCCGAGGCGGGCAAGGCCAGGAGCGAGGGTCCGGGATGGCCGCACTGTGGTGTCCTCGCGGTGGAGGGCGACAGACGGGGGTGCATCGGCATCCGGGTGCCCGGATACGACCTGTGCCTGGCCCATCTGCAGCACCGGGAGCGGGACGCCTACCTCGGCACACTCGGGCCGCGGTCACCTGTGGACTTCCGCGGCACGACCTTCGATTCCGGCCTGCTCCAGCTGCTGTTCCAGGCGGTGCAGGAGCCGGAATCGCGACGCGTCGACCTGGGCCCGGCGGCCTTCGACCGCGCGCACTTCGTGAACGACTGGACCTCGACCGGGACCGTCTTCTGGGGCCGCGCCTCCTTCGACCGCGCCGTCTTCTCGGGGCCGGCCCTGTTCTCCGGCGCCGCGTTCGGGGGGCCGGCCTCCTTCGACGGCGCCGTGTTCCAGAACGACGCGATCTTCACTCGTTGCAGCTTCCAGCGCGCGGCCGCGTTCAGGCGGACCGTGTTCAGCGACACCACCGGATTCGGGGCCGCCGTCTTCGGTGACGAAGTCTCTTTCGAGCATGCGGTGTTCGAGGAGGCATCGGTCATGAACGAGGCCCGGGTCACGGGGCCGGCAGACTTCACCGGCACGACATTTCGCGATGTGACAGCACTGCACGGAATCGTCTTCTCCGGTCCCGTCCTCTTCACCCAAGCGGTCTGGGAACGTGGACTGCTGGCGACCGGAGCCGTGTTCAAAGGGCCCGTGGCCTTCGACTTCGCGGAGTTCCAGGGCTCTGTTCGCTTCGACGGCGTGACCTTCGAAGCGAACACGGACGCCGAACTCCCGTCTTCCGGCGAGCCGGACCGCTGGACCGTCGAACGGCACTCGGACGGCACCTGGAACATCGCCCTCCGCGACCCGGAGGGGGAAGGCTCAGGATCCGGCGTGTGAGGCCTCCAGCTGCCGTTCCGGCCGGCCGGCCGCCTCGGTGGGGAGGTTCGCCTCGATCTCGTCCAGCGCGCGGCGGGCCGTCGCGATGCGCTCCTTGAGGTCCGTGCCGTCCGTGCCGCCCTGCGCCGGGATCCGGTTCGCCTCGTCCTCGATCTCGCGGGCCTCGTCGAGGGAGTTGAGGACCACGCCGATCAGGACGTTCACCAGGACGAAGGAGGCGAACAGTGCGTACGAGGCGTAGTAGATGATGCTCAGCCGGGAGATCTGCAGCCCCGCGCGCACCGCGTCCGTGAGCCCGTCGAGGGTGGTCAGCAGGAAGAGGGTGAGCCCCGCGCGGCCGACCGAGCCGTAGTGCTCGGGGTCGGCCTCCGCGAAGCAGATCCAGCCGATCATGGCGTACACGTACACCACCAGCGCACCGATGAACAGGAAGCTGACGGTGCCCGGCAGGCTGCGGCCCACGGCGATCAGCAGGATGCGCAGATGCGGGAGGAAGCGTGCCGTGCGCAGGACGCGGGCCAGGCGCAGGAGCCGCAGGATGGTCGCGTTCTCGCGGACGAACGGCACGAAGGCGGAAGCCACGACCACGAGGTCGAAGAGGTTCCACGGGTCGCGGAAGAATGCTTTCGGCTGGTCGGCGTGCGCGGCCATCCGCAGCAGGATCTCCAGCGTGAACAGGGTCAGGCAGCAGCCCTCCGCGGCGCCCAGCGCCCCCTGGTACTCCGCGGCGAGACCGCTGTACGTCTCCAGGCCCATCAGCGCCGCGTTGAACAGGATCGCGCAGAAGACGACGATCCCGAAGGCGGGGGCCTCCGTTGCGAGCCGGCATCTGGCCGCCAGCTTCATCCGGCCTCGGCCGGCGGGCATCGGGTTCGTCGTCGTGCTGGTCATCGTGCTCCTCGTACGTTCGACTGCGTCGCGGGCGGTCGGTCGGCCCATGCCTCTAACGCGTTACAGCCGTTCGGGTTTCACTCCTTGACGCAGGCCGAAGGGGTGATCGTGCGTGGTTAGGGGCGGTTAGGGGATCTGCGGCGCCGCGGGCGGGCCGTAGGTTCCTGGCGGAACGATGGGCACCGAGCGAAGGAGCATGGCCATGGCTGAGGTCACCGAGACCACCACCGAGATGTGGACCACCCCGGACTTCGTCGCGTACGAGACGGCCTTCGAGGTCACCGCGTACGCCGCGCGTCTGGAGAAGTGAACCGACGGTCGGCGGGCGGGAGTCCGGATGACGGACTCCCGCCGTGGCGGGAGATGACATGACGGCAATCACCACGGACAGGGCGGCAGCGCTGGGCGAGGCCGAGTTCATCGGCGTCCTGCGCGGGCTCTCCTCCTCCTACTGGGGCTCCCACCCCTTCCACCGCCGGCTCCACGACGGCGGCCTCGACCGGCGGGCGCTGCGGCTGTGGGCCGCCAACCGGTGGTACTACCAGCGGATGCTGCCGCAGAAGGACGCGGCGATCATCAGCAACTGCCCGCTGCCCGAGATCCGGCGCGCCTGGGTGGACCGCCTCGCCTACCACGACGGGACCGCGCACGACGAGGGCGGCATCGAGCGCTGGCTGCGGCTGTGCGAGGCCGTCGGGCTGAGCCGCGACGAGGTCGTCGACGAGCGGCACGTTGTGCCGGGCGTACGGTTCGCGGTCGACGCGTACGTGAACTTCGCCCGCACCCGGCCGTGGTGGGAGGCCATCGCCTCCGGGCTGACCGAGATGTTCGCCGGTCACCTGATGACCCGCAGGGTCACCGACATGCTGGCCCACTACGACTGGATCCGCCCCGAGCACCTGGCCTACTTCACGGACCGGATCGAGGCCGTGTCCGGCGAGGGCAAGGGCACCCTGGACATCGTCGTCCGGCACTGCGTGACGCGCGAGCAGCAGGACGCGGCCGTGGCCGCGCTCCGCTTCAAGACCGAAGTGCTGTGGCAGATGCTCGACGCGATCGAGCGAGCCGCCGCCGTAGGCGAGTAGAGCGGCCCGAACCGTTGGAACCCCCAGGACCCGTGGTACCCCCGTACGAAGGAGTGGCCGTGGACAGGCCCGTGCTCGGCCGCGGAGTGCGGCTCATCTACGACAGGACGCGGCAGACCCATGTCGTGCTCCACCCCGAGGGGGTGCTGGTGCCCAACCGCACCGCCGTCTCGGTGCTCGAACTCTGCGACGGGGCCGCGACGGTCCCGCAGATCACGGTGGCGCTCGGCAGCACGTACGCCGGGGTGCGCGAGGAAGAGGTCGACAGCGTGCTGGACCGGCTGACCGAGAGCGGGGTCGTGCGATGGATCTGACGCCCGACCGGAAGGCTGCCGCGGCGCCGCCGCTCGGGCTGCTCGCCGAGCTCACGCACCGCTGCCCGCTGCACTGCGCCTACTGTTCCAACCCGCTCGAACTCATCGAGCGGGAGAAGGAGTTGAGCACCGAGCAATGGAAGCGGGTGTTCACGGAGGCGCGCGAGATCGGCGTGCTCCAGGTGCACCTGTCCGGCGGCGAGCCGCTGGCCCGCCCCGATCTGCCCGAGCTCGTCTCGCACGTCAGCGGCCTCGGCTGCTACGTCAACCTCGTCACCAGCGGCCTCGGTCTCACCGAAGCCCGGCTCGCGGACCTCGTCGAGCGCGGGCTGGACAACGTACAGCTGTCCGTGCAGGGCGCGGACGCGGCGCGGGCGGACCTGCTCGCCGGGGCCAGGGCCCACCACCACAAGATCGCCGCGGCTCGGCTGATCCGCGCGCAGGGCCTGCCGCTGACCGTCAACGCCGTACTGCACCGTGCCAACCACGACCAGCTCGAGGGCCTCATCGAGCTGGCCGAGAGCATGGGCGCGGACCGGCTGGAGCTCGCCAACACCCAGTACTACGGCTGGGCGCTGCGCAACCGGGCCGCCCTGATGCCCACCCCCGAGCAGCTCGCGGCGGCCGAACCGATCGTCCGGGCCGCCATGGAGCGGCTGAAGGGCACGATGGAGATCGTGTACGTGCTCGCCGACTACTACGAGCCGTACCCCAAACCGTGCATGCACGGGTGGGGCGCGCTCCAGCTGACCGTCGCCCCCGACGGGACCGTACTGCCCTGCCCGGCGGCCGGCGCGATCACCACCCTGGACCTCGACAACGTCGCCGAGCGGCCGCTGACCGAGATCTGGTACGAGTCCAGCTCCTTCAACGCCTATCGCGGCGAGGAGTGGATGCCCGACCCCTGCCGCAGCTGCGACCGGCGCTCCGTCGACCACGGAGGCTGCCGCTGCCAGGCCTTCCTGCTGACCGGGGACGCGGCCGCCACCGACCCCGTCTGCTCCAAGTCGGAGCAACGCGGCCTGGTCGACCTGCTGTTGGCCACCCCGGGAGCCGAGCCGCCCGCGCTGGTGATGCGCGGACCGGTGGTGGCGGCACGCCGATGAGGATCGTGCTGCTCGGCACCGCCGCCGGCGGCGGCTGCCCGCAATGGAACTGCGCCTGCCCGGTCTGCGTGTCGGGCGCGCCCGCGCGGACCCAGGACGGGATCGCGGTCAGCGCCGACGGCACGGACTGGTACCTGGTCAACGCCTCGCCCGACATCCGCGCGCAGATCCTCGCCACCCCCGAGCTGGCGGCCGGCCCAGGACCGCGCGAGACACCCGTGCGCGGAGTGCTGCTCACCGACGCCGAACTCGACCACACGCTGGGCCTGATGATGCTCCGCGAAGGGGCCGGCCTGCGGGTGCGGGCGCCGCGGGCGGTGCTCGGGGCGCTGGACGCAGGCTTCCCGGTACGGGGGATCCTCGGCGGATACAGCGGCTGGGAGTGGTCGGAGACCGCCGCGCGGCAGGAGGTGGGCGGGCTGCTGGTCAGCGTCTTCGAGGTCGGCGACAAGCGGCCCAAGTACGCGCGTGCGCTGCCCGGGGCGAGCGGCCCCTGGGTGGTCGCCTACCGCTTCGAGGACCCGGCGACCGGCGGGGCCTTCGTGTACGCGCCGTGCCTGGCCTCCTGGCCGCCCGGCTTCGACGAGTTCACGGCCGGCGCCGGGTACGTACTGCTCGACGGGACCTTCCACTCGGCGGCGGAGTTCGGCGGGGCCACGGGCGCGGCCGGTGCGGGCGCCGCCCAGGCGGCGATGGGCCACCTGCCGGTGACCGGGGCCGGCGGGAGCCTGGAGCACATCCGGCGGCTGCGGGCGGAGCGGCCGGGCGCGAGGTGGGCGTACACGCACCTCAACAACACCAACCCGATGGCGGATCCGCGCTCGGACGCCCACCGCGAGGTGTGCGCGCGGGGGGCGGAGATCCCGGCAGACGGGACGCGCGTCAAGCTCTGAGTACCGGGCTCCGAGTACCGAGCTCCGGGCTCCGAGCTCCGGGCTCCGAGCTCCGGGCTCCGAACTCCGGGCTCCGAACTCCGGGCTCCGAGTACCGAGTACCGAGTACCGAGCTCTGAGCACCGATGTCCGAAGGTCCGGCCGCCCGATCGGGGTGGCCGGACCTTTCGACGCGTGCCGTTCGGGCCCCGCTACGCGATGCGCTCGCGCACCAGCGCGATCACCTCGGCGGCGTGCGCGTTGAGATAGAAGTGCCCGCCGGTGAAGGTGCGGAAGGAGCAGGGGCCGTCGGTGTGCGCGGTCCAGCCCTCGGCCTCCTCGGCGGTGACCTCCGGGTCGCTGTCCCCGTTGAGGACCACGATCGGGCAGGCCAGCGCCGGGCCCGGGAGGTACCGGTAGGTCTCCGCGGCCTTGTAGTCGCCGCGGATGGCCGGCAGCACCGAGCGCAGCAGTTCCTCGTCGGCCAGGACCGCCGGGTCCGTACCGCTCATCTTCTGGATCGTGGCCAACAGCCTCTCGTCGGGGGCGAGGTGGACCCGCTCGTTCTCCCGGTGGCGGGACGGGGCCCGGCGCCCCGAGGCGAACAGGGCCTTCGGAGTGATGCCGGCCGCCTCCAGCCGCAGCGCCACCTCGAAGCCGAGGGTCGCGCCCAGGCTGTGCCCGAACAGGGCCACCGGGCGGTCGCACCAGGGCCGCAGCTCGGCCACGACCAGGTCCGCGAGGCGGCGTACGTCGTCCACGCACGGTTCGGTGCGTCGGTCCTGGCGGCCCGGGTACTGGACCGCCACCACGTCGGCCGCGGGGGACAGGGCCCGGGAGACGGGGAAGTAGTAGCTGGCCGAGCCTCCCGCGTGCGGGAAGCAGAACAGCCTCACCGCCGCCTCATCGGCCGGGTGGAAACGGCGCAGCCAGGCACTCGGCGCCCGCACGGTCGTGGTCGTACCGTTCATGTGTGGTCGGTGTCCTTACGTAGTCGGTTCACGGGGCGGTCCAGGTGCCCGGCGGGCGCCAGCCCCGCGCGGGACCCCAGCCGGCCCGGGGCCGGGGCACGGCCTGCTCCTCGGCCTCGGCCTCGGCCCGGCCCCGGGCGGTGGAGAGCAGCACGAGGAGGACGGCGGCGAGTTCCGTGCCGTCCGGGGCGCCGCGCACGATCCTCATGTCGGGTTCGGCCCGCTCGCTCATCGGGCGTGCTCCTTTACGGTGACGGTGGTCGGACGGGTCAGAACGGCGGGTTGCCGTGCTTGCGTTCGGGCAGGGGCACGTGCTTGGCCCGCAGCACGTCCAGGGCGTCCACCAGCACCTGCCGGGTCGTCGCCGGGTCGATGACGTCGTCGACGAGCCCGCGCTCGGCGGCGTAGTACGGGTGCATGAGCTCCTGGCGGTACTGCTTGACGCGCTGCGCGCGCGCCGCCTCCGGGTCGTCGGCGGCGGCGATCTCCCGGCGGAAGACGACGTTGGCCGCGCCCTCCGCGCCCATCACCGCGATCTCGTTGGTGGGCCACGCGAAGGACAGGTCCGCGCCGATCGAGCGGGAGTCCATGACGATGTACGCGCCGCCGTAGGCCTTGCGGAGGATCACCTGCACCCGGGGCACGGTGGCCGCGCAGTACGCGTACAGCAGCTTCGCGCCGTGCCGGATGACCCCGCTGTGCTCCTGGTCGCTGCCCGGCAGGAAGCCCGGCACGTCCACCAGCGTCACCAGCGGGATGCCGAAGGCGTCGCAGGTCTGCACGAACCGCGCCGCCTTCTCCGCCGCGTGGATGTCCAGGACCCCGGCGAGGGAGGCCGGCTGATTGGCGACGATGCCCACCACGTGGCCGTCCAGTCGGGCCAGACCGCAGATGATGTTGGTCGCCCAGTTGGCGTGGACCTCGAACAGGTCGGCGTCGTCGACGATCTCCTCGATCACCGCCCGCATGTCGTACGAGCGGCCAGGGTCGGCCGGCACCAGGTGGGCCAGGGCATCACCGCGCCGGTCCGCCGGGTCCTCGCAGGGCACGGAGGGCGGCAGTTCGCGGTTGTTGGACGGCAGCAGCGACAGCAGGTGCCGGACCTCTTCGAGGCACTCCTCCTCGGTGTCGTACAGGAACGCGCTCGCCCCGGAGACCGAGGAGTGCACCTGTGCGCCGCCGAGGTCGTTGTGCGTGATCTTCTCGCCGGTCACCGCCTGCACCACGTCGGGGCCGGTGATGTACATCTGCGAGATGTCCCGCACCATGAACACGTAGTCCGTCAGGGCGGGGGAGTACGTCGCCCCGCCCGCGCACGGCCCGAGCATCACGCTGATCTGCGGGATCACCCCGGAGGCGGCCACGTTGCGGCGGAAGATGCCGCCGTACCCGGCGAGCGCGGTGACGCCCTCCTGGATACGGGCCCCCGCGCCGTCGCTGAGCGACACCAGCGGAGCGCCCGCCGCCACCGCGAGGTCCATCACCTTGTGGATCTTCTGCGCGTGCGCCTCGCCGAGCGAGCCGCCGAATATCCGGAAGTCGTGCGCGTACACGAACACCTTCCGGCCGTCGACCTTGCCCCAGCCCGTCACCACGCCGTCGGTGTGCGGCCTGCGGTCCTCCAGGCCGAACCCCGACGCGCGGTGCCGGCGCAACTGCTCGATCTCCCGGAACGTACCCGGATCGAACAGCAGGTCCAGCCGCTCGCGCACGGTCAGCTTGCCGCGCGCGTGCTGCGCCTCGGAGGCGCTCGCGGACGGGCCCAGCTCCACGGACTCCTTGATCGCTCCCAGTTCGGCCACTCGGACACTCACATCGGCAACTGTCATGCTCCACCCGTCTCTTCGGCCATCGGGCCCGCCGATGGCGGCGCCCTGGGCAGTGCGTGCCATTGAAGGCGTCCGGGGAGCGCGCGGAGAACACCGACCACCCCCCTGACCGCTCCGGGGCCTTCCCGCACCCCGGCCGAGCAGGCATCTCGCCGCGCGCGGCCGCCGCGGCCGGCGGACGGGGCGGGGCGCGGGCGGTCGGCGGGCAGGGTCAACACCTGGGGGGATAGGGGTGTCGCGGCCCTTCGGGGCCGACCTAGCGTGCGATCACCCCGTGGCCGGAACTGACCCGGGGCAATCGATACCGAGCTGGGAGCGTGCAGATGTCCGCGGGCTTCGATCCTGTCGCTGATGACTTGTCCGGCGCGGAGGTCCGCCCGGAGGGCCGCCAAGAGGGCCCGGAAGAGGGCCTGCAAGAGGGACGCCGAGGGGGCCCGGAAGAGGGCCTGCAGGAT